>CAZYOV010000031.1:5937-23127 GCA_964649215.1 uncultured Dehalococcoidia bacterium
TGCCGTCCGAGCGATGGGGGTGCTCGGCGGACTGATGGGGCTGGGGGGATGAGGGGGGCAGGCCGTCCGTCCCCCCGGAAGCTCGGGAAAGGGGCGGGGGGGCGCTGAAAGCTAGTCGCCGTTCTCAGGGTCTTCGATGTCGATGAGGTCTGGCTGAGTCCCCTGCCCGTAGTCCCACGGCTCAATCGACTGCCCGGCGAGCCCCCCGCCCGCATTGAGCGTCGTTAGCCGCGTCCGCGTGCCTGGGAAGTGCTTTTGGACAAGGGCGTTCAACTCGCTGGCAAACGCCTGGGGGCCTATAAGGGTGTCCATACCCTTGACAGGCAGCTTGTCGCCCTGGAGGAACACGAATACGTTGTGGCTATCCCACTCAAGGCGCATCCTCTCGGCTAGCATGTCGTGAATCTTCATCCTCGTTCTCCTTCCTGTTGGATCCTCATAGCTCGCCCTCCATTGTCTCCCCGCTGTCAAACCCTTACGCGTCGAGGGTGCGCCGCGTGATCGCCAGGTCGGGCACGGGGCCGAACGCGGCTTGCTGAGCCTTCCGCAAATCCTCAATATCCGCGTGATTGTAGTTGACCATCATTTCCAGCAAACTTTTCGGGGACCACCCGGCTAGTTGGCCGATGATGGCGGGGTTGGTGCGAGCCCGGCAATGATTCGTCGTCCAGGTATGCCTAAAGCGATGGGCGCCGAGTGGAAACCCCACTTGTTCCCCGCGCCGCCTCAACATCTGGCGGATGGTATCGCGCGTCGTCGGCTCCCCGCCGATGCCCAAGAACAGGCAGTCGGTGTGATGGTAGATGAGGCGGGGCCGGCCACGCCCGATGTACGCGGCGATGATCTCCGGGGCAGGCTCTACCAGTGGGACGATGCGCCGGGCGAACCGGGTCTTACCGCCGCGGACTTGAACGGCCTCTGTCTCTCCCAGGAGATCGTCGATCTGGAGAGCGCATACCTCCGATACGCGAAGGCCGCAGTAGTACAGGACGCCGATGACGGCGTGATCGCGCAGCCCTGTTGCCGACCCGTCATTGCGGAGAACGTTCCATATTGTCTGCATCTGCGCCTCCGTGTAGATGACCTTCGGCGGAACGTCCGCGCGTGGCTTCTTCATCGACCCCGCAAGGTCAACGCGGTCGATACCTTTCAGGAACAGCTTGGTACTAATGAAGATCGTCCGGCAGGACGCTGGCGAGTGGCCCTCACCGTAGGCCCGAAAGATGTCAGCGAAGACGGCCGGCGTCAGCTCGCGGTCCCCTAACGCGCGTAGGAAGATGCGGACGTGATCCGCGTAAGTCTGGAGCGTGGTCGGCCGCAAGCCTTCAGCCTTCCGCAAGGCCAGCCATCCCGTTACCCGCTCCTCTAGTTCGCGCCTTTCCATTGGTGCTTCTCCTGCTAATCCGTCCGGACGGCGGCTGTCGCCAACCGCCAGCATGATTCTCGCATATTCCTCGCACGTTGTCAAGGCGAATGGGGCATTCACCGCACTACCTTTGCACTTCTGTTTGGGGTGTGCTATGGTGGGGGCATGGACAAGGCGACGTTGCGGGAAATCCGCCAGAACCGGGCGCTATCGCAGATCGACCTAGCCAAGCTGTCGGGCGTATCGGCTGGGGCCATTGGAGCCCTTGAACGGGGCGAACGTAGCGCCTACCCGAAGACGCGACAGAAGCTAGCGAAGGCCCTGCGCGTCCCTGTCGAGTCCGTCGCTTGGCCGCAGGCGTAAGTCCGATCTAGCCGACTGCTACCGCCATGTGTAAGTTAGTGCTCGGGGGCCTGCGAAAACCGGGGCATCCCGGCCCGCGACGTACCAAGTCGGCTCGCATACGGGAGTAGTCGGATCGGCTAGGGAATAGCGTCAGGAGCGATGCCTACTCCCTGTCGCCTCCGCGTCCTTACACGGTTCCGTGTAGGGGATAGGGCCAGAGGTAGGGCGTAGACTTACCTGTTACCGTGTAGAAGGCCACATGGCGCGTAGACAAGGGGTCGCGGTTCCGTATCTGGGAGAGGGGAAGCGCCCCGCAAAGCTATCGAATGATGCACCGGAACGCGGCGTCTAGGGGATGCGAAGGCCAGATATTAGTATGCACGTACTAATAGGGAAAGCCCCCAGCCGGGGGTAGGCCAGGGGCTACGTCGCGGGGATCGGGTCGCCTACATCGCCAGGATTTCGTCGGCCCGGTTCGTCAGCTCGTGCGCCTCCAACTCGTCAAAGCCGTGCCGCTCGCACTCGCGGTGTAGAGCGGGTAGAAACTCGTCTGGGGTCCCGAAGTGGGCCAGGGCGTGATCCAGGTTGGCCCAGTCGCCGCGGCGCAGGCCGGCCCCGCAGAACACGCAGTCGAACTTAGCTCCTGGTACACTGGGGTTGGTGGACATTGGCTACCTCCTTTGTCCTCTAGGCCGCCCGAGCCGCGTTGTTGCCTGACACGCCGGGCGGCTACTCGTTGACACCCCCACCTTGACGCCCTGCCGGCTCCCACGTCAACGGGACTGAGCCGCGTCACGTGCGGCCCGCGTAGGGCCAGCGTATCCCTCACGTATAGCCCTTCCTCTCCCAGTCGCAGGTGGGACGTAAAGCTCTGGCGCCCGCTCACTCTCACCGGCTCTCAGCGAGCGAATAACCCCATGGGACCCGGCTAGCGGAGGCAGCGTGGAGAGAGGGAGTAGGCGTGTTCGTCTATCCTATTCGCTCGTTGCCCATCGCTGGCCTGGGGCCGGGGATCGAAAGCGGGAAATACAGGGGGAACCGGGAATACAAGGGCGGGGGCAGATCGCCGACCCCTTGGCGAATCGCGCAGGGATAACCGCCACGCGGCCACAAGGAGAAAAGCGCAGCGGCCCGTTGTGCGACATGACCGCTGCGCCAGTTGCCTCGCAGCCCATTGGGAGGGCTGAGAGACATGATTATACCACTGCACGGCCACAAAGAATGAGCGCAGCGGCCACAGTTGCAAAAACCGCTGCGCCCTATGCCTCACGGCCGCTAACGACCGCGAGACATGATTATACCACCAGACGGCCATAAGAAGGGGCGCAGCAACCGGTCGTGTCCAAGCCATGCGCTGCGCCCTGTCCCATCTCTCAGCCCGGAAAGGGCGAGCCGAGAGACGCGATTATACCACACTCTCTGACCCATCAGGGTGTGTCACGCCGATCATGGCCAGACGGGGGAGCGATTAGCCAGCGAGCGTTAGCAGTCTGCCGTATGTGACGCCTTGACTCACGCTCCCGACCCCTCGACCGCACAGCGAAGGGGTAGGCGCTGACGGGGCTCTCAGGCGGTCACTGGGGATCGGTAACGTTGCGGGCGACAATGGCATCTATGAGTCGAGACGGACACAACGCCCCCAAACCGTCCAGCGGATTCCGCTCCTGCTGACTGGCGGCTAATCGTGTTGTCGGGGGTGATGCTAAGGCCCACCCCGCCCTTTTCCCAATGTGGTCTAGGCCGGTTTGACATCTTGGTGCCATAAGTATACGGTGGAATTGGAGGTTGATTCTATGCAGGCAACAGCATCCCGCCGAAGCGAAGAAATCCGCTTCTACCGCCGCGTCTCCGGGTTCAGCCTAGAGAAAGCCGCAAAGGAAATTGGCGTCAGTCTTAGCTACTTGTCGAATCTCGAATTGGGCTATCGCCAGGTGCCGGACGAGATCATGAGCCGCGCCCGTGACGTTCTGGTTCCAGCAATCGAGAGGGAGATGGAGCGCCTGAATCGCGTTCGCGTGAGGGAGGTTGCCGCTGTCGCATAGCTGAGTCCCCACCTGACGGACGGGACTAGAAGCCGCTCAGAAAACGAATCGGCCGCCGGCTCTTGGGGAGACTCAGCGGCACGACCCGACCAGTTCGGAAGGAGCATCACACTCCCGCCATGACAATTATAGACCGCGAACAGAACGGAGCGCAAGACGCCAAGCTCCCGCTGTACCAAACACGAGCATGGGCACAGGCCCTGGAAGCCGCCGGGCTTCCCCTTGACCGTGAGGCCGAGCCGCTTCATTTCGAGCCAGCCAGTGTCCTTATCGAACGGCACCGAGCCGTGAACCGGAGACGGCAAGATGCTTGACGGCGAAGTACCAGACGCCTTCGAGAACGCCAATATAAACACCGATGCCGTTGACGCGAAGGCAGGCCCCGACAACGGGGAGCGGATGAAAGTCATTTGGCCCGAAGCGCAACGGCGAGCCCGCCCCAAGCCCCGATGGATCGTCCCCGACCTTCTGCGGCGCGGGTCCGTCAGCGTCCTCTCCGGGCTGCCGGGAACGTTCAAGTCCTTCCTCGCTTTGGACTTGGCCCTCTGCATCGCCAACGAGATCAACACCTTCCTGGGCCGCGAGGTTAAGGAGGCTGGCTCCGTTCTCATCATCGCCGCAGACGATGGCGAAGAGACGGTGATCGACCGGCTGCGGAAGATCGCCAAGTTCCGCTTGGGGCAGACCAACTATGAGAGCATCGCCATCGTGGGCCGTGGCGAGTTCCACTTCCAGAAAGACGGGGCGCAGCGACGGCTGGAACAGGCCATCGACGAATGCGCCGTGGTGCTCAATGAGACGCCGGTACTCATTATCTTCGATACGGCGGTAGCATGTGGGGCGCCCGCTGCCGACTTCGGCCACGATTACGGGGAAGTCATGCGGTGGTTAAAAGAGGTCGCCCAGGCGTGGGACTGCGCCTTTCTCCTGCTCGACCACGAGGCCCAGCCCAGCCCCGACAGGGCGCGGCGGGACATCCGTAGCAGGGCGTGGGGCTCGACCATGAAGGCTGGCTTTTTCGAGGCCGCATGGAGTCTACACCGGATAGTCGGGGGCAAGCTAGCGCTGGAGGTTTCAGACAAGCGCTCACCGACGCGCCCCGCCTTTGAGCTGGCCTTTGGCAGCGATCCAAACACCTACGCGATGTCCTTCTGCGAGGCGACACCGGCCCAGGCCAACAACGTCAAAGTGCTCGCCGCCATGAAGTCGGCCAAGACCCCTAGCAGCGTCACGGCCCTAACCGTCACGACGCGCCTTCCCAGGTCCAGCGTGCAACGGGCCATTCAGGAATTGACAGCGGCGGGCGATGTCAAGGTGGCTCAGGAGCCGAAGGGCTCGAAAGCGGGTCTGTACGCAGCGGCGGGGCAGGAGTGAAATTTGTTGCTAACCATTAGACACACAGTTGATGAGCAACAAATCCATCCCCTGCGAAGCCTGGGGATGCCTATACGTTTATTGTTGCTAACCATGTGTACCCCTATAGGTGAGCAACAAATGATTAGCAGCAATTCGCGCCGTTCAGAACGGGAGGTAGGGTAGATGGGGCTCTTCTCGAAAATCGCAGACATCGGCGAGGATGTCGGGACTGGCATCGCAAAGCCCTTCGAGAGGGCGGGCCGCGAGTTCGTCAGTGCCAGCAAAGCGGAGGGTCGCCGTATACTGAGTGCTCGCAACATCTTCCGCGCAATTGCCGGGGGCCGCTCCCAGACCATCGACCCCGTGATCCAGCGGGCACTCCAGCGGAAGGCCAGGACGGGCGACCCGTTGACCCCGGCGGAACACGAAGCAGCCTTTCGCGCTGGCCTAATCATCAGCCATTCGACAGGTCAACCCCGCATCGGGATAGACCTAACGGACACGGGCATCCGCGAGACCGGCAAGACGGCGATCCTCGGTGCCTTCGACTCGGATGAATTAGCGAAGTCTGACGCGGCTAAGGCCAACTGGATAGACCTGGGCTCCCCGGCTTACGGCCCGGAGGGTGCGCCTTTGCCCGTGTTGAAAGACATCCTCGGCCCGCGTCTGAGCACGCTTCCATTCGTCGCTACCCTGCCAGTGACCGGGCCTCTGGGCGCAACTGGCCGTGCGGGGGCCATCCGTGGGGCCGCTCTCATCGGCGGTTCCTTGGCCGGCAGTCGTACGAGTGGACTAGTTGGGAGAGAAATCGCGGGAGAAGAGGGCGAAATCATTGCCGAACTGGCAGGTCTCCTTGGCGGTTCCGTCGCTGCGGGTGTCGTCAGTACCCGCCTGACGAGAGCTGCCGGAACGTTGCCAGGCGAGGGAAAGGCCGCCGCTCTCGGCGCGTCTGAGGCTGGCGAGGCTGGTAAGTTCCCAACATTGCGACAGGTTGAGGCACAGGCAGCGGGGCCGAAACTGCCGCCGGAAGTGCGGGCGAAGATGGTCCCTGACACCCCGCCGGGCACGTATAAGCCGGCGAACTATCAGGGCCTCACAGAAACCGTCCTGGGCGGCGCCGACAAGAAACAGCTCGCCTTCTGGCAGCGAGTCGCAAGGCTCCCCGGCGGGCGGCAGATCGTGGGGTTCGTCAACAAGAGGGCGCTGGCGGAAACGGACCCCGTCCTCATGTCCCGCATCAAACACGCGATCTACGTCGAGAATGAGGGCGGCGCGGCTGCCCACGCGATCAACCGCTGGCGGAAGGACCTGGGCGTGTTGGGCCTGGACGGCAAAGGCTTCGCCCGTGGTGTAGAGGTACGTCCGGGGGCCACGATACCGAAGGGGCTACAGGGCCACTTCGGACACATCGTTGAGCACCCAGAAAAGTACATCCTGACCGCTGAGCAAGGGCGCGTCATTGACGACGCGAAGCAGATACTTGACTCGGTTGTGAAGGCCGAACTGGAAAACGGGGTCAACGTCCGCCTAGTCTTCCTAGAGGGAGACGCGGCCTACTTCCCACGTGCCGTCGTCAAGTCGGGCAACGAGAAGGCCGCTGGTGCTTACGTCAGGCGGGCCGTTGGCTCCAAGCAGGCGCACACCCTGGGCCGCGTCTTCGGGGACATTGAAGACGGCGCTCGCTCCGGTCTCCAATACGAGAGCGATCCCGTTGTCCTGATGAGGGCAAGGGTACACGCAGGCATCCGATCCATCGCCGACGAGAACGCCTTGCGAGAACTTACCACGCTAGGGCTGAAGCCGAGCGAGCGGATCCCCCAGGCCCTACGCGATGCTGTCAATGATGCCCGCGCCCGGCTGAAGGCGACGAAGGCCGCAGGGGACACCGCCGGATTCGAGGTAGCCCGCCGGGACTTCGCGCAGGCCCGTAGAGCGTTGAAGGCTGCCGGTGAGCGGGCTAGGCGTCCGGGCATCGGAGAAATCTTCGGCCCGAGAAATCGCATCTTCCCCCGCGAGCTGGCAGAGGAGTTGTCGGAATTCCTGATCCCCGGCGCTCGCCGGTCGGTCGCTGAGAGTGCGCTTCTCCCCGCCACGCAACTGATTAGAGCGTTCAAGACGACGGCGGACTTCTCGGCAACAATGGTACAAGGTGGATTGTTGCTCTTTAGGAACCCAGTCGCATGGAGCAAAGCAACCGCCTACGGTGTCGCCTCGTTCGTCGCCGACCCGCTGGCCTACGTCTCTCGCAATTATGCCGTCATGGAAGAGGGTATCCGCCTGGGCGCCATCATGAGGCCCACGGAGTTTCTGTTCGCCGAGAGGGGGCTCGCTAGCCTACCGCTACGGGTCCCCATCATCGGCTCGGCCTTCCGGGGTTTCAACCGGAGCTTCGAATGGTTCGTGGTCGTGGGCCAAACGGAAATGTGGAAAGCGGTCAGGCTCACCGCCCGCAACAGCGACGAAATGGCTGCCCTGGCCGCCGTGGTCCGCAAGGAGTTGGGCACCCTGAGCGACGCCGCTCTTGGCCTGGGGCGGACGCAGAGAGCTATCGAATCGTTGGCCCTGTTCGCCCCGCGATTCTTCCGCGCCAACTTGGGCCTGATCTCGGACGTGGCGCAGGGGGGAGTCCGGCGCCGGGAAGCCCTACGCGCCCTGGGCTCCATGCTGGCCGGCGCAACCGCCGTAACCATCGGGGCCAACTACGCCCTCAACGGCAAGCTGCCCAACCTAGACGATCCCAACAAGGCCGACTGGCTGTCCATCAACACTCCGAAGGGACGCGTGAACCTCTTCGGCCCCTTCTACCCGTTCATGAGGGCAGCGGCGCGGACCGCGACCACGGGCGACCCCAAACACCTAGAGATGTTCCTACGCTCGAAGGCGGGCATCCCGTTTTCGATTATGCGGGACGTAATCGCCGCCCAGCAGGGAGAAACGGTCAACGTCTTCGGTGATCCGCTGCCTGTCACAGAAGAGCAAACAGCGGAGTTCATTGCCCGCCAGTTTTTCCCCATCGGCGTAGAACAGGCTGTCGAAGGCGTCCGCAAGGGCCAGCTTGAAGCCACCGGAGAGATATTCGGGCTCAGGACCACGCCGAAGCTGCCCCCCGCCCTCTTCCGCGAGGAAGCGGACATCAAGGCGCAGGACTTGGGTTATTCGTCATGGGCCGATGTGCCCAAAGGCGAGAGGGCGGACGTGCTCCGCACCGACGCTGGCCTGCGTGAGCTGGACGAAGCGCGTCAGGCGTTCTTCGACAAGCATCGGGGCAAGATGTCCGCAGAGGAGTTCGCCTTTCAGGACATCAAGAAGTCCCGCGAACTCCACGAGACTACGCTACTTGGCCTGTGGAAGGGCGTCGAGGCGGGCAACGTCACCGTTGCCGACTGGCGGGCCGCATTCGGCGACCTAATGGGCAAACACGCGTGGCTGTCCATGACGCTACTCGATGGCCAGGACTCCGACCCGAAGAGGCGGAGTAACGAAACCCTCCAAGACTACTACGCGAGGATTTTCCATGCAATTCAACCGGAGAACTTCGCCGGTCTCCCCGGCGCCGACCCGACCCCCGCCGCCTGGAAACGCTGGCGGGAAGCGAGGGATGCCTTCTGGACGCGCTTCCCGGAGGCCGAGCAATTCCGCGACTACATCTTGCTGACGTACCCGACGCGAAACTGGACCGACCCCCGGATGGCGGAATTGCACCGGACCTACATCGCGGCCCAGCGAAGCTACGATGAGTTTCTACGCCTCCCCGCCTATCGGGGGATGAGCGTCGAGGATGGCGACTTCATTGATAGCATTCGGGGCTTGGCCGATAGGGTGAGCCGAGAGATCAGGTTCGCATTGGCTGAGAGGGGCGCCGACCTGAGCAGGATCCGCGTTCCCGCTCTCCTGGCTTGGCGATTAGCGTTGCAGCAACTACAGACCAAGCCCCTGACGGAGCACCAGTACAAGCTTATCCGCATAGCCATCATCATGGACCTGAAACCCCAGGCCCGACGACGACTCCTCAACGCTGACCGCGCCCGCTTCCTGATGGAGAATCCTACTCTTGTCGAGTGGTATCCGGGCAGCATCCAGCAGGCGGGACTACGCGATCAGGACGCCGCTCGCCTCGGTCTCCTGGGAGCCCCGCTCGGTGAAAGCGTCGGAGAGAGGGTCGGTGTGCTGTGACCCGCAAGCCCCGTCCAGCCCGGAAGTATTCGTACTCCGTGCCCGATTCCCACCACCTGAGCGGGGACGTGTACAGGGTGAGCTATGAAGGATTTTTGAGATTGGTTCTCCATTCTTACGAGAGGCGGCGACCGCCGCGATTGCACATCGGCGGAACCATCATCAGGGTGCGGAGCGTGAAGGCGCTGGAGCAACTGCCGGGTGAGGGCTGGATCGTGAGCATTGAGGAATGGACCGAAGCGAAAGGAAGGAAGGTAGTGCATGGTTAAGGTTGGGAAGGTCCAGCTAAAGGATGGTCCCCGCCCTGCGCCCGACGTGACGTTGGCTGAGGCCGCCGGGCTGCTGGCCGGGCAGCTGGACGAGGCGATCTGCCTGTTGCGGGCGATCCGCCTCGAGATACGGGCGGGCGCGGAGAGTGGCCCGGGCAAGAGCCAGGAAGCTCTCCGTGCCGAGTCCGACGAACTAGCAGGAGAAGGAGGAACAGACCATGAGTGACGACATTCGAGAGGCCCTGACTGCGGAGGACGTAGAGGCGGTCGCAACCGATCCCGACGCCGCCCGCGAATTTCTGGGGACGGACGCGGGCAAGGCGGTTCTCCAAGACGCGCTTGGTGCTGCCGAGACCCGCAGGGAACAGGCCCAGGTCACGGAGAAAAGTCGCACAGACTTTGAGGCCAGCCTGCGGGAGGCCCAGGCGAGCGGCGACTTCTCCTCGTTCGGCGAGATGATGGCCGGGAAGATGGCAGAGGCCCAGCAAGCGTCAGCCGTCAACGAGGCAGTGGGCGAGGGCGTCAACGCGGAGCTGCAAGACACGATTGCGGAAGTGTACGGGGACACGATAAAGTCCCTAGGCGAGGAAGGCGCTAAGAAGCTGGACGCGATGAGTCTACCGGACGCGATCAAGGCGTTGAACGAAATCCAGTCCCGCGCTGCCAGCACGAGCAAGCCTATCCCGGCCTCCGGGGATTCGGAGTGGAATCCCGAAAAGGCGCGGGCTATCACTGAACAAGGGATCGCCGAAGGCGAGCAAGAGGAAGCGGATTGGGCCGGCGTCCGCGAGTCCGTCCGCAAGCAGCTCGCGGACATGGAGGCGTAGCCGATGCAGGCCGGAGCTGTCGCCAACTTCCTAGAACGCGCCTGCCGTGGGGACGTGAGACCGCCTGCCTTTGAGGTCGGCGAGGACGGCCCTTACTTCCGCGACGGCGTGCTCTACCTGCGGGCTGAAGACGGCTGGGACGTGGTTTCCCGCGTACTCGTGTCCGCGTTGCTCCATGCCGTCGCCGCCGGTGAGATAGCCCCGGACAGCTCGGAGTTGGAGCACACCTTCTCCGTGACCGCTCGCTACGCAGGGATCAAGTGCCCGGGCAACTTCGAGAAGGGCAGGGATGGCAAGCCGCCCTGCACAAACGTTATCAGCTTCCCCGGCAATTGCTCTGCGTGCTACCGATCCATCAAATAGGAGTGATCCATGAGCAAACTACGCCCGAAGAAACCGGATCAGACGATCAAGACGAAGGCTGGCCGCAAGGCCCGCAAGGGCATCTTCTCCCGCATTGCCGCCGGCGAGTCGAGCCGGGCTGGCGTCGTAGGCTTCCGCACCGATAGGCAGCTTGTCACGGGCCAGGGCGGCGGCGGCCACATCAACATGAAGAAGCTGGCGGGGAAGCTGCCCGGCCACTACACGCCAGGACCGGCGCGGAGGTGACACGGTGCTAGACGAAAACTCAAACATCTACAGCAACGACGGCGAGTTTCCCGCATTTGGGGGGATGGCCGTTTCCACCAACAGCTTCAGCGAGACCGGCCCGTGGGTCAACATCGGCAAGACCGGCTTCCCGCAGGGAGCCCAATTCTACATGATGGTGCCGACGCGCAGCCCCGACCGCGAGTTGAAGGCGACGCTGCAAATGACGTTGGACAACGGCACCACCGTCCGCGACGTGTCCTCCATGACGTTTGAGACTAACGCGGTAGGGCTTGGCGCAAGGCGGGCGGTAGGCATCGAAAGCGATTTCAACCCGCAAGCCTACGCGGCCGGCGAGGACCTAGACGTGCGCGTTATCGTCGAGGTCACGGATCACGCCGAAGAGGCAAACTTCGGATTCGTCCGCGCGGCTACATCAGCGTCGGCGAGTGAAAGGAGAACAGAAATGGGACACTACATCAGTTCGACTGTAAGCAAGTTTCGGGCGCTGCCCTGCCCGCATGAGGGGCAGCATGAATTAGCGGAGCACGAGGATCGCTTGGAGATCGCGTGTACCCACTGTGGGAAGGCCGTCAGCATCCCGCTGAGATGCGCGTGCGGCAAGAAAACCGCCTGCGATGCCCAAAGCTACTGACCCCTTTTCGTGCCCAGGCTGCGGCCAGACCTTCTATCCGGGGGAAGCCAAACCGCCCCCGCTGATCGTGAGGGTGTTGCGGTATCTCCGCCGCACCTGGCGGGACAGCAGGCCAGCGCCCCGGCAACCGCCGGAATCCGACCCGTTGCCGCCCGTGCCGAGGTCTGCGAGCCGTGCAGAACTTGAGGCGCGAACCCGCGCCCTCTTCGGGCGATACCGCCCTGAGCTTTGGAGGTAGAGAAGCATGGCTGAGGAACCGGACGCCATCGCCCCCGAGCAAGAGGTGCCCGCGCCGATGCCTGCCGCAGACGGCTATATCCGCGTCGTGAGCCCGGCAGAGTGGAAACAGATACACGGGGAATCCTATCAAGACTCCCTCCGACGCCAACAGAGGGCCTTCGAGGACCGGGGCGACCGAGACGCGTATGCCCCGTATGTGAGGCTTGAGGATCTGGACGACGAAGAGCCAGACTGGTCCTACTAGGGAGACGAAAGGGCTGCTAGAGCGTCTACGTAAGGGGAAAGCGATGGAGAAAGGACGGGACCATGAGAGCGGTTGGCTACGCAAGGGTATCGACTGAGGAACAGGCGAAGGAAGGCTACGGGCTGGACGCTCAGACCCGCTCCATCCACGCCTACTGTCAGGCCCAGGGCTGGGACCTGGGCGAGGTCTACACCGACGCCGGCAAGAGTGGGAAGGCGATAGTAGGCCGCGAGGAATTGGCCCGCCTGTTGGCCGATGCTGAGGCAGGCGGCTTTCAACGCGTCGTCTTCGCCAAGCTGGACAGGCTAGCCCGCTCCCTCCGCGACCTGTTGACCATCTGTGACCGCTTAGAGGCAGCTAGCGTCGGCATCGTCTCTATCGGAGAATCCATCGACACCGGCACCCCCGGCGGGCGGATGATGAGAAACATGCTCGGGACCATAGCCGAGTTTGAGCGGGACACGAGCAACGAGAGGACACGGGCCGGCATCGCCGAAGTGCTGCGCCAGGGGATAACTGTCGGCCACCTTCCCGTGGGCTACCGGCGCCGGGACGGCAAGCTCATCCTCGACCCGGACGTAGCCCCCTACGTCAAGGCGACCTTCGAAGTGTACGCGAGGGGCCAGCGATCCTTGCGCGAGCTTATGCCCCAAGTGGTGCAAGCCCTACACATCGGCAATTCAACGAGCCTTGCCGCTCTCCTGCGAAATCCGATCTACCTGGGCCACGTAACCCACAAGGGCGAGATCGTAGCGGAAGACGCCCATCCGCCCATCGTTGAGAAGGCGCTGTTTGAGAGGGTTGGCCGACAGTTGGAGAAGCGCTCCCGCCTGTCCCCGTCCCGCCCCTTCGGCAGGAAGAGGTATGCGCTCACCGGCCTGGCCTTCTGTGCGGCCTGCAGCACTCCGCTCGTGGGCACGACGGGAGGAACGAACCGCGTCCGCTACATGCGCTGTCAGCGGGCGCAGCGGCTCGGGAAAGACGCTTGCTCTCAGCGGATGGTCAAGGCGGAAGTGCTAGAGGAACAGGTCGCCAGTTACATCAGCGGGATGGTGCTACCAGAAGCCGTCGTTGAGAAGGCCCTCGCCCGCGCACAGGCGGTATGGGATGCTCAATACGACCCTCACCGTGCGACGAAGCTACGGGGCCGGATAGCCCGCCAACACCGGCTGTTCGTCCTCGGTGAAATCGATGAGATCGAAATGAAGCAGAATATCGCCCCGCTAAGGAAAGAACTAGCCGCAGATCAGCCTCGGGAAGCGTTCGACGTAGAGGTTGCATTGGAGTGCGCCCGCAACCTGGGCGAGTCCTGGCGGCTGGCGAAGGATAAGGGCCTCTCCCCCGGCTGGCTAGATAACCTAGTGCAGCGGCTCGTTGTGGACGGCCCGCAAGTCGCCTCCATAACGCCGACTGCCGAAGGCGCGGCCCTGTTCGTCGCCGACAGAGAGGAACGATTCGGGGGTATTACAGAACAAGTTAAACGTCCCTTTGGGCACCCCACTGGCAACAACCAGTGGGGTGTGTGCTTTTAGGGACCGCTGTATACCAGCCCCAGCGCCTCCTCCAACCTGGGCACCGTCTCCAGTCCGCCCATCTCCTCGACCCTCACCCAGCGGCTCTCCACGTGCTCCCAGTCCAGACGCACGCGTTCCGGCCGAAGCACCTCGAACAGGAACGGATGCACCGTCCAGCGCGTATCGATCGTCTCGTCGACGGCGACGAGCGGCTCCCCCCGCGCCAGCAGTCGCAGGTCGCTGCGATGCAGCCCCACCTCCTCCTCGATCTCGCGATAGGCCTGCTCCAGGGGCGACTCCGATTCCAAATAGCCGCTGACGCTTGCCCACAGCCCCTGGTACGTGCTTACGCGGTCGCTGCGGCGCAGCAGCAGGAGCGTATCGCCGCCCTCGCCGCGACGCAGCAGGAAGCACGTCACTACTTCTGCGTTCCGCATTCCGTCCGCAGTATACCCCGCTCTGTTCCCCGTTACGGCGTATTGCTATACTTGGTCGGCCATGTCTGAAAGCGCCCTTCCGCCCATCATACGTGCCCTGCTCGACCCGGCAGCCTATCTCCACCCCGTGCACAGCGTGAAGCTAATCCAGACGCATATCTCGTACGTGCTCCTCGCCGGTGAGCATGTGTATAAGATCAAGAAGCCGGTGGACTTTGGGTTCCTGGACTTCTCGACTCTGGGGAAGCGGCGGTACTACTGCCGCCAGGAGGTGATCCTCAACGCCCGTCTCTGCCCCGATACGTACCTCGGCGTGTCCCGGATACGGGATCAGGATGGCCGCATCACCGTCGACGGCGTGGGCAGGGTTATCGAGTACGCCGTGCACATGCGCCGCCTCCCCGCCGACCGCATGATGGACCGTCTGCTGGAGTCGGCGGAGGTGACAGACCAGATGATCCGGCGCGTCGCTGATCGCCTCGCCCGCTTCCACGCTGACGCCGAGACCAGCGTGCGCATCGCTGAGTACGGCGATTGGGCTATCCGGTACAACTGGCGGGAGAACGTCCAGCAGTGGACCCCGTATATCGGCCGGACGATCACGCCGGAGCAGGACCGGGTCCTTCAAGCGTACGGGGAGGCCTTCTTCGCACGGAAGGAGGATGTCCTTCGTAGGCGCGTAGACGAGCTGCGGATCAGGCGCGTGCACGCCGACCTGCGCTCCGATGCCGTTTGCTTCGTGGACGGTATCTGCATCTTCGACTGCGTGGAATTTAGCCGCAGGCTGAGCCTGCTGGACGTGGCCCGCGACGTTGGTTTCCTGGCGATGGACCTGGACTACCGGGACCGGAGCGACCTGGCCAAGGCTTTCGTGGATCGTTACGTGGAGAGATCGGGGGACGGCGAGCTCTCAGAGGTGCTGGACTTCTACGCTTGCTACAGCGCCAGCGTGCGCGGCAAGGTGGAGGCCTTCCTGCTGGACCAGCCGGAGGTGCCGCTGCGCGAGCGGCGAGCCGCCGCCCGGGCGGCGAGGCGCTACTTCGAGCTCGCCTGCCGCTACGCACAGAGCCTGCCGCCGGCGCTGCTCGTCATCACCTGCGGCTTGACCGCCACCGGCAAGTCGGCCCTGGCGCGGCGTCTGGCCGGACTGACCGGCATAGACGTCATCTCATCGGACGTCGTCCGAAAACGGCTTGCCGGACTGGCGCCTGCGGACCACCGCTTCGAGCCGTTCCAGCGCGGAATCTACACGCGGGAGTTCACGGACAGAACGTACGCAGCGCTGCTGGAGGAGGCCCGTGAGCGTTTGCACAGCGGCCGGTCCGTCATTCTCGACGCGTCTTTTCTGCGGCGCCAGCACCGTCGCGCGGCTGCCCGCCTCGCCGCGGCGGAGGGCGCGCAGTTCGCCTGCCTGGAGTGCCGAGCGAGCGATGACGCCGTCCGCAAGCGACTGGACCGCCGCCTGCATGAGGGGGGAGACCCCTCCGACGCCCGCTGGGAGATATACGCGGCGCAGAAGCGCCGCTTCCAGCGTCCCAGCGAGGTCTCCCCGGAGCGGCTCATTACCGTCGACACGGAGCGGCCGCCGGGTCGGGAGGCGCAGCGCGTCCTGCGCAGGCTGCGCGATCTCTCGCCCCTGTCGCTGCCCGCGAACGGCTAGGCGACTCGTTATGGATGTGACGAGGAAAGGGCGATAACTGACCCACTTTCGCATGCGTTCTCAAGACAGATAGACAGCTTGTAGGCATAATCCTGGCAAGGAGGAGCGCCATGGCTCAATGGGAGCTTTCCGTGGAGTCGCTGGGCTTCACGGCTGAGGACTTCGGGCAGAAGACCTGGCAGGCCGTCTTCGCGGAGCTCATCGCCACTCTGCTGTTCGTGTTCGTGGGCGCCGGGTCTGTGGTCGTCGTGACCGAGGTCATCGGTGCCAATCCCCGCGCCGATGCAGCCGCCCTGGCAGCCATCGCGTTCGCCCACGGGTTTGCGATCGCCGCGCTGGTCGCGGCGACGGTCAAGATCTCCGGCGGCCACATCAACCCGGCCGTGACGTTCGGTGCCGTGATCACCGGCCGGATGAAGCTGAGCACCGGCGTCCTCTACGTCGCGGCGCAGCTCGCGGGGGCGGTTATCGGGGCGCTCCTACTGGAGGCGGCGATAGTAGGCGGTCCCGAGGGCTTCGAAGGCAACCTGGGCGCCCACGCCCTGAACCTGGAGGTGCTGGACGGCGAGGGGGCGGGCGTGCTCGTGGAGGCGGTGCTCACCTTCATGCTGGTGTTCGCCGTGTTCGCTACGGCGATGGACCCGCGGGGCATGGTCAACCTGGCGCCTATCGCTATCGGCCTGGTCGTGCTGGTGGACCACCTTGTCGGCGTGCCCCTGACCGGGGCCTCGGTGAACCCGGCTCGGTCCTTCGGGCCCGCGCTGGTGGCGGACTTCTGGGACGATCACTGGGTGTACTGGCTGGGACCGCTCATCGGTGGCGGCCTGGCTGCCCTCGTCTACTACCTGACGTTCATGTGGGGCAACGACGAGAAGTGACGGCTACGCCTCAGGTAGGCTAGCTGCCGGTAGAGCCGTGGCCGCCGGCGCCGCGCCGGCTGGCTGACAGCGCCTCCGCCTCCTCGATTACTACCTCGGCGGTCCTGGCGACGACCAGTTGGGCGATGCGGTCGCCGGGGCGTATCGTGTGCGGCTCCCGGTACGGCAGCACGTACATCGTGACCAGCACCTCCCCCCGATAGTCGCTGTCGATGGTGCCGATCGTCACCTGCACCCCCTTGGACGAGAGGCCGGATCGCGGCCGCACCTGCACATCGTAGCCGGGCGGGGCTTCGATGGCGATGCCGGTCGGCACCAGCGTGGGCTCCTGCCCCACGACCAGATCCCCGTCCAAGCAGGCGTAAAGGTCGTAGCCGGTGGAGCTTGGCGTCGCCCGCTCGGGCAGATGGGCGTCCGGCCGCAGCCGTTGCACGCGCAGGATGGCGGTCTCGCTCACTGGGGAGCCGCTCCGTGTTCGATCTGGGGGAGCGTTGCGCGGTCGAACTCGCTCAGACGCTTGGGCCCCAGCTCGCGGACGCGCTGGTAGCATGCGCCCGCCTCGTCGATCAGCAGCTGCACGTTTACGCCGAGGCGGG
>CAZYOV010000032.1:0-22997 GCA_964649215.1 uncultured Dehalococcoidia bacterium
GGTAGAGACGAAGGCCGATGCCTCGCCGGTGACGGTCGCGGACCGGGAGGCGGAAACGTACATCCGGCAGGCGATCGAATCGCGGTTTCCGAATGATGGCATAGTCGGCGAGGAGTTCGGCGAGGTACGGCCCCAGTCCCGGCGACGGTGGATCATCGACCCGATCGACGGCACCTACTCCTTCGTCCACGGCGTACCGCTCTATGGCGTTCTTATCGGCATGGAACGGGAGGACGAGCCGCTGGTCGGGGTAATCCATCTCCCGGCGCTCGGCGAGACGGTCGCGGCCGCCAGGGGGGAGGGCTGCCGCTGGCGCGGCCGGCGGGCGCGGGTCTCGAAAGCCTCCAAGCTCGGCGCTACCCTGTGCCTCACCACGGAGCTGCAGCCCGAGCGGGACCCCGCCCGGTCCGCGGCGCTGGGCCGCCTCGCGACGGCGGTGGCAGTGGCCAGGACCTGGGGAGACTGCTACGGGTACGCACTGGTCGCCACCGGTCGCGCCGACATCGTGGTCGACGCCCGGATGCACGTCTGGGACTGCGCCGCTCTGTTGCCGGTCATCGAGGAGGCGGGTGGGCGGTTCACCGACTGGCGCGGCGAGCGCACCATCCGCGGTGGTGACGCCGTGGCCAGCAACGGTCTGCTCCACGACCAGGTGCTGGCGCTCCTGAAGAGCTAGCCTGGTCCGCGCGGCCCGGTGCCTAGGAGAGCCTGTACCAGCCGTCCATGTAGTTTCTCAGCATGTCGGCGATCACCTCTCTGTCGGGAAGGGTGTTTGCCATGCCGTATATCGGCGCTAGGCGGCCCTGTGTGCTCGGGTTCGCCTTGACGTACGCTACGGACGCCTTCAGATCCTCGATTAACCGCTCCGCGACGCCGGGCTGGGTATGTCGCAGAGTCGTGCACAGATGGACGCAGGCAGGCTTATAGAGGCCGTTCAGGCTCCAGCCCCGCTCGGTCATAGCGTCCATGATCTTGTAAATGTCCATCTCCTTCGACTCGAAGGCGACGACGAACAGAGGGTCCCCGATCACCTGGAGCTCGGGTATCTCCGCGATCCCCTTCTTGATCTTGGCCGCTGCCTCCAGGATTCGCCTTGTGGCGTCCATGTACCCCTGCTCGCCTATGGAGACCATGGCTGCCCAGCACGCCGCGCTCAACGCCCCCGGCCGGCTCCCCGCGAACGACGGCGAGCAGTACAGTCCGCCGGGCCATTCCGTGGTCGTGAAGTACTGGTAGTGACGGAGTTCGTGGCCCCGGTAGAGCACCACCGATGTGCCCTTGGCGGCGTAGCCGAACTTGTGCGTGTCAGCCGACATCGAGGTGACGCCCGGCAAACGGAAATCGAACGGCGGTACGTCGTAGCCCAGCTTCTCCGCCCACGGCAGGACGAACCCGCCGAGGCAGGCATCGGTGTGGAAACCGATGCCACGGACGCGGGCCAGGTCCGACAGCTCTTCAATTGGGTCGATCAGGCCGTGCGGAAACGGCGGTGCTGAGCCGACGATGACGATCGTGTTGTCGGTGATCGCCTTCTCGGTGGCGGCGACATCCGCACGGTAGTCGTCGGCCACGGGGATATGGATGATCTTGATCCCGAAGTACTGCGCCGCCTTATCAAATGCCGCATGTGCGGTGGTTGGGACGATCATCTCAGGCTCGGTGATGCCCTTCTTGTCTCGCGCGTAGTCCCGATAGGACTTCATCGCAAGCTGAATGCTCTCCGACCCGCCCGACGATACGACACCGCAGATCTCCTCCGGAGTGCCCGCTTCCGCGCCCGACTTGTCGGCGCCGAGCATCTTCGCGGTCATCGATACGATCTCCGATTCGAACTTTATGGCGCTCGGCCACAGATCGGTGTGCAACGGATTGGACTGGGAGTTGATGGCGTAAGCCCTGTTGAGAAAATCGATATGCTCTTGGTCGCCGTTGTAGACGGACCCGGATGCGTAGCCTTCCCTCCACCGAGCCTCCTCCAGTGAGGCCATCTCCTGCATCTCGGCCAGGATGTCGTCACGGTCACGTCCGGTCTCGGGGAGCCTGTCATAAGTCTCGAAACGCTGCCTGTACGACTTGATCGTCGCGTTGCGTTCTTCGTTGGCGTCATCGGGCTTCCTCTTTGTATCCTGCGTCATTCCGTCCTCTCCTTATGCTGTGGCGTTGAGGCGTGCGTACGTCTGCTTGTTGTTCTTGTAGATGTTGAGGAACTCGCCGAAGAGCTCGTCGTAGATCTCCCGGTTCTCCGGGTTCGGATCGTAGGTGTCGGTGATCTCAACGCGCTCGGGGATGTCATCGACCGTGATGTATCCCAGTGCGAGCGATCCCAGCAGGGCGGCGCCGCGGACGTTCGCCAGGCCCGGCTGCTTGATCCGGCGGATACGTCGGTCTAGGACGTCAGCGTGGATCTGGGCCCACAGACTGGAGTTGGCGCCGCCGCCGATAAAATTGATCGCATCGAACCGCTTCTTCACGTAGCGCTCGACATGCTCGTGCATCCACCTTGTATTGTAGGCCACGCCCTCGAACACCGCCCTGATGAAGTGCGCCCGCGTGTGGCTAAGCGACTGGTTGAAGAACCCGCCCCGGATCAGGTGATTCTCCACGGGTGTGCGCTCACCGTTCAGCCAGGGCGTGAAGATCAGCTTGTCGCTGCCCGCGGGCACGCGCTCAGCCATCCGGCAGAACGTGTCCAGAACGTCGTCTGGCGCGGGGCCGCCCAAGAGCTCGTCGTCCGGATAGAAGATGTTGTCCCGCAGCAGCTCCAAACAAGCGCCGGCGGTGTCCTGCTCCGTTGCGACCAGGTACCGTCCCGGGATTCCGGACGGCAGCGACGTGATGCTGTTGATGACGTCCGTCTTCTTGAACGGGACGTGGCAGGTCAGCCAGGACGATGTGCCTATATAGAGGTGCGCTTCAAAATTGCGGATAGCGCCCGAACCGACGGCTGCTGACTCTGTGTCGGGGGTTCCCATGACGACCTGGACGTTTTCGCTCAGGCCGAACTCCTTGGCGATCTCAGCCGTGACCGGCCCCAGTATTGCGCCGGTCGGCTTGAGGTCCGGCAGTTTCTCGCGATCGACGCCCGACAGCGCGATCAGCTTGTCGACGTACGTGACGTTAGACAGATCGCGGTTGTCGGTCAGCCAGTGGCCGGTGATCGTATCGTATGATGCGGCGGCCTTCCCCGTTAGCCGCAGGTTTAGATAGTCCACCGGCTCAAGGAACTTGAACGTCTGTCGGTATATCTCAGGGAGTTCGTTCTGAATGTAGAGAATGTGGCCCAGCGAGTCCTTTCCCGTTCGCGATGGGACGCCGCCTGTCAGCCTCAGCCACTCCCGCAGCTTGCCCGCGCCGTAGCCGGAGACGTTGACCAACCCGCGAGTGATGCGCTTGGCGTATTTCGCGCCGCGCGCGTCCATCCAAATGATGGCGTTCATCAGGTGGTTGCCATCGTGGTCAACCGGGACGGTGCCCATCCATTGCGCGGTGCAGCTGATCGCTACGATGCTGTCTGCGGGAACGAGGCCACGGCTCAGGAGTCTCATTGCGGCCGCGCTGATGGCGCGCCACCAACCACTCGGGTCCTGTTCTGCGCCACCGCCGGGGAGGAGGAAGAGTTCCGTCTTCTCAAACTCGTGGCCGACAATCTCGCCGTCCGTGGAGGTCAGAGCGACCTTGGGACCGCCGGTACCGAGATCGACGGCCAGGATGTACAATCCGTTCTCCGCTGCCATGTCCAGTTCGCCTCCAGTCCAGCGTCGGCGGTGCCGTGGGCGGGGCGATGGGCCGCCGCTGTCGTTCGTGGCCGCCTAAGCGTAAACCGTCACGCCGCGGTCGGGCAAGCCGTTCATCCTTCCGCGTAGTCGTTAGTACCGCTCGGTAGGCTGGCCGGTCCCGCGCCGCCCTTGACTGTCCTTACCGGCGACGCTAGGGACAACACTTCCAACCCATAGTGGTGCTATTGGCGCTCTATGGGACTGCAGGGCGATAATCGGACGCAAATTGAGGCCACCGAGTATAATCTGGATTACCCGCGTTTTCTCGCCGATACGCATGGCGTTGTACGACCCGGTCCGGAATCTTGGAGCTCCAAGAGGTAGAAAAACCGCTCCTAAAGATAATGAGGTACTTATAACGAACTTGTAAACGAATCGGAGAGCACAGCATGATGGATTCCGATCAAAATATGGCTACGATGGCAACAATCATTAAAGACTCTTTCACCCATCGCATTCAGTCGGCACATGTTGACGGCATGGAGTATCTCATTAACGTCCATTTGCCACCGACCTATGGCATGAACGAGGACAGCTATCCAGTTATCTACTATCCCGACGCCTTTTTTGCGACAGAAATCACGACCGGGACCAAGAAGATTCTTGAGCTGTCCGGCAAGATCGCCAACACGATTCTTGTCGGTATATCGCAAGAGGGCGACTTCATGCGGGTTATAAGTGATCGTTGCAGAGATCTAACTCCAACGCATATCCCCCAGGACAAAATAATGGTGTACGCGGAAGGGACACCTACGTCAGGCGGTGCTGACCACTTCTTGGCGTTTATTGAGCATGAGCTACTTCCTCTCGTTGAGAAGGAATATCGAGTCGACACAAGCAATCGTGGCTTTATTGGATCGAGCTATGGTGCTTTATTCGCGGCTTGGACGATGGTCAATCGCCCGGAACTATTTCAAAGATATATCATGGCTAGCCCCGCCCTGTACTGGGACGATTACCTGTTCTTTAAACAAGAAGAAGAACTTTGGCGAAAATCCCAAACGCTGAACGCAAAAGTTTACGTCTCTGCCGGTGAGAAGGAACTGGAACCTTTCCTGCAGAGCGTCATACGATTCCGTGAAAGGTTTACCGCACACAACTACAAAGGTTTCGAATTCACCTTTCACATCATGCGTGAAAGAGATCATGAAACCCAATACATAGAAGCACTTCTCGACGGCTTGGTGTATCTATATGGTATCAATTATCCAACGAGATAGTAGCGGATTGGTTTAGCCCTGAGGCGCCCAGACCGCCGACGGAGTGAGCATCACGTCTATCCAGGGTCTGTTCGACGCGACAACGGATGACCGGCCGTGAACGAACGGGAGCGAGAACAGCTTCAGGCCGACCTCGTGGCCGAGCGCGAGGCGTTGCTGGCCGTTGTGTCGCGCGTCCAGCAGCAAGCCCTCGCATGGCCCAGCCGCAATGCCGGATGGTCGGTGCGAGACGTGCTTGCCCACGTCCTCGCCTCTGATTCGGATCTCATCTCGCTGGTCGAAGCGGCGGGCCGCTCGAGGGCCGATTTTCTCGGGCTTCGAGATCGGGAGGCACACGAGCGGGAGATGGCCCGCTGGACGGACGCGACCCCACAGGAGCTCGCAGAGGAACTGCGGCAGCGTGGCGATCGCTGGCGGGAGCTCCTGACCGCCCTGCCAGGCTCAGCGTTCGCGATGCCAGCGGTCGTGTGGTGGATGGGCGGGACGCTCGGGGGTGCTGTCGCGAGCTGGCGAGGGCATGACCGGCAGCACGGCGAGGACGTTCGCCTGGCGCTGGCGCACGGCCGCACGCCAGTGGAGTAGGATAGTTCTGCCATGGAGCTGGCTAGCGTCGTCGTCAAGCCGTCCCCCATCCATGGGAAGGGTGTGTTCGCCGCCGTTGACCTCAAGGCAGGCGACATCATTCTCGAGCGTGACGACTCACGCCTCGTCACGGAAGAGAACCCGCTCCGGAGGGCGAGCACGTGTACCATTGCGACTGGCTCCCCGACGGGCGCGTCATCTACGCGCAGGAGCCAGAACGGTACACCAACCACTCCTGCGACCCGAGCGTCTACGTCAAGGAGACGGACGGCGCCCGGTACTTCGTAGCCCGAAGGGACATCAGCGCCGGCGAGGAGATCACCTGCGACTACTCCATCGACAACTGGGGCGACGTGTGGTGGCACTGCGGCTGCGGCAGCGCCCGCTGCCGCAAGACGGTCTACAACGACTTCTTCCGTCTCCCGCTCGAGAGACAAATCGAATACCTGCCCTATCTCACCCAGGCGTACGGGGAGCGCTTCAGGGAGCAAGTTGAGGAGCTAACGCGGAAGGCGGCGCACCGGTGAGGTCGGCAGCTACTTAGCTCGCCGGCAGGGCGGTTTCGCCCATCAGGTGCAGGTCGATGCCGCGGGCGGCGGCGCGTCCTTCAGCGATGGCCCACACGATTAGCGATTGCCCGCGCGCCATGTCGCCGGCCGTGAAGACGCCGGGAACGCTGGTCATCTTGTTCTTGGCCGCCATCACGTTGCCGCGCTCCGTGAGCTCGACTCCGAACTGGGCCAGCATTCCGTCCCTCTCCGGGCCCAGAAAGCCCATGGCGAGGAGCAAGAGGTCGACGTCCTCCTCAAACTTGCTGCCCGGGATTTCCCGCATCGCCTGGCGGCCATCTTCGTGGACGAACTCCACCTTGACGGCGTGGAGCTTCTTGAGGACACCGTTCTCACCGGAGAGGCGCTTGGTCAGGATACTGTACCCGCGGACGCCGCCCTCCTCGTGGGCGGGTAAAGTTCGATAAATGATGGGCCAAGTAGGCCACGGGTTCTCCGGAGAACGTTCGGCGGGGGGCTTTTCCAGCAGCTCATACTGCAGCACTTCCTTGGCGCCCTGACGGTGCACGGTGCCTAGGCAGTCGGCGCCGGTATCGCCGCCGCCCAGGATGATGACGCGTTTGTCCTTGGCCGTGATGAAAGCAGCGGACGGGATTTCGTCTCCCTCGTTGCGCCGGTTCTGCAGGGGTAGGTACTCCATGGCGAGGTGCACACCCTTCAGGTCGCGGCCGGGCACGTCGAGCTCTCGCGACTGCGTGGCGCCGCCGGCGAGGCAGATGGAGTCGAACTGCCCGCGCAGCTCAGCGGAGTCGATCTCCACGCCGACGTTGACGTCCGGGCGGAAGATGACGCCCTCCGCCTCCATCTGCACGAGCCGACGCTCCAGGAACCTCTTCTCCATCTTGAACTCCGGGATGCCGTAGCGGAGGAGCCCGCCAATGCGGTCATCGCGTTCGAAGACGGTGACGGTGTGCCCGGCGCGGGCCAACTGCTGGGCGCAGGCAAGGCCGGCGGGGCCGGAGCCGACGATCGCGACGGTCTTCCCGGTGAGGGTCTGCGGCGGCTGAGGCTTTACCCATCCCTTATCCCAAGCGTGGTCGATAATGTAGGCCTCAACCTGCTTGATGCTGACTGCGTCGTCGTTTATGGCCAGCACGCAGGCCGCCTCACAAGGGGCGGGGCAGAGCTTGCCGGTGAATTCCGGGAAGTTGTTCGTGGCGTGCAGCCGGTCGATAGCGTGGCGCCACTCACCACGAAACACGAGATCGTTCCAGTCAGGGATGATGTTCCCCAGGGGGCAGCCGTCCTGACAGAAGGGGACGCCACAGTCCATACATCGTCCCGCCTGCTTCTTCAGGTCGTCAACTGGAAACTCGTTGTATACCTCAAGCCAATCGCGCACGCGCTCATCTACGTGGCGCCGCTCAGGCGTCTGGCGCTCAAACTCCAGAAATCCGGTTGGCTTACCCACGTCAGGCCCTGATCGTATCGCTGGTGCCCGAGCCTCGTGCCCGACTCGCGCGGAGCTGTTCCTCCAGAACGCGACGGTAGTCGAGCGGCATGATCTTCACGAACCGTTGGGCGACCTCGGGCCAGTCGCGGAGCAGCCCCTTGGCCACGGCGCTGTCGGTGTACTCGGCATGCCGTACCATCAGGCCGTGCACGAGGTCGAGGTCCTCCGAGTCCTCCAGCGGCTCCAGCGCCACCATCTCCATGTTGCAGCGGGTCGCGAAATCGCCGGCTGCGTCATACACGTAGGCGATGCCACCGCTCATGCCAGCTCCGAAGTTGCGACCCGTTGAACCCAGCACTAACACACGGCCGCCGGTCATGTACTCGCAGCAGTGGTCGCCCGCGCCCTCAACCACGGCGATCGCGCCGCTGTTGCGGACCGCGAAGCGCTCCCCGGCCACACCGCGGGCGAACAGGCTTCCGCCCGTGGCGCCGTAGAGCGCCACATTGCCTATGATGATGTTCTCCTCAGGCGCGAACGTGGATTCCTTAGGCGGGTAGACGATAATCTTGCCGCCGGAGAGACCCTTGCCGAAGTAGTCGTTGGCGTCACCGTCGAGCCAGAGGGTGATGCCTGCGGGCAGGAAAGCGCCGAAGCTCTGTCCTGCCGTGCCGTTGAACTTAATGGTGATGGTGTCGTCCGGCAGGCCCTTGAAGCCGTACCGGCGGGTGAGTTCGCTTCCCAAGATCGTGCCGACTGTCCTGTTTACGTTGCGTATGGGGAGCTCGATCGTCACCGGCTCGGCGCGCTCGAGGGCCGGCGCCGCGAGCTTGAGCAGCTCCTGATCCAGCGCCCGGTCCAGGCCGTGGTCCTGGGGGATGACCCGCCTCCTGGCGACCTCCGAACCGACATCTGGACGGTAGAGGATCGCCGAAAGGTCCAGGCCTCGTGCCTTCCAGTGGTCGATAGCCCGGCGGGTGTCGATCAGGTCGCTGCGGCCGATCATCTCCTCGAACTTACGGAAGCCGAGCTGGGCCATGATCTCGCGCACTTCCTCAGCGATGAAACGGAAGAAGTTGATGACGTGCTCCGGCTTCCCTTCGAACCTCTTTCGCAGCTCGGGATTCTGAGTCGCAATGCCGACCGAGCAGGTGTCGAGGTGGCACGCGCGCTCCATGACGCAGCCCATAACGACGAGCGGCGCGGTCGCGAAGCCGAACTCCTCGGCTCCCAGAAGGGCGCCGATCACGACGTCTCGTCCCGTCTTCATCTGGCCGTCCGCCTGAACGATGATCCGGTCGCGGAGCTTGTTCAGGACCAACGTCTGCTGGGTCTCGGCGAGGCCTAGTTCCCAGGGCACGCCGGCATGCTTCATCGAAGATTCGGGGCTGGCGCCGGTGCCGCCGTCGTGACCGCTGATCAGGACGGCATCGGACTTGGCTTTGGCAACCCCAGCGGCCACTGTACCCACGCCTACTTCGGCTACGAGCTTCACGTTAATTCGCGCCTGCGGGTTCGAGTTCTTGAGGTCGTGGATGAGCTGGGCGAGGTCCTCAATCGAGTAGATATCGTGATGCGGCGGCGGGCTGATGAGCCCAACCCCGGGGGTGGAATACCGCACCTCCGCAATCCATGGGTAGACCTTGTAGCCGGGAAGCTGGCCGCCCTCGCCGGGCTTGGCGCCCTGCGCCATCTTGATCTGCAGCTCATCGGCGTTCACAAGGTACTCACTGGTGACGCCAAAGCGGCCTGAAGCCACCTGCTTGGTGGCGCTGCGGCGCAAATCGCCGTTCGGGCTGGGCGTGTAGCGCCGGCGATCCTCGCCGCCTTCGCCGCTGTTACTCTTGCCGTTGATCCGGTTCATGGCGATGGCAAGCGTCTCGTGCGCTTCCGCGCTGATTGAGCCGAACGACATGGCGCCCGTGACAAACCGCCTGAACAGGTCCTCGACCGGCTCGACCTCCTCGATCGGCACCGGCTCACCGTCCGGATTCAGTTCGAACAGCCCTCTTAAGGTCGCCATGCGTTCGCTCTGATCGTTCA
This sequence comes from uncultured Dehalococcoidia bacterium, assembly GCA_964649215.1. GTDB lineage: Bacteria > Chloroflexota > Dehalococcoidia > SM23-28-2 > RBG-16-64-32 > JADFNQ01. Next base: position 9,584 of record CAZYOV010000032.1, read on the forward strand.
CCAGCCGGCTGTAATCCCGGAAGATGTCGGACTCCCCGGAGCGCGTAGCCTCCTGGAGGAGGAAGATCGTCTTCGGGTTGAACAGGTGATATTCGCCGTCTCGGCGCCACTGGTACTGGCCGCCCCAGTCGAGCTCACGCAGACCTCCCTCCCGCGTCGGGTAGGCACGCCCGTGATGAGATAGGGCCTCAGCCGCGATCTCCTCCACCCCGATTCCCTCTATGCGGGATGTGGTCTTGGTAAAGTAGCGGTCCACGAGCCGCTTGGAAAGGCCGATCGCCTCGAAGATCTGGGCGCCGCGGTAGCTCTGGACCGTGGAGATTCCCATCTTCGACATGATCTTTACGACCGCCTTCTTCGTCGCCTTCAGATAGTTGGTGACGGCCTTGTCGTAAGCCGCACCATCGCTGGGAAGACCGTTGCTGCAAAGCGGCTCAAGGCTGTCGAGGGCGAGGTACGGGTTTACGGCCCCGGCCCCGTAGCCGATGAGCAGCGCGAGGTGGTGCCCCTCTCGCGCATCACCCGTTTCAACAACCAGACCCACCTGAGTCCGCGTTTTCTCGCGTACCAGGTGGTGATGGAGGCCTGCAACCGCTAGAAGCGAAGGGATAGGCGCGTTGTCAGGGCCGACTCCGCGATCGGAGAGTATCAGAATCGTGGCGCCTTTCTCGATTGCGTCATCGGCTCGGCGGAACAGTTCATCCAGCGCTGTCTCTAGGCCGGCCGGACCCTCCTTTGCGGGGAACAGAATCGGCAGCACCACCGCTCGCCTGCCATCCTCGTTGAGCGCCGTCAGTTTCGCCATTGCGCCGTTATCGAGGAACGGCGTTTCGAGGCTCAGGAGACGGCAACTCTCTGGCCCGGGGTCCAGCACATTCCCCTCGGTCCCGATGACCGTCTTGACGGACGTCACGAGCTCCTCGCGGATGGCGTCCAGAGGTGGATTAGTCACCTGCGCAAACAGTTGCTTAAAGTAGTTGTAGAGCGGTTGCGCCCTGTCCGAGAGCACAGCCAGGGGGGTATCGTTCCCCATTGAGCCGACGGGCTCGGCCCCGTTTTTCATCATGGGGTCGAGGATGCGCTTCAAGTCCTCTACCGTATACCCGAAGGCGATCTGCTGTCCCAGCAGGTCTTCGCCACGCAATCGTGTGGGGGGCTCGACGTCCGGGAGGCTCCTCAGCGGCCTCAGGTTTCGCTCCAGCCATTCTCCGTACGGATGCTCGGCGGCGAGCTTCGCCTTAAGTTCGGTGTCGTCGATGATGCGCCCTTCCTCCAGGCTGATGAGGAAGGTCTTTCCGGGTTGCAGCCGCCCCTTGTAAAGTATCCGCTCCGGCTCGACGGGCAGCACGCCCACTTCGGAGGCCATGATGACCAGATCATCTTTGGTAACGTAGTAGCGCGATGGGCGCAGGCCGTTTCGGTCGAGCGTGGCGCCGATGGACTTACCGTCGGTGAAGGCGATGGAGGCCGGGCCGTCCCACGGTTCCATTACACAACTGTGATATTCGTAGAAGGCCTTCTTCTCGGCGCTCATCGCCTCATGCCCGTCCCAGGCCTCCGGGATCATCAGTATCATCGCGTGGGCGAGAGAGTACCCCCCGAGCAGCAAGAGCTCCAGTGCGTTGTCGAAGCAGGCGGTATCGCTACCTTCCTCGTCGATAATTGGGAGGATGCGCTCAATGTCTTCGAAAAGAGGAGAGGCCAGAAGAGATTCGCGAGCCCGCATCCAGTTGATATTGCCGCGCAGGGTGTTTATCTCTCCGTTGTGAGAGATCATCCGATAGGGATGGGCCAGCCGCCAGCTGGGGAACGTGTTAGTGCTGAAGCGCGAGTGGAACATAATGAGCGCGCTCTTCACCCGTGTGTCTGATAGGTCGGGAAAGTAGTCCCGTAGCTGGAGGGGCGTGAGCATACCTTTGTACACCACGGTTCGACAGGACAGGCTGGCGAAGTAGAATGTCGCCGCATCATCGATGCCCGAGCCGTGGAGCGCGTTCTCGAATCGCCTGCGGATGACATACAGTTTCCGCTCGAAGGCGTCATCATCCGCTACGGCTTCTCCTCGCCCGATGTAGACGTGGTACATCTCCGGTTCGGTGGCCTTTGCGGTGGCGCCGACGGAGGCGTTATTCGTCGGCGTCCTCCTCCACCCGAGGACTTCCTGGCCTTCGTCCTCGACGATCGTCTTGAATAGCTCCATGGCCTGGCTGCGGGCTTGCTCGTCCCGCGAGGCGAAGAAGGCGCCGACGCCGTAGCGACCGGCCTCAGGTAGCGTAAAACCGAGGGCCGCGCACTCTGGCTGGAAGAACTCGTGCGGGATCTGGATCAAGACGCCCGCGCCATCGCCGGTGTTTTCTTCGCAGCCGGTCGCGCCCCGGTGGGCCAGGTGCTCCACGGCGGTTATTCCCTGGTCGACCAGTTGATGCGACCTCTGACCCTTGATGTGCGCGACGAACCCAACGCCACAGCTGTCGTGTTCGTGGCGCGGGTCGTATAGCCCTTGCGCGGGCGGTAGCCCCGCTTGACTCATCTTCTCTTCCTCCGAAACGTCAGTAGTATCGCGAGGGTCACGGTTGGGAACGCGAGGCCTCCCCATGTCTCGACCGCCGCATGAAGGTGGCCCGGCGATATCCATGTCAAAAAGCTCGCTTGAGCGGAGCGAGCCCTCGTATAGGCAGACGCGATGGTATGAATATCTTTGCATCGACTCCAGCCGCTGTCAACCTACAAAAGAGTCAGGGTATGTTACAGAAATCGAACAACTTAGAGCACCGGCCTCGAGAGCCTGCTAATCGAGGCCTAAAACCTGCGCAATCCTTCTGGCCTCTATTTGGAGCGGGCGATGCCCTCCCGGCGGTCAGGTGCCGCGCGATCCCACGATCACGTACGTAAAGTGCCCCTTCGCTACCACGTCGCCGCGCCCGCGTCGGCGCACCTCCGCCTCCGCAAATACGACTGCGCGACCGATACGCACGGTACGCGCCTCGCACTCAAGTTCGTCTCCCGGACGCGCGGACGAGAGGAAGCTTACGTTCATGTCCACCGTTACGTGCGGTGCCTCGGCCATCACTTCGAGGCCGCGCACCGTGACGATGGCGTGCCCCGTGGCCTCGTCCATCAGCGTCGTCAGGATACCGCCGTGCAGCATGCCCCCCGGGTTCATGTGCCGGTCGTCCAGCTTGATCGACATCACGACCCGGCCCTCTTCCCATGAGTCGATCTCGCCCCCCATCAGGCCCATTAGCGTACTCCGGGGGAGTTCTTCCGGCACTTGCGTCATGCTTCCTCCTTAGCCATGTCGCGAAGTAGACTGTTGGTGGCAGAGAACAGAGCCTGCGCTACCCGCGAGCGCGCGAGCGCCGGCGGGCGCGCGCATGTGCCGCCAGCTCCGTCTTTCGCAGGCGGACTGCGACCGGCGTCACCTCCAGGCATTCGTCCTGGCGGATGAACTCCAGTGATTGCTCGAGAGAGAGTGTCGTCGCCGGCGTCAGCTTCTCTGTCGCCTCGGCCGTGGACGCACGCATGTTGGTGAGCTTCTTCTCCTTTGTCGGATTGACGTCCATGTCCTCGGCGCGAGGAGTCTCGCCGACGATCATCCCTTCGTACACCTCGACGCCGGGGCCGAAGAACATCGATCCTCGCTCCTGGAGGTTGAGTAGGGCGTAGGCCGTGGTCACGCCGCGCCGGTCGGCGACCATGCTCCCGGTTGGCCGCGAGCGCACCTCCCCGTGCCATGGTTCGTAGCTATCGAACACATGGTGGAGCAAGCCTTCGCCGCGCGTCTCTGTCACGAACTGTGTATGCAGGCCGATGAGACCGCGCGAAGGAATCTTGTAGTCGAGCCGTGCGCGACCGCCGCGCTGGTGAACCGTCTTCTGGTGGCGCGCCTTCCGCGCCGCCATCATCTGCATGACCGCGCCGAAGTGCTCTTCTGGCACATCTAGCGTCAGCGCCTCCACCGGCTCGTGTAGCCGGCCATCTATCTCACGCGTTACCACTTCGGGTCTACCGACGGTCAGCTCAAACCCCTCGCGGCGGAGCGTCTCGACGAGTACCGCGAGCTGTAGTTCGCCTCGCCCTTGCACGATCCAGGCGTCGGGCCGGTCCAGCGGCAGGACGCGAATTGACACGTTCCCGACCACCTCCGCGTCGAGCCGGTTCTTCAGCAGCCGCGCGGTCAGTTGATCGCCATCTAGCCCGGATAGCGGCGAGGTGTTGATCCCGATCGTCACGGAGATGCTGGGTTCGTCGACCCTGATCACGGGCAGCGGCCGAGGATCGGCGGGATCGGCAAGCGTCTCGCCGATGGTGATGTCGCTGATACCGGCAACGGCGATAATCTCTCCCGGGCCGGCTTCGACCGCCTCGACTCGTTCGAGGGCCTCCGTCACGTACAGCTCTGCCACCTTCGCCGGCTCTATAGTCCCATCACGGCGGCACCAGGCAACCACCTCTCCGGACCGGATCTCTCCTTGAACGACTCGGCAGAGCGCCAGCCGCCCAAGGTATGGAGATGCGTCAAGATTCGTCACCAGCGCCTGCAAGCCGTGTCCGGGATCGTACGTAGGCGCCGGGACTCGCGAGAGCAGAACGTCGAACAGCGGTCCGAGATCCTCGCCCGGGATGTCCTTATCGAGGGATGCCTGCCCGGTACGGGCGTTGCAGTACACGATCGGGAAATCGAACTGCATCTCGTTGGCCTCAAGTTCGAGGAAGAGCTCGTAGACCTCATCCACGACCTCTTCGATCCGGCTGTCCGACCGGTCGATCTTGTTGACGACTAGGATAACGGGCAGATTTGCCTCCAGAGCCTTACGGAGGACGAATCGCGTCTGCGGCAGCGGCCCTTCGGAGGCATCGACAAGCAAGAGCACGCCGTCCACCATGGTCAGCCCGCGCTCCACCTCACCGCCGAAGTCCGCGTGACCGGGGGTGTCGATAATGTTGATCTTCACGTCTCCGTAGCGGATCGCTGTGTTCTTAGCGAGGATCGTGATCCCCTTCTCACGCTCCAGGTCCGTCGAGTCGAGGACGCGGTCGGGCAGTTCGACTCGGGCGTCGAGTTGTCCGGCCTGACGCAGCATCGCGTCAACCAACGTCGTCTTTCCGTGATCGACGTGCGCGATGATCGCGACGTTTCGCAGGTCACTGCGCGACGCGACGGCGCCCTTCGAGGCGGGCTCCGTGCCAGACCCGATGGTAGTGAACAGCTCCATGCACCTCTCCTCGAGAACTCGTTCTTGGAATTTCCCCCGCATTCACCGTAACACTGACTGACTCCTGGAAATAGACGAGCGCGACTGGAGAGCCTTCCCACCGCCCGCTCCCGTAGGGCAAAGTCCTACAGAAAGTTCGGTGCTCTACCCGACAGACAGCCGCAAGCGTTTGTGCGGATAATCACAACCGAAAGGTTATTGGGACAAAAGGAGTCCTGATGCTCCAGTTGACCCGCAAAGCAGATTACGGTCTCCGCCTGATGCTGGCGGTAGGTGGCAGCCCCAGCGGCACCACGACCACCGCAGAGGCAGCCCAACGCCAGCAGATGCCCTACGAGTACCTGCGCAAGGTGGCGCAGACGCTTGTGAGCCACGGGCTGCTCGTGAGCGAACGCGGAGTTCGGGGCGGCTTCACCCTGGCGCGGCCGGCCGAGACTATCAGCGTCTTGGACATCGTCCGCGCCTTTGAGTCTACGGCCCTTAACCTCTGCTGCACCGACCCGCCACGCTGCGATCGCCGCGACATCTGTCCGGTATATCCCGTTTGGGTCGAGGCTCAGAGCGAGGTGGAGCGTGTGCTGGGCGGCTGTCGACTCTCCAGCCTGATCGATCGGCAGACGGTGCTGGATCGGCGGGGCGCGGGGCGCCAGGCCACGCGTCGGGCCGTCCTCGCAGGGGCGGGGGAAAACGCATGACAACGAAGCCGCTGGAACCTGAGGACCCGATGGCTCTGGTGGGTGTCGGCCTAGAGCGTGGCCCCGATGACGAGGCCCTGACTGAGATGGCCTGGTGTTTCGTGGAGGAGTTCGCCCGTATGGGCTGGAGCGGGGAGCGGATCCTGCGCCTCTTCCACAACCCGTTCTATCGCGGGCCACACCAGATCCTGCGCATGAAAGGGGAAGACTTCGTGCGCGGCCTCGTTGAGACGATCGAAGGTATGAGATCCGAAGGCTCAACCTCGAATGGGAGATAGGCGATGAAGAGATTGACCCGTCGTAGGTTTTTGGCGCTGGGTGGTGCCGCCGTAGCCACGGGCGTCATCGTCGGCAGTTCGTCTTCTCTGGCCCTGCGCCGCCTCCAGGTTGTAGCCATCGCTAATCCCCTGGAGGACTACCCCAACCGCGATTGGGAGAAGGTCTACCGCGACCAGTACGGCTATGACGATAGCTTTACCTGGGTCTGCTCGCCCAACGATACCCACGCCTGCCGGCTGCGCGCCTTCACACGCAACGGCATCGTAACCCGCATCGAGCAGAACTACGATGTCGACCGGTACACAGACCTGCTGGGCAACAAGGCTACCGCCCACTGGAATCCGCGCGGCTGCGAGAAGGGGCTGACGATGCACCGCCGCGTCTACGGCCCCTATCGGCTCCAGCACCCAATGCTGCGCCAGGGGTGGAAGCGGTGGGCGGACGACGGATTCCCCGAACTGACGCCGGACAATCGCGATAAGTACATGTTCACCGCCCGCGGCCAAGACACCTTCGTGAGGCTGACATGGGACGAGGTGTACGACTACGTCACCCGCGGCATGATCGCCATTGCGGAGACGTACAGCGGCGACGAGGGCGCCCGGCGGCTGGAGGCCGAGGGGTATCAGCCTGAGATGATCGAGGCGATGCAGGGGGCAGGCACCCGGACATTCAAGCTTCGGGGTGGCATGGGCCTGCTGGGCGTCATCGGCAAGTACGGGATGTACCGGTTCTCCAACATGCTCGCCCTACTGGACAGCCACGTCCGCGGCATAGACCCGGACGAGGCGCTGGGCGGCCGCAACTGGTCCAACTACACCTGGCACGGGGACCAGGCCCCGGGCCACCCCTTCGTCCACGGCCTCCAGACCTCTGACTGCGACTTCAATGACCTGCGAAACAGCCGCCTCCACATTCAGTGCGGCAAGAACCTGGTCGAGAACAAGATGCCGGAGAACCACTTTTTCAACGAGCTAATGGAGCGTGGTGGCAAGATCGTGACCATCGCGCCCGAGTACAGCCCACCGGCGACGAAGTCCGACTACTGGATACCGGTGCGGCCGGGCATTTCCGACACGTCGCTCTTCCTGGCCGTGACCAAGATCATCATGGACCGGGGGCTGCATGACGAGGCGTTCGTAAAGTCGTTCACTGATTTCCCGCTGCTGGTCCGTACCGATAACCTGAAGCGGTTGCGAGCCGATGAAGTGTTCGCGGGCTACAAGCCCGGCCTGTCCAGCGACGGCCCCAGCTTCGCCCTCCACGGCCTCGAACAGGAGCAGTACGAGCAGCTTGGCGATTTCGTCGTCTTCGACCAGAAGAGCGACAGCCTGAAAGCGATCACCCGCGACGATGTCGGCGAGCGGATGACTCAGGCGGGGCTTGACCCGGCGCTGGACTTCAAGGAGAAAGTGAAGCTGGCGGACGGCAGCGAGGTGGAGATGATGACCCTCTGGAACATGTACGAGGTCCACCTCAGGGATTACGACCTGGATACGGTGCACGAGATCACCGGCGCTCCCAAGGAGCTAATCGAGCGCCTGGCCGAGGACATCGCGACGATCAAGCCGGTGGCCATCCACATCGGCGAAGGGGTCAACCACTGGTTCCACGCCACCCTCCACAACCGGGCGACATATTTGCCGCTGATGCTCACGGGCAACATCGGTCAGCCGGGAGCGGGATGCCACACCTGGGCCGGTAACTACAAGGCCGCTCTCTTCCAGAGCGCTCCCTGGTCAGGGCCCGGCTTCAAGGGCTGGGTCGCGGAAGATCCCCTCAAGCCGAACCTCGACCCCAAAGCCTCGGGCAAGGATGTCGTAGTCAAGGGGCACGCCAAGGATGAGGAGCCCGCCTACTGGGACCACGGCGACAAGGCTCTAATCGTCGAGACGCCGAGGGACGGCCGCAAGAACTTCACCGGCAAGACGCATATGCCTACGCCCACAAAGGTGATGTGGTTCAACAACGTGAACATCATCAACAACGCTAAGTGGGCCTATGAGCTCATCAAAAACGTCAACCCCAAGATTGACCTGATCATCAACCAGGACATCGAGATGACCGCAACGGCCGAGTACTCGGACGTCACCCTGCCCGCCAACTCCTGGATGGAGTTTCAGTCCCTGGAGGTCACGGCCTCGTGCTCTAATCCCTTCCTCCAGATCTGGGGCAAGGACGGCATTAGGCCGGTATTCGACAGCAAGGACGACGTCACCATCATCGCCGAGATGGCCAAGAAGCTCGGCGAGCAGCTGGACGACCCGCGGATGGCCGACTACTGGAAGTTCGCCCTGGAGGGCCGGCCGGAGATCTATCTGCAGCGGCTTCTGGACGCCTCCACCACTACTACGGGCTACAAGGTGGATGAGATCATGGCCGGCAAGTTCGGCGAGCCCGGCGCCGCCCTCATGATGTTCCGCACCTACCCTCGCGTTCCCTTCTACGAACAGACTCATGACAACGTCCCCTTCTTCACCGACACCGGTCGCATGAACGCCTACTGCGACATACCGGAGGCGATCCAGTACGGCGAGAACTTCGTCGTGCACCGCGAAGGGCCGGAGGCAACGCCCTACATGCCTAACGTCATCGTCAGCAGCAACCCCTATATCCGGCCCGACAACTTCGGTATCACCCCCGAGATGCTGCAGCGGGAGGTGCTGGACGGCGACGTGCGCACGGTGGCCAACAACAAGATGTCCTGGGCCGATGTCAAGAACACCAAGAACCCGCTCTGGGAGCAGGGATTCCACTTCTACTGTCTGACGCCAAAGACGCGCCACCGGGTCCACTCCCAGTGGAGCTCTGTCGACTGGCACGCCATCTGGGACTCCAACTTCGGCGACCCTTACCGTCAGGATAAGCGGATGCCCGGCGTCGGCGAGCACCAGCTCCACATTAACCCCGAAGCGGCGAAGGACTTGGACATCGAGGACGGCGACTACGTCTTCGTAGACGCCAACCCTGCCGACCGCCCCTACCTTGGATGGAGTGAGGACGATCCGTTCTACAAGGTGGCGCGGCTGATGCTGCGCGCCAAGTTCAACCCCGCCTACCCGTACAACGTGATCATGATCAAGCACTCCCCGTCCATGGCCACCGAGAGGTCGGTGAAGGCCCACGAGACCCGGCCCGATGGCCGTGCCGTCTCGGATGACACCGGCTACCAGGCTAACCTCCGCTACGGATCACACCAGAGCCTGACCCGTGATTGGGCGATGCCCATGCACCAGACCGACACCCTGTTCCACAAGAAGAAGGTGGCGGTGGCGTTCATGTTCGGCGGTGAGGCTGATAACCACGCGATAAACACGGTTCCCAAGGAGACGCTGGTCAGGGTCACCAAGGCCGAGCCCGGCGGCCGCGACGGCGAGGGTGTCTGGGAGCCGGCGACGACCGGCCTTACCCCGGCCAAGGAGAACGACGTGATGAACAAGTACCTGGCGGGGGACCTGACCCAGGTGAAGGAAGGCTAGCCACAATGGCCAAGGTCTACAACTGGCAACTGGGCCGGGAGATGGACTACCGGCTCGAGGAAGCCCATCCCCAGTGGCAGTTCGCGGCAGTGTTCAACATCAACCGCTGCATCGCCTGCCAGACCTGCACCATGGCCTGCAAGTCCACCTGGACGTTCTCACGCGGCCAGGAGTTCATGTGGTGGAACAACGTGGAGACCAAGCCCTACGGCGGCTACCCTCACCACTGGGACGTCAAGCTCCTCCAACTTCTGGAGGAGGCTAACCCCGGCGGGCAGGTGTGGAACGGAGGCCAGCAAAGCGACCGGCAGCCCTACGGCGTCTACCAGGGTCAGACCATCTTCGAGGCGGCCGCCGCGGACGGCAACGAGAACGCTCTCGGCTACCTGCCGACCGATCAGGAGTGGACCTCTCCCAACCTATACGAGGACACCCCCAAGGGCCCTCAAGGAGCCCCCAACGAGCTGCATTCCAAGGGCACGCAGCTGCCGGAGCACAACACCTGGTTCTTCTACCTGCAGCGTATCTGCAACCACTGCACCTACCCGGGCTGCCTCGCGGCCTGCCCCCGCAACGCCATCTACAAGCGCCCGGAGGATGGCATCGTCCTCATCGATCAGGAGCGCTGCCGCGGCTACCGCAAGTGTGTGGAGCAGTGCCCCTACAAGAAGTCGATGTACCGGCCCAACATGCGGGTCAGCGAGAAGTGCGTAGGCTGCTACCCGAGGGTCGAGGGCAGCGACCCCCTGACCAACGGCGTGCCGATGGAGCCGCGCTGCATGGCGACCTGTGTGGGCAAGATCCGCCTGCAGGGGCTCGTGCGCATCGAGGATGGGGACTGGGCCGAGGACGCCAGCAACCCCCTCTACTTCTTGGTCCGCAAGGAAAAGGTGGCCCTGCCGCTCTACCCCCAGTTCGGCACCGAGCCCAACATCTACTACATACCGCCCCGCTGGGTCCCCCGCCCCTACCTGCGTCAGATGTTCGGCCCCGGCGTGGACGAGGCGATAGACCGTTATACCAACCCCTCGCGGGAGCTTCAGGCCGTCCTCCAGCTGTTCCGTGCCAGCCAGAAGATCATCTTCCGCTATGAGATCGAAGAGGGCGAGAAGGTGCTGGACACTGAGATCAACGGCCGCCCGTTCCAGATGCATAACGACACGGTTATCGGGTTCGATAGGGAAGGGAACGAGGCCGTGCGGCTGTCCCTGCAGGAGCCCTTCCACGTACGTCCCGAGCAGTACCAGAACTCGATCTGAGGTGGGCAGGTGGTAACGCAGACAAGGGACACTCGAAAGGAAAGAGCGGCAGGGCGGGCCCTCTCCCGTAGCGCCCTCTACCAGTTGATGTCCCAGGCCCTGGTCTATCCCAGCGAGGAGGCGGTTGCCGCTCTCCAGGAGGTAGACCTGCCCCAGGCCCAGCGGGCGGCGGCGCCGCTGCCGGCGCGAGCGGCTCCGCTGTTGGCGGCGTTCGGCGAGCAGCTGCAGAGCGCGGACGCGAACCAGCTTCAGGCCGAGCACCGGCGGATCTTCACTCACATTCTGTCCCTCGACTGCCCGCCCTGCGAGACGTTCTACACAGCCCGCCACGTCTTTCAGGAGACCCAGGAGCTTAGCGACATCGGCGGCTTTTTCCGTGCCTTCGGCCTGGAGATAGCGGACAAGAGGCGGCTGGACCACATAAGCGTCGAGTTGGAGTTTATGCACTTCCTGGCCTACAAGGAGGCGTATGCGCTGACACACCACGGCCCCGCTAAGGCCCGTTTCTGCCGGGACGTCCAGCGAAAGTTCGTGGAGGACCACCTGGGTCGGTGGGCGACTCGGTTCGCCCAGCGGCTGGGCCAGAAGGCCAACGGAGGTTACTACGGTTGCCTGGCATCGCTCGCGGAGGCGTTCCTCACGGCTGAGGTGGAGTTCCTCAGGGCGCATCCGGAACCCGTCTCCGTCAGTGCCGACTGGCGGAAGCAGGGCCCTGAGGACTTCAGCTGTCCGGTAGCCGAGGGGTGCCAGTAGGCAGGGCGGGAGATGACAATGCGCAGCGGTACTAAATGGACGGTCGCCGGGATAACGTTGCTGGCGCTCGTCGCGGCCACCGCGCTAACCCTAACTGACATGCGGCTCGCGTCCTCCCAGACGGTTACGCTCGTCGCCAAACGAAGTGAGCTGGACATCCCCCTGGACGACCCCTTCGACGGGGCGTGGAGACGGGCGAACCCCGTGGAGGCGCCTCTGAGCGCCCAGAATATCACGCCGCCCAAGGGAGGGGGCGACCGCACCGTCACCGCCCGCGCCCTTCACGACGGCGAGCGCCTGTATGTGCTTCTGGAATGGGAGGACGACTCCCAGGACAGTCTGGTAAGCCGCCAAACAGAGTTCACGGACGCGGCGGCCGTGCAGTTCCCCGTGAGCGAGGGTGAGGACGTACCCTCTTTCTGCATGGGCGATCCGAGTTCGCCGGTAAACATCTGGCAGTGGAAGGCGGCCTGGCAGGCCGACATCGACCAGGGCTTCGTCGATGTGGAGGACACCTACCCCGACGCCCACGTGGACCTTTACCCTTTTGAGGACGAGGAGGTGTTCTATCCGGCCCGTGCCGTCGGCAACGTGTTCGCCCGGGAGAACCGGACCACCCCGGTGGACAACCTCCTGGCTGGGAGCTTCGGTACATTAACCCAGGCGCCGGATCAGCTGGTTCAGGGCTCCGGCAAGTGGCGCAACGGCAAATGGCGGGTCCTCTTCGCCCGTGACCTGACCGCCGACGGCGACTACTCCCAGTTCGCTGAGGAGGAGAGTACCAACGTCGCCTTCGCCGTCTGGGACGGCGCAAGCGGTGAGCGCGACGGCACCAAGTCCGTATCCCAGTTCCTGACGCTGGAAGTGTCACCGGGGGTGGCGGAGGCGGGCGGCGGAGTCACCGTCTGGCTCATCGTACTCGTGGTGTTGGGAGGGACCGTGCTGGCCCTGGTGCTGGCCCTGTTCGGCAGACAGCGCGGGAAGGGATAGGCCATGCTGGAGGGAGCCGCGCCGCGCCGCGCGGCCGCAAAGCGAATATGGTTTCCGGCCCTAACGGCCGCTGGCTTGCAGCAGCTGACGGCCGTGTTGCTGGCAGCAGTCCTGGCGGAGACCCTGCTGCTGCGTGGGGTGACTCGGATTGGAGTGCACGTCCCCAAGGGAGAAGGCGTGGCCGGCGCCTTCCAGGCCGCTTCGTTCCTCGGGTCTCTCGCGTTCAACTTTGCTTCCCTTCTGGTGATAGTGCTGGTGGTGGTGATCCTTGGCTCCATTGTGCGGCGCATGGAGGAGGGGTTGAGCCGGCTCGCCCTCGGCGGCCTCTCAGGTGCGATGCTGATAGGTCTCGGCCTGAGCCTGACGACGGACGCGCCCGCCGCCGACGCCTTGTTCGGGGTGGCGGTCGCCGTGCTAGTTGGGTTCATCACTATCGTAACCGTTAGTGAGAGGCGTGTCGGGCCCGCAGCCACGCTGGCCTTGATTCTGGTCGCGGCCGCCTACCTCAGCTATCAGTATTACGTGCTCAGCTATCTGTTCTACCAGATCCTCGACTATGGGGCCGTGCCGCCAATGAGCACCACCGTCCTGAGACTCGGGGAAGCGCTGGCGGTGGTGGCCGCTGCCGCCGCCTTCTGGGCCTGGGGCCTTCCCCGCTGGCGCTGGGTGGGAAAAGCGGGCCTGTCAGCGGTGGCGGCCGTGCTGCTCGCGCTCACGCTCGCCGGCCTGTCCCCCGCTTCTAC
>CAZYOV010000033.1:0-22934 GCA_964649215.1 uncultured Dehalococcoidia bacterium
TCGGCTCCGGCGCCCGCGAGCACGCGCTCGCCTGGAAGCTGCGGCAGTCGCCCAAACTGACCGACCTGTTCGTCGCGCCGGGGAACGCCGGCACCGCTGCCCTGGGCGCCAACCTTCCCCTCAAGGCCTCGGACGTGGAAGGGCTGACCCGCGCGGCCAAGGAGAACCGCTGCGAGCTGGTGGTGGTCGGGCCGGAGGACCCGCTGGCCCGCGGCCTGGTGGACCGGCTGGCCGTAGAGGGGATCGCCGCCTTCGGCCCCAGCCGGTCGGCGGCCCGCATCGAATCCTCCAAGGCGTTCGCGAAGGCGCTGATGGAGCGCCACGGCATCCCCACAGCGCGCACCGCAGTGTTCAGCAACCGCACCGACGCCCGCAACCACGTCGAAGGGCTGGGGGAGCCGCCGGTCGTGAAGGCCGACGGGCTCGCCGGCGGCAAGGGCGCGCTCATCTGCGACACGAAGGACGAAGCGCTCCGCGCCATCGATATGATGATGGGCGAACAGGCGATCTTCGGCGCCGCCGGCCGGACGGTCGTCATCGAGGAGCGGCTCAGCGGCCGCGAGGTGTCAGCGCACGCCTTCAGCGACGGAAGTACGACGCTGCCCATGCCCTTCTCCTGCGATTACAAGCGGGCGCTGGACGGCGACGAAGGCGCCAACACCGGCGGCATGGGCGCCTACAGCCCGCCCGCCTGGCTGGACGCCGACACCGCCCGCGCGATCGACGAGGGCATCACGACCGCCGCCGTCAACGCCATGATGGACGATGAGACGCCTTACCGAGGCGTCCTCTACCCCGGCATCATGGTGACGCCGGACGGGCCCAAGGTGCTGGAGTACAACTGTCGCTTCGGCGATCCGGAGGCCCAGGCGCTCCTTCCCCGCCTGAAGACGGACCTGCTGGAGATCTGCCTTGCCGTGGCGAACAACCGCCTACACGAGGTGGAGATCCAGTGGTCGGAGCAAGCGTGCGTGGCCGTGGTGCTGGCCTCTGGCGGCTATCCGGAGGAGTACCAGACCGGCTTCCCCATTTCCGGCCTCGCCCAGCTTGAGGAAGATGTCCTGGTGTTCCACGCCGGCACGGAGCTCACGTCCATAGGCTCCGTGGTCACCAGCGGCGGCCGCGTCCTCACCGTCGCCGCCCTGGGCGACACGTTGACCGAAGCGAGGGCGAAAGCCTACCGAAACGTTCAGCACGTCCACTTCTCACTCCGTCACTACCGCCGCGACATCGCCGCCCCCGCGCAAGAGGCAAGGGTCCAGTAGAGAGCCGCCCTTGACCGTGCGTTCGCTTGCTCCCACAATCAGGCCATGCCCCGCGTAGCTATCCTTGCCGGCTCCAAGTCCGATGTCCCTATACTGGAGCCCTGCCTCCAAACCCTCAGCGACCTCGGTATCGAGCACGAGCTGCACGTAATGTCCGCCCACCGCACGCCTGCTAAGGTCCAGCGGTTCGCCTCGGCCGCCGCCGACGAAGGGTTCGAGGTGATCATCGCCGCCGCCGGCATGGCCGCCCACCTGCCGGGCGTCGTCGCTGCCTGGACGCTGCTCCCCGTTATCGGCCTGCCCATCGGCAAGCCGGGCATGTCCGGCCTGGACGCCCTCCTCGCCATCGCCCAGATGCCGCCCGGCGTGCCCGTCGCCTGCATGGCCGTGAACGGCGCCAAGAACGCCGCCCTCTACGCCGCCACCATCCTCGCCCTCAAGCACCCGGACGTGCGGCAGGCGCTGGAGGCCTATCGCCGGGAGCAGGCGCAGCCATGACGGACGAGGGGAAGCCCGTTCGTGGTTCGCGAGAGCGCTTCTCCGCGGTCTACGACAGACCTCAGACGCAGGCGGATCTGGCCGTGGAGAGAGAGGTCTTCGGCACCAACGAGGGCATCTGCGGCTACACTACCGTGGCTCAGGCCGACGCCCTGGCGACACGTCTCGCCCTCGGCCCGGGGATGCGGCTCCTCGATATAGGAGCCGGGCGGGGCTGGCCCGGCCTCCACCTGGCGCGTATCAGCGGCTGTCAGACCGTCCTCATAGACCTGCCGCTGCCGGCCATCCGCGAGGGTATGCAGCGCGCCCACCGACATCGCCTCCGGGAGACCTCCACTTTCCTGACAGCCAGCGGCACCCACGCCCCTTTTCGTGCCAAAGCCTTCGACGCCATCGTCCACACGGACGTCCTCTGATGAATTGGCGCTAAGCTCTCCGTGTTGAGAGCTTGCAGGCGGCTGCTGCGGCCGGGTGGCGGCATAGCTTTCTACACCATCTTCATCCCGCCGGGACTTTCCGAGAGCGCCTACCGGCGGGCACTGAAACTGGGGCCGGCGCGGGCCGCCTCGCGGAAGCGGGAGCACGAGGAGCTCTTGCGCTCGGCCGGGTTCGTGCGGATCTCCGAGACCGACCTCACATCCGAGTTTCTTCTGATCACCCGACAGCGCCTCGAGGCGCGGGAGCGACACTCCGCCGACCTGCGACAGTCCCTGGGAGACTCCGAGTTTGAGGAGAACCAGTCGGAGGGCCGGACGCAGATCGAGGCGATCGAAGCGGGCCTCCTGCGGCGCTCCCTCTTCGTGGCCCAGCGGCCGCGCTGACTCCCGCGCACCTGTGCTACGCTGTGTCTAACCCCGACTCTGGAGGTGTCCCATGCCACTCATCGACCACGACTCCGTCGCCCCCGTCGAGATGTTCTCCGGCGTCGTCCGCCGCACCCTCACCGACGGCGACCGCCTCATGCTCATCGAAGTCACGCTGGAAGAGGGCGCCGTCGTACCGATGCATACGCACCCGCACGAGCAGACCGGCTATCTGATCTCCGGCCGCTTCCTGTTCGAGCTGGGCGACGAGAAGCGCCAGCTGGGCCCCGGCGACTGCTGGCTCGTCCCCTCTAACGTCCCCCACCAGGTCACCGCCCTGGCGCCCTGCCTGCTGGTTGACGTCTTCTCCCCGCCGCGGGAGGAGTACCGCTAGGAGGTTGCAACCCCACCGTGGGACAGGCTTCAGCCTGTCCACCCCATCGTCCTCGACTGGCTGTAGCGGCCGGCGGCGTCGGCCGTAGGGCAAAGCCCCACACAGATCAGGCGGTTTACCCGACAGACAATTCGCTTTTTCGTCCATAACCTTATACCACTTGGTGCGGCCATGCGATACTTACGCCCCGCTGTTATCGTTCTGCTGGCGCTTGCGGCGGCCTCAGCGCCGGTATTGGCGCAAACGCCGCCCGCCAACGATGACTTCGCCAACGCCACCGTCCTGGGCGCCGACGCCGGGTCACTGATCGCCGAGACCAACGAAGACGCATCGGCAGAGGCGGGAGAACCGAACCACAACGGTGTGACGCCATCCAGATCGGTGTGGTACCAGTGGACACCCTCGGTCGATGGGAATGCCGTCGTGGCGGCGACGACGCAGCCGTATTTGACGTGGGACATCGTGATCGGCGTGTACACGGGTTCGGCGGTAAACGCTCTCACCGAGGTGGCGTCCGACGGTGGGCTCGTCAACCGGGTGGAGGTTGAGGTTCGGGTCACAGCCGGCACCAACTACTACCTGGCCATTGACGGACAAACGAGTAGTGAAACTGGCAGCTTTGACCTGACCTGGTCGATCCCCTCCCCACCTAACGACGACTTCAGCGAAGCGACTACGTTGACGGCTGCATCTGGCTGGCTGCTCGGTGAGACCAACGAGTGGGCATCGGCGGAGCCGGGCGAACCCGACCACCGCGGAGTGACTCCCTCGCGGTCGGTCTGGTACGACTGGACACCTTCCGCAAACGGGACTGCCGTCGTCAAGGGCTCCACGCCGTATTCCGGGAACTACATCGTGATGGTGGCGTACACCGGCTCGGCGGTGGATGCCCTCACGGAAGTGGCCGCGTGGGGCGGCTGGGGCTTCACCAATGTGAGGCTGGAGTTCGGGGTGGTGACCGGAACCACCTATCACATCGTCTTGGATGGGTCCGACGAAAGCGAGACGGGCAGCTTTGACCTGACCTGGGCGCTGTCACCTCCGGCCAACGACGATTTCGCCGATGCCCCCGTCCTGGCCGAGCGCAGCGGGACGTTGGCGGGCGAGACCACCGAGGGCGCGACTCCGGAGATCGGCGAGCCGACCCATGCCGGTGTTGCCGGCACACCGGCGCGGTCGGTGTGGTACGAGTGGACGCCAATCTGGGACGGCAGCGCCACCATCGATGTCGATACGCCCGCCGCTCCCGATGATTGGGACAGCGTCGTGGCCGTGTACACGGGCAGCGCTCTGGTCGCCCTCACCGAAGTTGTTGCCACGAGCACGGTGGGCACCAACTTGCACCTGGAGTTCGAGGTCGTGGCCGGCACCACCTATCGCCTTGTCGTCGACGGTCGCGACACTGAAAACTGGGGCAGCTTCGATCTCACCTGGGCCTACGATCCCTATGACGGCACGTTCATCGTCACCAAAACTGAGGACACCGACGACGGTGTGTGCGACACCGACTGCTCGCTGCGCGAAGCGGTCGTCGCCGCCAACGCCACCGGCGGCAACGACACCATCCATCTCCCGGCCGGGACCTACCAGTTGACCCTCGACTGGTGGGGCGTGGCCGATCACTTCGGGTCGCTTGACATCGAGCGAGAAACCGGCACGACCTCCATCCTCGGGGCTGGCCGAGATGTCACTGTCATCGACGCGACGACGCTCCGAACCCTCGGCGTGAGTTTCCCTGATCGGGTCTTCTCGGTGGGTTATCACGCCGGGCTCGAGCTGATCGGCGTGACGGTTACCGGTGGGTACACCGACAACTTTGGCTCGGCTCACCAGGACGGAGGAGGTATTTGGAACTGGAACGGCTATCTGACCGTCACCGACTCTCTCGTCGAGGGCAACTTCGCTGGTGTGGGCGGCGGGGGTATCGCAAATCACTTCGGCCCCGCCACGATCACCAATACCATCATCCGGAACAACACCACCGATCCTCCGGACTACACCAATTCGTCGAATTGGGGTGGAGGCATCCTCAACACCGGGACGATGACGATCATCAGTAGCGAGATAACCGACAATTCCACCAATCACTTCGGTTTCGGTGGCGGCATCGGCAACGCCGGCGTCTTGGAGGTGATCGATAGCACGATCTCCGGGAACCATGCTAAGCGGGGTGGGGGCATCGGCACCGATTGGGCCATGACTTCGGGCGACGAGTGGATGGTCACGGTCACCAACAGCACGATCAGTGACAACCACGCCCACGCTGACAGCAACGGCCCCGGCCAGGGCGGCGGAATCTTCAACGACGGCGGTGGGATCCTCAACCCCGGGGGCGACGTCACCTTCACAGTCCTTGACTCGACGGTAGCCGGGAACACAGTCGACATAGGTGACGGCGGCGGCGTCTTCAATAACGGCGGCGTAGTGGAGATCCACCGCAGCACCCTGAGCGGCAACTTCGCAAACGGGGGCGGCGGTGGCGTCTTCAACGAGAGCATCTACACGTGGATGGCGGGGATCGTCACCATCTCCAACTCGACAGTTTCCGGCAACGGCGCCACCTATGGAGGCGGCGCCGCGAACTACAACCGTGCCTCCACAAACATCGAGAATGCCACCATCACCGACAACATCGCTTTCATCGGGGGCGGGATCGCCAATATTGGGACGGAGAGTGCGACCGTCACGATGGAGAACACCATCGTCGCCGGCAACGTAGCGCCCCCCGATCCGCCACCCCCGCCAGAATCAGAGGACTGCACCGGAGCCATCACCACCGCCGGTCACAACCTGTTGGGTCTTGACACAGGGTGTCCGTCCAGTGGCACCGGTGATTTAACTACCGCCGATCCGATGTTGGGACCCCTGACGGACAACGGGGGCCCCGCCCAAACCCACGCCCTGCTTCCAGGCAGTCCGGCAATCGATGCCGGCGACAACACCGCTTGCCCGGAGACCGATCAGCGCGGCGTCGTCCGGCCCCAGGACGCAGCCTGCGACATCGGGGCGTATGAGTTGTGCGCCGCGAACCCGGATTGCGACGGCGACTCGCAGGGGCTGGGAGACCCCTTTGGCCTCTTCCTCAGGGATACGGTAGAGCTCTTTATGGGTACGCTGCCGCTGGTCGCCTGCGCGGCCACCCCAGCCACCGACGACGAAGACCCCGATGCCTTGGGCCCCGACTGGGACGACTCCCAGGGCGTGGACGGCTCGGACCTGTTCCTGTTCGCCGAGCGGTTCGGCACCGAGAAGGACGTACCGCCGCCGGTGGGCAAGCAACCCTACATCGAGCGATTTGACATCTACCCCACGGACGCCAGCCTGCACAAGATCGACGGCTCCGACCTGTTCGTCCTGGCCAGCTACTTCGGCGACAGCTGCCCGTAGAGACGCGCGCTGCCTCCCCCTTCCACCTCGCCCTGTCATGCCCTAATATGGTGCCGTGCTAGGCACACTCGCCCCGGTCCCCAAGCGGGCAAAACGATCAAACGAAAAGCCGCCCTCCCATATCTATAAGGCCCCCAAAACGCAACTTTTTTCGAAAAACAACCAAACGCCGGATACAATCCCCCGAAATCAACCAAACCCCCCTACCTGCGTTCGCCCATGATCGAACGCTACACCCGCCCCGAGATGGCCCGAATCTGGTCCGAGGGGAACAAGTACGACAAGTGGCTCCAGGTTGAGCTCGCCGTCTGTGAGGCCTGGGCTCAGCGCGGCGTCATCCCCAAGGACGCCCTGCCCAAGCTCCGCAAGGCCCGCTACGACCTCGACGCCATCGCCCGCTACCTGCCGGAGATGCACCACGACATGACCGTCTTCCTTCGTTCCCTCGCCGATTCCCTGGGCCCGGAGTCGCGCTACCTACACCTCGGCCTCACCTCCCAGGACGTCATGGATACGGGCCTCGCTCTCCAGCTTATCGAGGCCACGGAGCTTTTGGAACAGGAGCTTCGCGCCCTCGCGGAAGCTATCCGGGAGAAGGCTCTGGAGCATAAGGACACGCTCTGCATCGGCCGCAGCCACGGCGTCCACGCCGAGCCCACCACCTTCGGCCTCAAGCTCGCCGCCTGGTGGGACGAGCTGCGGCGTCAGACGCACCGCCTCACCCAGGCCAAGGAGACGGTCTCCGTGGGCAAGATCAGCGGCGTCGTGGGTACCCACGCCACAGTCCCGCCGGAGATCGAGGTCGACGTCTGCGGCAGCCTCGGCCTTCTGCCGGAGCCCGTATCCACGCAGGTCGTTCACCGTGACCGCCACGCCCAGTACGTATCGACGCTGGCCCTCATCGCCGCCAGCCTGGAGAAGTTCGCCACCGAGATCCGCCACCTCCAGCGCACCGAGGTGCTGGAGGCGGAGGAACCGTTCGGGGAAGGCCAGACCGGCTCCTCCGCCATGCCCCACAAGCGCAACCCCGAGAAGTGCGAGCGCATCTGCGGCCTGGCCCGCCTCTTCCGCGGCTACACGACAGCCGCCCTGGAGAACGTCGCCCTCTGGCACGAGCGCGACATCTCTCACTCGTCCGTGGAGCGCATCATACTGCCGGACGCCTGCACCCTGCTGGACTACACGCTGGACCTGTTCACCGGCATCGTCCGCGAGTTGCAAGTCTACCCGGAGAACATGCGGCGCAACCTAGAGCTGACGCAGGGGCTGGTCTTTTCCCAGCGCGTCCTACTCACCCTCATCGATAAGGGACTGAGCCGTCAGGATGCGTACAAGCTGGTGCAGGAGAACGCCATGAGAGCCTGGAGGGAGCGCACTCCCTTCCTCGATCTGCTGTGCGAGGACGAGAATGTGGTGCGCCACCTCTCTCGCGAGGAGCTCGCCTCGCTGTTCGACTACGAATACTACACGCGGTACGTTGACGATAGCTTCCGGAGGGTAGGGCTATGACCGCCATCCTCACCGAGACCACCCTTGACCTGCCGCTCTACGCCCGCGGCAAGGTGCGCGACATCTACGACTTAGGCGACAGGCTGCTCATCGTCGCGACCGACCGCATCTCCGCCTTCGATGTCGTCCTGCCCACCGGCATCCCCGATAAAGGGCTAGTCCTCACCCAGCTCTCCGCCTTCTGGTTTGAGAAGACCGGTGACATCGTCCCCAACCACTTCCTTTCCGTCGTGGACGACACCCGCGTCGAGGGTGTGGACATCGAGCTGCCGCGCGATCTCATCGGTCGCGCCATGCTCGTCCGCAAGGCGCGACGGCTGGACGTGGAGTGCATCGTCCGCGGATACGCGGTGCTGGGCAGCGCCGGCTGGGCCGAATACCACGAGACGGGCACCATCAGCGGCGTCAAGCTGCCCGGCCGCCTCAAGGAGGCTCAGGAGCTGTTTGAGCCGATCTTCACCCCCACGACCAAGGCCGACAAGGGCCATGACGAGAACATCACCTTCGAGCAGACGGAGGCGCTGGTCGGCGAGCAGGCGGCCAACGCCATCGCCCTACGCTCCCTGGCCATTTACCGCTTCGGCCGCGACTATGCCCGCGAGCGGCACATCATCATCGCCGATACGAAGTTCGAGTTCGGCTTGCTGCGATCCGAAGGCGAGTCCGCCCCCGGAGGAGACGACGAGGTGACCCTCATTGACGAGTGCCTGACCCCGGATTCCAGCCGCTTCTGGCCCGCCGACCAGTACAAATTCGGGCAGCCCCAGCAAAGCTTCGACAAGCAATACGTCCGCGATTACCTCACCGAGGTAGGCTGGGACCGCAAGCCACCGGCACCGGAGCTGCCGGCCGACGTTGCGGCCAGGACGGGCGAGAAGTACCACGAGGCGTTCCACCAACTCACCGGCCGCGAGCTGATCCGCCCCTAGCATTGGGGTTGCGCGGCCAGCGGTACGGGTTTGACCGCGACCGTCGCGAAACGATAGAATGCGGGCGCTCCGTTCCACTAAGGCTCGATATGGCCGCCCTCATCTCCACAGACATCAAAGCCTTTCTCAGCCGGCCTCACGTGGCGGCGCTCGCTACCGTCCGTCCGGACGGCCGTCCCCATGTCACCCCCGTTTGGTTCGACTTCGACGGCAGCGGGTTTACCGTCTCCACCTTTCGTGGCGCCTAGAAGCTGGAGAACGTGTCGCACAAATGGTTCGCCGCCCTCTCCGTTTTCACCCACGATCCACCCTACCGGAACGACATCGCCATCCACATCCGGCCTCTGCGCCGGACATCCACCGGATTCTCCGAGAGCTAGAGGGAGTGTAACCATGACCCAGAGCACGGACGTCAGAGAACAGGCGCTCTCTTACATTCGTCATCAGGCCAGCAAGAGCATGGACGACTTGGCCACCCTAATGGAGCGCACGGGAGCCGAATGCGCCCGCTGCTTGGAGGGGGTCAGCGACGGGCAGGCCACCTTCCACCACGACGAGGAGTGGTCCATGAAGGAGGTGCTGGGCCACATGCTCGAGTCCGGGAAGGGGGTAAACCGTGAGATCGCTAACCTAGTGGAGGACAGACCATCAGCACGCGAGGCCCGCATGGGCGTCGCCTCGGGTGCCGACCGGCCCGTCGAAGAGCAGCGTCAGACGCTCGCCGAACTGTGGTCTGAGACCGCCCGGCTGGTCGCCTCGCTGCCGGAAGGCGGTAACCTGGAGCGAACCTGGGACCATCCGATGTTCGGACCGCTGAACTTCAAGGAGTGGATCGCCTTCCAGCGCCTGCACGCCATGGACCACGTGCAGCAGATGGAGAAGGTCAAGGCCCATTCGGACTACCCGGAGGCCTAGCGCGATGTCTAGCCCGATTTACCTCGCCCGCGTCTACGTCACCCTGAAGCCCACGGTCAACGACCCGCAGGGGCTCACCATCCGCGGAGCCCTCCACTCGCTTGGGTTCGCGGACGTGGAGTCGGTGCGCGCCGGCAAGTACCTGGAAATCCAGATCACAGCGGAGGACCGGAAGAAGGCCGAGAAGCAGCTAACCGAGATGTGCCGCAAGCTGCTGGCGAACCCGGTGATCGAGGACTACCGCTTCGAGCTGGAGGAGCTGGCCAGAACCTAGTCGGTCACCGGGGCCGCTCACCGACAACGACCCAGCGTACACGCCGGGGTTCTCACTCGCTGACGCTCACCCTGAGCCCGTCGAAGGATCTACTGACCGGGCCTATAGCGCTTCCTTGGTGCTGGGGGTCTCGCCCGCCGACCGCACGTCGATCGTCACCGCCTGGCGCAGGGACAGCGCCAGCCCCTTGAACGCCGCCTCCACGCGGTGGTGGTCGTTCTCGCCGGCCAGCTCCCGCACGTGCAGATTGAGACGGCCCTCGCTGGCGAATGCGGCCAGGAAGTGGCGGATGTTCTCCGTGGGGAGCTGGCCCAGTAGCTCTCGCTCGAAGTTGAACTGGATGCCGGCATGACCGCGGCCGCCCAGGTCCAGCGCCACCATCACGAGCGCCTCGTCCAGCGGCACGATGGCGTGCCCGAAACGGGTGATGCCGCGCCGCTCGCCTAGCGCCTCGTTCAGCGCCTGTCCCAGCACCAACCCCACATCCTCCACCAGGTGGTGCGGGTCGCGCTCGATGTCACCTCTCGCCTCAACGGTTATGTCGAACAGGCCGTGCCGGGCCAGCTGCTCCAGCATGTGATCCAGCATGCCGATGCCGGTGGACACCTGGTAGCGGCCGCTGCCCTCCAGCGCCAGCTCAACCGATACGTCCGTCTCCCGCGTCTGCCTGCGGACGACGGCCCTGCGGGCACTCGCGTCAGACAACGGCGGCTCCGATCTCAGCCAGCGCCTCCACCAGGCGGTCCGTATCCTGGGGCCTGCCCACGCTGATGCGCAGGCAGCCGCGAACGCCGGGCGAGTCGAAGTGGCGCACGAGCACCCCTCGCTCCCGGAGCTGCGCCCGCACCTCCGTCGCCGAGCGGCCCTGCACCTGGCAGAGCAGGAAGTTGGCGCACGAGGGGTAGACACGCAGCCAGAGGAACCCAGCCAGGCGCTCCGCCATACGCTCGCGCTCGTCAACGATCAGCTTGACGTTTTCGACCAGCGCCGCCCTATCCTCCAGGGAAGCGAGCACAGCCGTCTGCGCTGCCACGTTCATGTTGTACGGCATCTTGATCTTGCGGATGGTTTCCGCCACGGCAGGGGGAAACACCCCGTATCCCGCTCTCAACCCCGCCAGCCCCGCCCACTTACTGAACGTTCGCGTCACAATAAGGTTATCGCGCTCCGCCGCCAGCGCCAGGAAGCTGCCATCCGCGAACTCCGCATACGCCTCGTCGACCACGACCACCGCATCGTGCGCGAGGAGCCGCTCCAACTCCTCGGGAGCGACGGCGTTGCCCGTCGGGTTGTTCGGCGAGGCGAGGAAGTTCAGCTTGGCCCCGGCGGTCAGCGCCTTCTCCATCGGCTCAAGGTCCAGCGCGAAGTCCTCGCGGCGGGGAACCTCCACGACCTGCGCGCCGTAGGTGCGGGCAACAAACTCGTAGATGCCGAACGTGGGCGGCGCGTTCACCACACCGTCACCCGGCAAGAGGAAGAGCCGCGCCGCCAGGTCCAGCAATTCATCGGAGCCATTGCCGACAACGATCCGGTCCGGGTCGGCCCCAACGTACTCGGCGATCGCCTCTCTCATCTGCCGCTGCTCCGGGTCGGGATAGATATGATAGCTCGGAAAGCTGGCCAGCGCCTCGCGCACCTTAGCGGAGGAGCCATACGGGTTCTCGTTCCCATCCAGCTTGACGATTCGCTCCTCTGGGATACCCAATCGCCTGGCTAGGACCTCCGGTGGCTCCACCGACGCATAGCCGGGCATCGCTACCAGGTCTTGCCGGGCCAGCCGCAAGATATCCTTATCGGGAGACTCGCCCACGCTACCGCCGCCTCTCCAGCCTTCGCTCAATGGCCCGCGCGTGGCCCTCGAATCCCTCTGCCCGAGCTATGGCGGCGGCCGCCGGGCCCAGCTTCGCCAGCGCCTTGTCGTCGAGAGCGACGATGCTGGTCGCCTTGAGAAAATCCAGCACGCCGAGGGGCGAGGCGAACCGGGCGCTGCCTCCGGTGGGCATCACGTGGCTGGGCCCCGCCGTATAGTCGCCGATGGACTCCGCGGATTCTGCACCGACGAACACGGCGCCCGCGTGGCGCACCTGCTTCACCAACTGCTCCGGCTTGTCGACGTGCAGGCAGAGGTGCTCCGGCGCAAACTCGTTCGCCAGCTCCAACGCCTGGTCTAGATCGTCTACCACGGCGACGCCGCCGCGCGCCTCTAGCGACACGCGAGCGACCTGCTGACGCCCGAGCCCGGCCACCTGCGACTGGAGATCGCCCAACACCTTGCTCACCAGTTCATCGGAGGTGGAGATGAGGATCGCGGTCGCCAGCTCATCGTGTTCGGCACCTGCCAGGAGGTCGGCCGCCACCAGCTTGGCGTCAGCGCCGCTATCAGCGATCACGACCGTCTCTGAGGGCCCGAAAACGCCATCCAGGCCAACCATGCCGTAAACCCTCTTCTTCGCCTCGGTCACGAACACGTTCCCCGGACCGCAGATCTTATCCACCCGCGGTATAGAGTCCGTGCCGTAGACAAGGGCGGCGATTCCCTGAACGCCCCCCGCACGGAACACCCGACTCACCCCCGCGATATGAGCCGCGACCAGCTTCAGCGGCGACACGCTCCCGTCCGGCAGGACCGGCGTGGCCATTACCAACTCCTCTACGCCGGCGACCATCGCCGGTATGGCGATCATGAGGACGGTGGAAGGATAAACGGCTGCCCTGCCAGGCACGTACATGCCGACTCGGGAGAGCGGGCGAACCTGCTGGCCCACGCCGTCCTTTCGAAAGTCCCGCAGGGCGTGCTCCATCTGCCTCTCGTGGAAGCGTCTAATCTGAACCGCCGCCTCCCGTAGCGCGTGGACCAGGCCAACGTCGAGGTGCTCATAAGCGTCCTCAATCTCCGAGGCTGTGACCTCAAGAGAGCGAGCCTGATCGCCGGCGACGCCGTCGATCTCCTGGTTGTACCGCGCCACGGCCACGTCGCCCTGCTCGCGAACGTCGCGCAGGATGCGGTCGACCACGTCGGCCACGCCCAGCTCAGCGTCGAACGTGCGGCGTATCGTCTCCCGCACGATGGGGGGGAGCTCCACAGCCTCCGACGGCGTGCGATGGAGAACCGTGCTCCTCGCTTCGTCCATTCCGCGCGCTATTCGCACTCTAAGTACTCCTTCACCGCGCCTGCGCCATGCTCCACGGAGAGGTCCATGAACTCACGGAGCCGCTCCTCGGTTAGATAGCGCAACGTCTCGTCCACCAGGTCCGGCAGCGACCCTAAAAACTCCTTGAACTGCTCCGCGGATTCGATCCCGGCCTCCCGCAGGTGACGTCCGGCGATGTTCCGAAACCGCTCCCAGTCAGGGGAAGAGTTAACCACATCCAGGATGACTTCCTTCCAGCGGTGCAGCGTTTCCCCGTCGATGAAGTCGATCTCCAGTGCCAGGTCAGAGCGGGCGACCTCGTCCAAAACGTGGGCCATCAGCTTGCGGTCGATGCGTTTCTGGCGGTCGAGGGAGAATTGAATCGCCCGGTCCATGATGTTGGCGCGCAGGTCACCGCCCAATGGAGAGCGCACGCCGAAGAAGGGGCGATATATAGTGTTGATCCACAGCTCATCCATAACCAGATGCGTGACGTAGCCGGCCATGAAAGCAACGGTCCCCGCACCGAGGCCGCCGGGCTCACGCAGCCGCGGATAGGCGCTGAACAAGCCAGCGACGCCGCTCTGCTCATCGAAGTTGGAAAGGTCGAAGAAGTGTGTGCGCCCACGCTCCCAGCGGGTGATCACACGGATGTCGGGCGCGGTGGAGCCCAGGTAGAGATTTCCCCTCTCCTCATCCAAGACGTGGTAACAGAGGCGGTCTCCCACCTCCTTGGCGACGACGGTGTGCAATCCGAGCGGCGGCATTTCAACTTCTGACCTCGCGGCAATTGTATCAGACCGTCTACGCCGCCTTCGTGGACGACCGCAGCGCAGACAGTACGTGGTCGAACACCTCACGGCGGCGGCCCCTGAATTTTCGCCCCTTGCCCGCGACCAGGCAGGTCGTGGAGCGGAACAGCAGCTCTATAGGCTTGAGCCTGTTCTCAACGAGGGTCTTGCCGGTCTCGGTGCCTTCGATCAGCAGCTCGGCGTCCTCAGGCACAAAGCCCTCGGAGGCCCCGGCGATAGGTATGACCTGATATCGCCCCAGGTGACGGCTACGGGCGTAGGCGTCGGCGATGCCGGGAAACTCGGAGGCCACGCGGATCACCTGCCGCCCCTGCGCCCGCCAGTGCGCCAGAGCGCCACTCAGGTCGGACGCAGTCACCCCCTCACTTACGACCGCGGCGAGGTTGAACTGAGCCCGCTGCAGGTCAATCACTTCCTCAATAGGACTGGAGGGGAACCGACTCAGGTGCTCGTTGACACAGTCTCGGCCGGTCACCGCCAGATCCATTTCGCCCGTGGCGACGAGCTGAGGCATGTCATGCGGGCGGATCACCTTGATCTCCAGCCCCTCGATAGGACTCTCGGGCCGGCGCAGGCACTGCGATTCGTCGTAACCTCGGGGAGGCAGAAGACCAGCATCCCGGAGCGCCGCCACCACGTGCCGCTGCTGGTGGCCATCCGGCAACGCCATCCGAAGTGTCTCAGCACGCAATGGTGCCGCCGGCTGCTTCTGGGCCTCCGTCGGCAGCGGTGGCGGCAGCCGCAGGCGCGGCGTTACTCCACGGCTATTGCCGCGCGCCAGTAGATCCAGCAAGGGGCTCAGGTCCTTCCTCGCCAGGCTGCCCGCGTTTGCAATGAGCCAGGCGGAGCCGTCCAATAGACGATGCAGGGGGATGAGGCCGTGAGTGGACACCGAGGCGTCATCTCCGGCGGTTATGACCGCTAGATCTGCGTCCTCGGGGGGATACGCCTCGGCCGCTCCCCATACCGCCTGCACGCGGTAGGCGGGCAGCCTCGCCGCCAGAGCGAACGCCTCCGCGAGATTCGGATACTCGCTGGCGATACGGAGGCCGCGCCGGCCGCCCAGCGAAGAGACCTCACGGCCACCGTCCGCCGCCGACGCCACGTACAGCCCCGAGCGCCCAACGCCCATGTCCCGCAGCGGCACCACCGGGTGCTGCGGAAACCGGGCGCGCAGCTCCTCGATCCACGCTAAACCGCACACGCCGAGGTCGTAGTTGCCGAGCGCGATCTGTATCGGGATGTCCTTCTCACGGAAGACTCGCGCGATCACCCCCTCGTGCCCGCCAACCCTGAGGATGTAGGTGCGGGAGCCCTCGCCATAGCCTTCGACCCTCAGCCCGGCCGATTCGAGAACGTTAGAGACGGGGGTGCGCAGGTCACCCGCAGGAAGGGCGAGCTTAATCACAGCCGGACTCTCGCAGCGCCTCCGCCACTGCCTCCACGCTCGTCAAACGACGAGCCTTCCCGCCTACGCCGGAGAGCACGAACCCTTCGCCCGCGATTTCCACGCTTGGGCCGCCATCCGGCGGCGTTCCCGCCACCTGCACGGTCAGCCCTTCGGCCCGCAGCGTGGATGCCAGACGGAACGCCAACGCCAGCGCCTCGCTGTCGGCTGCCTTGACGGCGACCGTGGCGATCCGTCGCTCGGACGCCTCCATCGACAGCATCCCGGACAGTGCTCCAGCTTCCAAGGCGAAACCGGACGCGGGCACCTGCCGACCGCCGATAAGCGACAACAGAGCGTCGTAGCGTCCACCGCTACCGACCCGGCGGCCCGCAATCTCGAACTGGAACGCCGGTCCAGTATAGTACTCGAAGTTTCGCACCATCGCCGCCGATATCAGACAACGACAGCCCAGGCCTTCAAGCGCGCCGGCCACCACGGCAAGTTCGTCTAACGACTGCTCCAGTTCGGGGATACTCCCGCCGAAGCTGCTGCGCAGGTTGCCAAGGTAGGCGACGCCTTCGCCTTCCATGGACAGGAGCATCTCCAGAGAACCGCCCACTTCAGGCAACCGCTCCTGTAGCTCCCGAAGCGCCAAATCGTCCCCATCCAGGATGCGGTCGTACAGCGCTAGCTGCTCCGAGGCGTCCAGCCCCGCCCGCGCCAGCACCGCCCGCACCAGCCCAGGGTGGGAGAGCCTCACCGCGACCTGCAGGCCGAGGTGAGTGAGAACCTCACGCCCCAGCAGAACAAGCTCGATATCGCCCTGGGGCTGGCTATCTCCGATGAGCTCCACCCCGCACTGCCAGTCCTCTCGCGATTCGTCGCCCTCCGCGAAGCGAAACACATTCTGGACGTAGAACATCTTGGCCACATCGCCGCCGTCCAGGGAGTCGGCGTACAGCCGCGTCGCGGGGATTGTAGAGTCGGGCCGGAGCACTACGCGCTCGCCGCTCCAGCCATCCCAGTCGAGAAACGAGTAGACGCGGCCCAGCATCTGGGGCGAGAGGGTCCCGGCCGTGGTGAACAGGTGGAGATACTCCAGGACCGGGGTGCGAATCTCCTCGTATCCCCAGCCAAGGCAGGCCACGCGGAACGCCTCTTCCACGCGGCGAAAACGTCTCATCTCGTCCGGCAGCATATCGCGCATGCCGCGACAGCGCGTAGGTTTGTCCATACTATGTATCTCCTGCGGGGTGTGCCTCATTCTAGCGCAGCGCCAGCGCCCATTCAACGAACCGGCACCATCCGCTCGCCCACTGTATAATGTCGTTGCATCGTCCATTGCTCCGAGACTCCATACATGACCGATTTCGGCAGCGTATCGTTTTCTCCCGTCCGCTCCCTGCGGCTGACCATCGCCTCCGTGTTCATCATCCTGGGAGTGGTCGGCTTCGCCTGCGGCGGCGGGCCGGGAGCGCCTGCGGACGCTATCCACATTCTGACCACCGACAGTGTGGTCGGTCCCGTGATGGAGCGATACCTGGATCGGGGCATAGACGCCGCCGAAGACGAGGATGCGGAAGCGGTGGTGATCCGGCTGGACACACCCGGCGGGCTCATCACCTCCATGAACGACATCGTGAAGCGGATCCTGTCGGCGGAGGTGCCGGTTATCGTGTATGTTAGCCCGCCGGGAGGCAAGGCAGCGTCCGCCGGCACCTTCATCACCATGGCGGCGCACGTGGCGGCTATGGCGCCCACCACCACCATTGGCGCCGCCACGCCGGTGGGGAGCGGCGGCGAGGAGATCCAGGGCCCCCTCGCCGACAAGGTGACGAACGACGCCGCCGCTCAGATAAGAGCCCTGGCCGAGCTGCGAGGACGTAACGCGGACTGGGCCGAGAGCGCCGTCCGCGATGCAATCTCCGACAACGCCAGCGACGCGCTCGATCAGAACGTCATCGACCTCGTAGCGGACAACCTGGACGACCTGCTGGACTCCGTGGACGGGCGCGAGGTGACACTGGACAACGGCCGTGAGGTCACGCTTCAGACAGCGAACGCCGACCAGGTGTTCAATAATATGAACTTCCTCGAGCGGATTCTAGACCTGATCGCCGACCCGAACATCGCGCTTTTATTGCTATCGTTAGGCTCCCTGGCGATCTTCATCGAGATCGTCAACCCGGGCGTGATATTCCCCGGCGTGTTCGGAGTCATCGCGCTATTACTGGGGTTCTTCTCTCTGAGTGTCATCCCGTTCAACTGGGCGGGCGTGGCCCTGATCATGTTCGCCTTCATCCTGTTCGGGCTGGAGATATTCGTGCCCAGCGGAGGGATATTAGGCGGCGGAGGTGTTGTCGCCCTGATCCTGGGCGGCCTCCTCCTCACCAGCGGCAACCCGCCGGAGTTCCAGGTCTCCCGATGGTTGCTCATCGGGCTGGCCACCGCTATGGGAGCGATGGTTGTCTTCGTGCTGGTGAACCTCGTCCGCATCCGCATGATGCCCGTACAGGTGGGCGTGGAGACCATGATCGGGCACGAGGCCGTGGCCCGCTCCGTGCTTGACCCAGAGGGGCTCGTCTTCCTGGAAGGGGAGACCTGGTCTGCCGAATCGGAGGAGGGCGTGATCCAGCCCGGGGAGCATGTAGTGATTACGGAGGTTCAAGGGCTTAGACTGAAGGTCAGGAAACAGCAGCAACCGGAAGGAGAATGACGCTTATGTCCACTCAGCCAGAACCATCCGCCGCGCCGGCGAGCCATAGCTTTTTGTCGCGGATGTTGACAGTCATGGGGTATTTCCTCGTGATCCCCCTCTTCCCCCTGGCGGTAAAGATCGTCCCCGAGTACCAACGGGGCGTCATCTTTCGCCTGGGACGGCTCGTCGGCGCCCGCGGGCCGGGGCTGTTCCTCATCATCCCCATCGTGGAGCGGATGGTGACCGTAGACCTGCGTATCGTCACCATGGACGTGCCGCGCCAGGATGTGATTACCAGGGACAACGTAAGCGTGAAAGTAGACGCCGTGGTTTATTTCCGCGTCACAGACCCGAACGATGCCGTGGTCAAGGTGATGGACTACGTCCGCGCCACGTCCCTTGTAGCTCAGACCACCCTGCGCAGTGTCCTCGGCCAGTCCGAACTGGACGAACTGCTGATCAAGCGAGATCAGATCAACCAGCAGTTGCAGAAGATCATCGACGAGGCCACCGAGCCCTGGGGCGTCAAGGTGACGATCGTCGAGGTGCGCGACATCGCGTTGCCCGCGGAGATGGTCCGCGCCATGGCCAAGCAGGCCGAGGCCGAGCGGGAGCGCCGCGCCAAGATCATCCACGCCGAGGGCGAATTCCAGGCGGCCGAGAAGCTGGCCGAGGCCGGCAAGATTATGGCCGCCACACCCGCCACGCTCCAGCTGCGCTACCTCCAGACCCTCACCGAGATCTCGACGGAGCGTCAGAGCACGATAATCTTCCCGGTGCCGATCGACATCATCGGCCAGTTCATGCGGGGTGTAGGCGGCGATAGCGGCGGCGGGCAGAGCGGCGGCCGTAGCCAGGTGCCCGTGGAGGGCGAGGAGAAGGACTAGCGGCCAGCCTTACCCGCTGAGCGTCACGTCGCCCGCTTCCACGGTCGCCAGGGAGCCGTCTTCGCGCCTGATCAGCAGGCTGCCCTCGGCGTCAACGTCCTCGGCCACGCCCTCCACCACGCGCTCGCCCAGCGTGGCGCGCACGCGCCGTCCCAACGTCTCCAGTCGCGACCGCCAGGCCTGGAAGACAGCATCGCTCTCCAGCGCCTCCGAATAGCGCGCCTCGAAGGCGTTGAGCAGCGCCGCCAGCAGCTCCTCGCGCGAACCGTCGCGGCCCAGCTCCCGTCGCACGCTGGTGGCGAAATCGGCGATCTCCGGGGATGCCCCGACGTCGAAGTTCACGTTCAGCCCGATGCCCACGAGGGCGTACTTCACGGCCTCGCCCGCCAGCTCCGTCTCAATGAGTATGCCCGCGATCTTGCGGCCTCCAACCAGCACGTCGTTGGGCCACTTGATGCGCGACGGCAGCCCTACAGCCTCCTCCAGCGCCTCCGCTACCGCCAGCGGTGAGACGATGCTTAGTATGCGAAGCCGTGCGGCCGGCGGCTGCATGATCAGGGTAAGGTACAGGTTCTTCCCCGCCGGCGAAACCCAGGAGCGACCCAGGCGGCCACGCCCAGCCGTCTGCTCCTCGGCGAGGACGACGGTGCCCTCCGGGGCGCCTCGCTTTGCCTCCGCGCGGGCGACGTCCTGCGTAGAGGGAGTCCGCGTCAGGTAGAGGAGGTTTCTGCCCACACAGCGAGTCTTGAGCCGCTCCTCCACAAGCGTCAGATTAAGCTGCATAGCCATCGAGGGGAGGATAGCTCACGCGGGCAACAAAAAACCAGCCCGCGCGGGCTGGTTTTTTGCGCTAGGCACGTAGACCTGTCCACGCGCCTTTCAGCTTCTACACCTGCACCTCGGAGAGATGACGGTGCGAATGGACAGGCCTACGGCCATCGCTATGTAAATCGCCCATTCACATCACCTCCTTTTCTGCAACGCATCCTAACACACCCGTCAAGCGCCCTACAAGAGCATCGACGAAGAGTGAAGAATATGGGTAGTCCTCATCCTCACGTGGGGAACAGCTCGGCCAGCACCCTCCGCGCCACCTCGCGGTCGTCACACTCGTAAGAGCCGCCGGCCAGGTGCACCTCGCGCTCGTGGCCCTTACCGGCCAGAAGCACGACGTCCTCGTCCACCGCCATCGCCAGCGCCTGGGCGATCGCCTCTCGCCGGTCGGGCACTACAGCGAAATTATGACCTTCCTTCTTGCCGGCCTCACGCAGCCCGCGGGCGATCTCGCCGATGATAGCGTCCCTGTCCTCGGAGTACGGATTGTCGTCCGTGACGTATGTGTAGTCGGCCAGCTCAGCCGCCGCTTGCCCCATCGCGTAGCGCCGGTCCACCTCCCGCTCACCGATGCAACCAAAGACGGCGATTATACGGCCGCGGCTGCGGCTGCGCAGCTCCGTGAGGACGCGCCGCAGCGACAGCGGCGCGTGAGCGAAATCGACGACGACGCTGAACGGCTGCCCCTCGTCTACGCGCTCCATCCGGCCCGGCGCTCCCGGCCAGGACTCCAGGCCCCGCACGATGGAGGGCAGCTCTAGCGCCAGCGCCAAACAGGTCGCCACCGCCGCGAGGGCGTTCGCAACGTTGAACTTCCCGGGTCGGCCCAGGCGGACCTCCGCCTCTTCGGCGGGCGTCTGCAGATGGAAGCGCTCACCCCAACCGTCCGGCCGCAGGTCAACCGCGGTGACGTCTGCCGGAGCGTCAAGCCCGTAGGTGGCGACCCGGGCATGGGTCAGCGACCGAAAGCGACGGTGGGCAGCGTCGTCGACATTCAGAACGGCCGTCTTGACGATACCCTTATCAACAGCCGTGTCCAGCGTTCGGAACAGACGGCCCTTCGCCGCCAGATACTCCTCCTGCGAGCGGTGGAAGTCGATGTGGTCGCTGGTCACGTTGGTCATCACCGCCACGTCGAACTCGCAGCCGTCGAGCCTGTGCTGCGCCAGACCGTGGGAAGTAGCCTCCAACACGGCGCGGCGGCAGCCAGCCTCCACCATCTCCGCCAGCATGGACTGAACCTCCGGCGCCTGCGGCGTGGTGAAACGGCCGCTGTCGGCCAGCGCACGCCCGGCGACCCGGTTCTCCGCGGTGCTCATTAGCCCCACGCGCTCGCCCGCCGACTCTAGGACGTGGGTGATGAGGTGGCTGAGGCTCGTCTTGCCGTCGGTGCCGGTGACACCGATGACTGTGAGCCGTCGAGCCGGCCAGCCGAAGAAGGCGGCCGCTGCCGCGGCAAGCGCCGCGCGCGTGTCGTGCACCGCCAAACAGGGCACAGCCAGCCCCACCCACTTGGGACGGCGATCCGCCTGCACTAGCAGAGCCGCCGCGCCGGCCGCGATCGCCTGCCGCAGATAGTTGTGGCCATCCACGGTGAACCCCGGCACAGCCACGAACAGTGCCCCCCGTCGGAGGCGGCGCGAGTCATACTCGATGGCGTTGAACTCCACCTCGCTGGAGCCGACGAGATCCGCTCCCGGAAGGTGAGTAGCCAGATCATTGAGTATCATCGCCAAAGATAAAAACGGCCTCACGGCCGTTTCGTTTCCCATAAAGACCCAGTAGACCTGTAGGCCGAGTCCTGTAGTCGCCTGAGACGACCGGTGACCATCAATCTAGCCCCGCCGTTGCCAACGGGGTCAAGCGGCCAACCCGAGGGCACCGGGCCGGGCGCCCTTATGCCTGCCCGAGGGCAAGCAAGCCCTCCTATTTGGCCTTGCTCCGCGCGGGGTTTGGCCGGCCTCCGGCTCACGCCGGAGCCGGTGGGCTCTTACCCCACCATTTCACCCTTACCCCCAGTAACGAGGGCGGTATGTTTCTGTGCCACTTTCCGTCGGGTCACCCCGCCTGGGCGTTACCCAGCACGCCGCCCGGTGGAGCTCGGACCTTCCTCCCGTCCCCGCCTAAGGCGGGAACCGGCGGTCACCCGGTCTACTGGGCCGATTCCAGTATAGCACCGACGCCGGCCTCACCAACGGAATGACCACAACATGACGCGACACGGCATCTCAATCTCTTTCACTTGCAGACGACAGCTCTAAGAGTGTGTTAATCGCGGTCGAGAGCTTCGTTGGCCAGCCCGTCCGCACGGCGGTTCTTCTCCCGCCTCACGTGCCGAACCTCAAACGAGGCGAAGCGCCACTGTAGGTCCTTGACGCGCCCGAACAGCCGCCTCATGGAAGGGTTACGAACCTTGTACATCTGGTTGACCTGGCGCACCACTAACTCGGAGTCCATTCGCAGCTCCACATCGCGCGCGCCCAGGGCGAGCGCCGCCTCCAGGCCAGCGATGGCAGCGCGGTACTCGGCCTCATTATTCGTCGCCCGGCCGATGCGCCGAGACACAGTGTGGATCTCACGTCCAGAGCCATCGTAGACTACGGCGCCAATAGAGGCCGGACCGGGATTCCCTCGTGAGGCACCATCACTGTAGATAATCCACTTGACGGCAGCCACACCAGCTACGGCCTTAGGGAGACCTCAATGTAGTCATCGCGCACCACCACCCGCTCCACAAGCTCCCTCAGCAGGTCGAATCGCTCAGGGAACATCAGCCGGTCCCACTGCTCCCGGCACCGGGCTAGCTCCTCCCGTCTGTGCTGCCGCCGCTCCGCCTCCGTGGCCTGCCGCTGCGCCTGCCGCCGCTGCTCAGCCAGGGCCTCCTCGGCAGCGAGCTGCTCATTGGCGACCTCCAGGCCGAGGGAGAGAAGCCTCTCCCTGTCGATACGACCGCTGGCGGCGGCGTCCAGGTATTGCTCGAGCCGGCGGTCGAGCCGCCGCATCTTATCGCGAAGCTGCCTCCCCTGCCCCTCAGCGCGAGCCTCCTTATCATCTGCGATCACCCCTGGTATCTCCGCCCGCCCGTTCAGAAGCTCCCCCCGCACCTCCTCCTCCAGCGCCTCGGCGCGGCGAGTGTGATAGTCACACAGGCTACGGTTCGTCCGCGATTCGCACTGGTAATAGCGGTAGAGGGCGGTTCGTATCTCGC
>CAZYOV010000034.1:0-22692 GCA_964649215.1 uncultured Dehalococcoidia bacterium
TCGCTTTGAGCAGGTCGTCCTGAACCTCCTCTCTAATGCCCACCGTCACACCCCCGCCGGCGGCCGCCTCGACGTACGCATCTCAACCAGGCGCGATGAAGCACTCATTGCGGTCACGGACTCCGGCCCTGGCGTCATCGAGGAGGAGCGCGAGCTTATATTCGAGCCGTTCTTCCGCGGCGACCGATCCGGCCTCGGACTGGGGCTCGCAATCGCCAAGTCTGTGGTCGAGCTGCACAACGGCCGTATCTGGGTGGAGGACAACCCGGAGGGCAGTGGCAGCACCTTCTATGTCGCCCTTCCCAGGCACGCGGTGAAGGCCCCCGCCGTACCCGCTTCCACCACCGCCTGAGCGAGGCGGGCTTCACGCGCCGCTTCCGCTATAATCGGCCTATGCGGCTACTCCGTCTCCGGCTCTTCGATTACCGCAATTTCCATCGCCTGGACTTCTCCCCTGGGCCCGGCGCCAGCGTGCTCGTCGGCGCCAACGCCCAGGGGAAGACCAACCTCTTGGAGTCCGCGTACCTGCTGGCCACCATGAGGGAGCTCCGCGTCGAGACCGAGGCGCAAATCATCCGCTGGCAGGTGATTGAGGACGCGATCCCGGTCGCCCGTGTCGTCGGCGAGGCCGAGACCGCCGCCGGCGGCCTTAAGCTGGAAGTGGCTGTCGTCGGCCGGCAGGGCAGCAACGGGCTCGTCGCCAGCAAGACCGTCAAGGTCAACGGCGTTCCCAAGCGGCTGTCCGATGCCGTCGGGCGCCTGACCGCCGTGATGTTCACCGCCGCCGACATCGACCTGATCACCGGGGCGCCGTCGTTGCGGCGGCGCTATATCGACATAACGCTATCGCAGGTGGACCGTGGCTACGTCTCCGCCCGCTCCCGCCTGGAGCGTGTCATCGCCCAGCGAAACCACCTCCTCAAGCGCATCCGCGAAGGGCTCGCCCGAAAGGACGAGCTCGCCTTCTGGGACGCCGAGCTCGCCCGCGACGGCGGCTATCTGTTCGCCGTCCGCGCCGTCGCCCTCTCCGAGCTGGCCCTCCTCGCCGCTGAGGCTCACGCCTCACTCGCTCCCACCGAGGAGATGCGGCTGGAGTACCGGCCGCGGCTGGAGGGGCGGGCGCCGGATAGCCTCTCCGATGCTGCCGCCGCCGCCGAGGCGTACGGAGAGGCGCTGCGGCGCGGCACATCCCGCGACGTGGCCGCCGGCATGACCCTTCAGGGCCCTCACCGCGATGATATCGCCTTCTTCCTGGACGGTATGCCCGCCTCCGGCTTCGCCTCTCGCGCCCAGCAGCGCACCATCGCCCTCGCTCTCCGCCTGGCCGAGGCGCGGCTCCTGCATTCGCGACGAAGCGAGCCGCCCCTGCTGCTCCTGGACGACATCCTGTCTGAGATGGACGCCGGCCGCGCCCGCTCCGTCATCGAGGCCGTCTCCGGCTACGACCAACTGCTCGTCACCGCCACGGACGTCGGCCGCTTCCCGAGGCAGTTCCTGGACCGCTCTGCCGTCTTCTCAGTGGATGCGGGTGCCATAGCGTCGCTATCCGCGCAGGCGGCGGCTAGCCGCGAAACAACGGAGAGCTGACGCCCTTCGGCACGGCCACCCAGAGCGCCGAGGGCGCGATCTCCACCCGTGTCGGGGATTGCTCGATCGCGTCGCCGTCGAGCTGGACGGGCAGCGGCTCCTTCCACGCCAGCTCCAGCCGCCGCGCTTTTCGATATAGCACCTTATTTGACCGCAGATGGCGTCGTAACAGCGTTCTCAGGGCGTGCAGGATGATGTCCACCGTGCCCTTCCCCTGGTACACGCACACGTCCAGCAATCCGTCGTCCGCCACCGCCTCGCCGGTGATCTCCACCAGGCCGGCGTAGTTGCGGGTGTTCCCCGCCACCAGCATCAACACGTCCGCAGTCTGCTGCTCGCCGTCGAAGCTCAGCGTGATCGCTGACGAGCGGTAGCGGAGCGTCTCCCTTAGGGCGGCGATAGCGTACATCACCGCCCCAAAGCGGCTTTTCAGCCCCGCATGGACGCGCCGGCCGATAGCCCCGTCCAGGCCGTAGCCGGCCATCAGCAGGAAGTAGCTTTCGCCCGCCCGCCCCAGATCGATGCGGCGCCGCTCGCCCTCAACCGCCGCCCTTACCGCCGCGATAGGCTTTCTCGGGATTCCTATCTCCTTTGCCCAGATGTTGACCGTGCCGGCGCGGATCACCGCCAGCGCCGTCTCGCTACCGGCCAGCCCGTTCACCGCCTCGTTCAGCGTGCCGTCCCCGCCGACGACGAACAGCAGCGGCAGCTCCCGCTCCGCCGCTCCCGCCGCCAGCTCAGTCGCCTGCCGCGGCCCCTCCGTCCGCCGCCAATCCACCTGCCAGCCCTCCGCCTTCAGCCAGCGGTCCGCCTCGTCCAGCCGCTTATCGGAGGGGACGTTGTGCGCCGCCGGGTTCACGATGACCAGCGTCTCCTTGCGGCTGTACTTGCTCATGGCGAGATACTATTCGACTTGTGGTAGTGACCACAAGCTGGGTAGCCGTTATCATGATCACGCCTGCCTCCCTGAGGCATCGCCTTTCCTTCTCGACGAAAGCTGGCGTTCGCGCGAGCAAGAGGAGACCGTCGACTGAGGTCGGTGGCATCACGGACAGCCGGAGCATTGTATTTGGAGGTCGCCTGAGAGTATGAGCGAAAAGATCGGGATCAAGAGGCTGGACCACGTCTGTTGGGCTGTCCATAAGCTGGAAGACGCCCTGCCGCTGCTCAAGGAGCTGATGGGCATGCGCGAGACAGGGCGCTGGGAAAATAAGGAGCAGGGATTTCGCGGCGTCTCCCTGGAGCTGCCCGGCGGCACCGCCCACTTTGAGCTGCTTGAGCCCCTGGGCGAGGACAGCTTCCTTCACCGGTTCCTTGAGGAGCGCGGACCGGGGCTCCACCACGTAACCTTCGAGGTTTCGGATATCGATTCGGCCGCACAGGCAGTCCGCGACTACGGCATCGAGCCGTTCCGCGGCGTCCGGCGCGGCCACGGCTGGGCGGAGACCTACATCCACCCCAAGGACTCTGGTGGCGTTCTTTTCCAGTTCTACATCGACGAGGATCACCACCACGAGTCGGAGCCGCCCAAGTAAGGATGGCCCGCCTCGTCCAGCCCGTCGAGGGCGAGCTAAAGCTCAACGGCCTCCGCATCAACTACTTCGAGTGGAAGGGGCGCGGCCGGCGGCCGCTAGTCCTGATGCACGGCCTGCGAGACTACGCCTACTACTGGCAGGACTGCGCCAACCGTCTGCTGGACGACTTTCACGTCTACACCTTCGACCAGCGCGGCCACGGTGAGAGCGAACGCGCCCCCGGCGGCTATCTGGTGTGGGCCCTGGCCGCAGACCTCGCCGCCTTCGTAGACGCCGTGGGCCTGGAGCGATTAGACCTCGCCGGCCTCTCCCTGGGATCGCGCTGCTCCATGGCCTACGCCCGTGACAACTGGCAGCGGCTGGGCCATCTGGGGTTGATGGACATGGGGCCGCAGATGGCCAAGGTGGGCGCCCGCGGCCTCAAGGCTGACATGACCGCGAAGGCGGAGGTTCCGCCCAGCTCTTTCGCCTATAAGGACGCCCTAGCGTTCTTCGGACGCCAGTGGCCCAGCTTGGACGAGCCGTCTCTGCAACGGCTGGTCCAGAACGCCCTCGTCCAGGGCGAGGACGGCCTCTACTCCAACCGCTACGACCGCCGCCTGGCCGATATCACCACCAAGGCGGCGATACCGGAGATCAACTACCTCTGGGATTCCCTGACCCGCATCCAGTGCCCTACCCTGGTGATGCGCGGCGAGCACAGCCCCATCCTGGACGACGAGATATCGGCTCGCATGGTGGAGAGCCTACCGGACGGCAGGCTCTACGTATTCGAGGACACCGGCCACTCCCTACCTCGCCTGCGGCCGGAGAAGTTCGCCGGCGTCCTTCGAAGCTTCCTTCTTGATCAGCCGCTCTGAAAGCGGCTGTAGCGTTCTAGCCCGGCCCCCGGTCAGCGCCGGGGGCGGATCGCCTCCAGCTCCGCCTCGTCGCCAAGGACGATCAGCCTGTCGCCGACGGCCAGCTGGCTGCTGCCGCTGGGGCCCACCTGGATCGCCCCCGTGGCCCGCTGCACCCCAAGCACCACCGCACGGGCGGCAGATTGCATCACGTCCTCTATCGTCCGGCCGCCCAGGCCGGATTCCTCGGAGATCTCTATCTCCGCCAGGATCTGCTCCTCGTGGCGACCGCTGGCCAGCGCGTCGATGAACTCCACCATTAGCGGCTGCAACGCCGACAACGCCATTCGGCGCCCGGCGATAGCGTAAGGAGAGATCGCCCGGTCTGCGCCCGCCCGCCGCATCCTCGGTTCGCTCTCTGAGCGCCCGGCGCGAGAGACGATGTACAGGTCGGGCCGCAGCGCCTTGGCGGTGAGGACGATGAACGTGTTCCCGGCGTCGGAGTCGGAGGCGGCGAGCAGCCCGCGGGCGCGCTCGATGCCGGCCTCCCTCAATACGGCGTCGCTGGTGGCGTCTCCCTCCATCATCAGGTGGTCGCTTGCCTGAGCGCGGGCTATCGCCTCCGGGTTGGACTCCACAATGACGAAGGGGACGCCGCGGGCGCTGAACTCCCGCGCGATCTCCGTGCCCACGCGGCCGAAGCCGCAGAGGATGTAGTGGTCGTTTAGGGCCTCAATCTTCGACTTCATTCGACGCGCCCCCAGTATACTCTCCAGTTCCCCCTCCACTGCAATCTGCATCACGGCCGTAAGGACGTATAGGATGACGATGACGCCCAAGATGATGATAACGATGGTGAATACTCGGCCTGCGCTCCCCAAGGGGTTGATCTCCCCGAACCCGGCCGTAGTCGCCGTCGTGATGGTCTGATACAGGGCATCGAGGAAGCTGAAGCCCTCGATAGCCATGTATCCGGCGACGCCTATCGCCCAAAGGATAAGGGCAGAGATACAGCCAATGGCTAACCTCTGCCAGGGGGTGAGAACCCTCACTGCAAGCGGGCTATGCGGCCTGGCCGCCCAGACGCTTGCGCTTCTGGGACACGTAGTCAACCAGGATGTACTGTCCCAGCTTTTCCGGCGTGGTGTAGAACACCCGACCTTTGTTCATCTTGGCGATCTGATTCACGAACTCTTTCAGGTAATAGTTACGGTCCAGCATGAACGTGTTGATCACGATCCCCTTCCGAGTGCACCGTCGTACCTCTTTCAGCGTCTCCCGGATCGTGATCGGGCTCGGCGGATAAGCGAAGTAGGAGCGGCCGTGCTCCAGGTGCGCAGTAGGCTCCCCGTCCGAGATCATAATGATCTGCCGTGTTCCCACCTTGTGCCGGGCCAGCAGCTTCTGCGCGATCATGAAGGCATGGTGCATGTTCGTCCCCAGCACAGACTCGTCCCAGCGCACGTAGGGCAGCTCATCGGGACGGAGCTCCCGCGCGTAGGCCGAGAAGCCTAGGATGTACAGGGAGTCCTTGGGGAATTGGGTGCGGATCAGGTTCTGCAGCGCCAGCGCCACCCTCTTGGCGGCCTGGAAGCTGCCCCGTAGCGCCATGGACCATGACAGGTCCAGCATCATTACCGTCGTCGTCGTGGTGAGCGTTTCGGAGCGGAACACCTCGAAGTCGTCCTTGTCCAGACGCACCGGCACCTGAGGACCCTCGCGGAAGACCGCGTTCATGATCGTCTCGCCCAGGTTGAGGTGGAACGGGTCCCCGAACTCGTACCGTTTCGTCTCGTCCGCCCGCTCGCCGCCGATTCCGCGCTCTGGCTGCGCGTGTTTGCCGAAGCCGGACTTCTTCAGCTGGGTGTATATCTCACCCAGCGCTTTCTCCCCGATCTTGCGCACACCCTTGGGCGTCAGCTCCCAGGCCTTCCCTTTGCGGCGGATGTAGCCCGCCTCCTCAAGTATCTCCAGGAACTCCTTTAGCTGATTTAGGGTCTCAGCCGCCTCTTCCCCAAGCAGCTCCCGCAGCTTCTCCTCATCGATGTCCTCCAGGTCACCCCCGTACTGGGTGCGCTCCAGATCCTTCTCCAGGCCGTCTAGGTCCTGCAGGTTGTCCATCAGGCTCATCGCCTGGAGCAGGTCCAGCTCCTCGTCGCCGCGGAACGGATACTGGTTCTGGAGTTCGCGCGAAGGGTACAGGATGTCCAGGTTGATCGAAAGCTCCTGGAGCTGCCGCTGCAGGTTCAGGTCGCCCACCTTGTCCATCAGCAGGTCTTGAAGCTGCTGACGCATCTCCGGCGGCAGGCTGTCCAGCAGCGCCTGCATGACGGACGCCTGCTGCTGCATCTCCTCGATGAGCTGTTCCAGGCTCTGGGGCGGGTTATCCCCGAACAGGTCGCCGTACTTGTCCATGAACCCCTGGAAGTCCGGCTGGCCCCCGGCCATCTTCTCCGAGAGCATCTCGTTCAGCTCCCGGATCATCTCCTTCATGCGCGCCATCTCTTCAGGGCTCATATTTGCGATCTGGTTGTAGATGTCTTTGAAGAAGGTGTCCATCATCGCCTTCTTCAGCATCTCCATCAGCTCTTGGAACTTGGTCCCCGCCTCCGGATCCATGAACTCGTAGTTCTGCAGCTCCTTCACCTGGCCGCCGACATCCTCCGGCAGGTTGTCGATCGTGTTCTTCTTCTTCTCGACGATGTCCTTCAGCATCTGCGACAGGCGCTCCTGCTCCTCCGCAGTGGGCTCCTGCTGCGAGGGCTTCATCGCCTCCTCGAACGCCTGCAGCGGGCTGTCGCCGCCCTGAAGCTGACGCTCCGCCTTCTGCAGGCGGCTATCCAGCGTCCCCTTCTCCAGGTCTAAGATCTCGTCCAGCCGCTTCTTAATGTCCTCGAACACGGAGTCGAGGTTGTAGCGGTCCAGCATCTGGCGTCGCTGCTGGCGTAACTGCTGGAGGATATCCCGCAGCCCCTGCATCCGCTGGCCGAACGGGTTGCGCATCCCGCGCTGCAGCAGGTTGCGCAGGGCGTGCTGGAGGTCGCCGAAGTTCATCAGGTCATCGACCAGGCCGGCCAGGATATCGTCCGGGTCCAGAGGCCCGATCTCCTGGCTGCCGTCCCACTCAGAGTAGCGGAAGCGAAAACTCATGTTGTCTCCCGTAGGGCGTGGACTTCATTCCTGCCGCTGCCGGTTCCTGCTTACCCCCTGTACTGGAAGCGGCCGGCGATCTTGTCCTTGTTCAGCCGCTTGTTCAGGTGCAACCCCTCCAGAACAAACTCTACCGCTGAAGCCATGGCCGGCCTGCTACGGCCGGCGCCCAGCTTCTCCGCCGCCGCGTCCAACCCCTCCACCTGCTTCATCAGCTTGACGTAATCCACCGAGGGCGTCTGATCGCCCACCTCCACCGCGTGGCCGGCCTTGAACTTGGCCACCACCGTCTCCAGCTCGGCCAGGCTGAAGTAGCGGTTGAACACGGCCAGCACGGCCCCTTGGATCAGACGGTCGATGATCTGCTCCTCGCGCCCCTCCTCCACCGTCTCGAACTCCAGCTTGCCGCTGATGGCAGGCACCAGGTAGGGCAGATCGCTTATGCGGGGTACTATCTCCTTCTCCTTGAGGCGGATCGCGCGGCGAAATGCGTTGGCCAGCAGCGCCTCGTAGTCCGCTATAGAGGCGCGGACCGAAACCCCGGAGCGCTGGTTGATGTCCGGGCTTCGGCGGGCTAGGCGCGTCACCTCCGCCACGATCTCTTTCATGTACGCCGGGACGTTGACCGGGTGCTCATCGTCGTCTTCGAAGCGGGAGCGCTCCTGCTCCATGATCGCGACCTCCGCCTCCAGGTTCTTGGGGTAGTGGGTGCGGATCTGGGCGCCGTAGCGATCCTTGAGCGGCGTGATGATGCGGCCGCGGTTGGTGTAGTCCTCAGGATTGGCGGAGGCGACGATGAAGACATCCAGCGGCAGACGTATGCGGTAGCCGCGGATCTGCACGTCACGCTCCTCCATGATGTTGAGCAGCCCCACCTGGATGCGCTCTGCCATGTCCGGGAGTTCGTTGATGCAGAAGATGCCCCGGTTGTGCCTGGGGATCAGGCCGTAATGTATCGTGAGCTCGTCCGAGAGGTAGCGGCCCTCGGCCACCTTGATCGGGTCGACCTCGCCGATGAGGTCGGCGATGGTGATGTCCGGGGTGGACAGCT
Source organism: uncultured Dehalococcoidia bacterium (assembly GCA_964649215.1). Taxonomy (GTDB): domain Bacteria; phylum Chloroflexota; class Dehalococcoidia; order SM23-28-2; family RBG-16-64-32; genus JADFNQ01. The sequence continues at coordinate 8,163 of CAZYOV010000034.1, forward strand.
TCTCCCCGTAGCGGCGATCACGGTCCAGCCAGGCCAGCTCCGTGTCGTCCCCCTCTTCCTCCACGAGATCTCTACAGCGTCTGCATATCGGGTCGAAGGGGTTGTCGTTGATCTCGCAGCCCGCTATGGTGGGTATCTCTTCGTCCAGCAGCCCTGCCAGGGCGCGGATCACGCGCGACTTCGCCTGCCCGCGCTCACCCAGGAAGATGATGTCCTGTCCTGACAGGAGGGCGTTCTCCAGGTGGGGGACGACCGTCTCCTCGAAGCCGACGATGCCTGGCAGATGGTCTGCCTGGCCTCTACGAATCCGTTCGATCAGGTTCTTGCGCAGCTCCTGCTTGACGGTCAGGACCTTGTAGCCGGACTCGCGAAGCTGTCCAATCGTCGTCGGCTTCTTAGTTGCCACTTTCTCCCAGCCTCCCTACATCGCTGTTTTGCCAGCGGCCCCGATTCGTCTTCGGGGCCGCCGCGCTCGCTAGCCTGCCAGGAAGCGAGCTACCTCATCCCTGGCGAAACGGGGCACCTTCATGGTTCGGGCACGCCCGTCCATTATAACCCTCACCTCCCGCTTGACCATAGCACCGATCCGGCTCGCCTCGATTCCAGCCTCCGCCAGCGCCGCCAGCGCCGTCCCGCAATCCTCCTCCGCCACGACGATGAGCAGCGCTCCCGAGGCGAGCAGCCCCAGCGGCTCCAGCGAGGCAGCGGAGCAGATCGCCTGCGTCTCTGGCAGAACCGTGATCGCCTCCTCCTGTATCGACACCCCCAGTTCTGACGCCTCCGCCAGCTCGTAGAGAGCGGTGGCCAGGCCGCCTTCCGTTGGGTCGTGCATGGCGTGCACGGCGCCGCCGGCAGCGCGAACGGCCGCGCAGGCCGCTAGCGCCTCCGGCACCACGCTGATCCCAGGCTCGAAAATGTAGCGCCGCGCCGTCTCGATCGTCGGCTGCGCCACGCCCAACTGCTCCAGCCGTTCGCCCGCCTCGCGCGCCAGCACCGCCGTTCCCTCGATGGCGATCCCTTTGGTGAGAATGAGCGCGTCCCCCTCCCTGGCGCCTGCGGGTTGCACCAACGCCTCCCTCTCCACTTCCCCCAGCATCGCCCCCACAACGATGGGGCGGCCCAGTCCGTGAGTGATCTCCGTGTGGCCTCCCACCAACTCGATCTCCAGCCCCTCACACGCCTCCAGCAGCTGTCCGAACACCTGCGAGGCCTGCTCCTCCGACGCGCCTTCCGGCAGCAGCACCGTGGCCAGGAACCATGCTGGTCGCGCGCCCATGCAGGCTACGTCGTTAGCGTTCACGTGCACCGCGTACAAGCCGATGTGATCGCTGGCGAAGGTTACAGGGTCGCTCTTGGCAACCAGCAGCCGTTCCCCTCCGGCGTCGATCACAGCGGCGTCGCGGCCGACCCCCGGCCCCAGGAGGACCCTGGTGTCCCGGTGCTGTATCCGCGCCAGGAGCGGGGCCAGCAGTTCGTTGGGCAGCTTACCGACATCCACCTTGTCCGCATCATTGGCTGCAGCGCCGTCTCTGTCAACCGTTGGCCTACCGCTGGGTAGCGGCTATACTTGGCGTTGCAGGGGGCGAGAGGACAGGCCAGAGCTGTTCGGGATAGAAGACAGGCTGCTGGACGCGGCCGAATACATCTACGATGCCATCGGCTGGCCCGGGGTAATCTTTCTCATGGCCGTCGAGAGCGCGGCCATCCCCTTCCCCAGCGAGATCATCATGCCCCTGGCCGGCTGGCTGCTGATCAAGGAACGCGGATTGGGCATTGAATGGCTATTCCTTGCCGCCTTCTACGGTGCGCTCGGCAACACTATTGGCTCTGTCGTCGCCTACTACGTCGGCGCCTGGGGCGGACGGCCTTTACTCGAGCGCTACGGCCGCTACGTCTTCATCACCCGTCGGGAATTGGACTGGGCTGATCGCTGGTTCCGCCGCTGGGGCGAGCCGGCCGTGTTCATCAGCCGTCTGCTGCCGGTGATCCGTACCTTCATCAGCGTGCCCGCCGGGGTGGCCCGCATGAACATTCTGCGATTTACCGCGCTCACCTTTGCTGGCTCCTACCCCTGGTCTCTGGGACTGGCCTGGGGTGGCTTCGCCCTGGGCGAGAACTGGGAACGCCTCAGCGACTGGTTTCGGCCCGTGGCGATACCTATCGCTGTTGCCGTCGTCCTGCTCATCGCGTTCTACCTCTACCGGCGCATCCGCGGAGTGCTCCGTGAAGGGCCCACCGCCCTCCCAGGCGAAGATGAGCCCTGACGAAAAGTAGCCCCGCTGGTGGTTTGGGCGTTCTAATTTGTATGCGGCTGAAGCTTGAAGGGCGGAATCTACGGGTAGCGGCTCCGATCCTCGTCGGGGTGGTGACGCTCATCGCGGGCGTCTTCGCCGCCTGCGGCGGAGGGACCCCCGCCGGTACCCCAACGCCTTCTCCAGCGCCTTCCGCTGGCCTCTCCCCTTCCCCGGATGTGCCCACCTCTACGCCGTTGCCTCCCCTGGAGCCCTCCTCCTACCGCTTCCTCTACAGCGAATTTGGGGTGGAGGAGGATCTGATCTGGAGCATTGATCCGGCCGATCCCTCAGACCGTGTGCAGCTTGCGGTTGTCCCTCATGGAGTCGGTTGGGGCATCAAGCCCGCGCTCTCCCCGGATGGCAAAAAGATAGCCTACAACGCGATGCCTGACGACGGTCTCCGACCCGGGACGGACGCCGAGGCGCGCATCCTGGACCTGGAGTCCGGGGAGACGTCCGTGGTGGCGGAGGGAGTAGACCTGCGTACCGTCCCCCGCTGGTCTCCGGACGGCGGGCTGCTGTTTCTGCGGCGCAACGTTGGCGAAGACGTAACGGTCATCCTGGTTCAGCTCTCCCTGCCAAGGGACGAAGACGAACCTGAGCCGGAGGAGAGCGAGGAGGAGAAACCGCCGCCCATACGCACTGTGCTCAGGCAACACGAGAGCGATGTTCAGACTTACACGCCGCTGGGCTTCGACCCCGACGAAGCGACGTTGTACTTCACTCAGCTCCAGGGCGGAACCGAGCTCGGCAGCTTTCTGGGCCGGTACGCCCCCGCCACGGGCGAGGCTGTGGCTACCGCCACCGCCATCGTTGAGGCGACGGCCACGGCCAGCGCCGGCACACCGGCGCCAACGCCGTCTCCAACGCCGTCTCCTCCTCCATCGCCGCCGGCCCTCACAGGGGATGTCTTCCTCCTCCTCAGCGACCAGATAGCCCGTGACCCCGCCCTCTCTCCGGACGCCTCCCGGGTCGCCTTCCTGGTGCAGAGCCTTGTGGAGGGCAGGTTCGTCTTCCAGGTCCACATCGCCGACATCGAGGCAAAGCAGGTCTCGCCCTTGGACGTTGTCGAGGGCCTGGCGGCCGGCGATCAACTCAGCCCCATCTGGCATCCCGATGGAGACAAGGTCAGCTTCGGACAGCTCCCCAGCGGCGCCGGCCCGGGCCGCGTGGCGATCGTGTCGCTGTCCGGGGGCGAGGCGATCTTCCTTCCGCCGCCGGAGCAGGGCTTCGATCAGGCGCTGAGCTGGTCCCCGGACGGAAAATTCCTGGCGGTCACCTCCTTCTCGGGCGACTCTATCGGGAACCCGGGCTTGTCGCGCCTGGTCTTCGTCTCCCCGGCGGGGCAGCGCCCGGCCGCTCCCGAGGGGGCTGAGTTCGAGCCGGTCGGATGGGTGATCCAGGAGTGATGCTGCGTCCGCTGTCAGCCGAAGCTTATGGTATACTCGCTACCGGAGGAATAAATGCTAAAACGAGTAATCAATGCAATACGTCGAAACCATGCTCTGGAGCATGCCACCATCAGCATCCTCCTCAGCCGGCACGGGCCCCACATGCGAGTGATAGGCCGCGCGGCGCCCGACGGCTTCTACATCTACGGCGATATTCCCACCGAGAGGCTGAAGGAGTTCGCCCACGAGGGGCTGGCGCGTCTTCAGCGCGGAGAGTCTCACCTGGCCGTGTCTCCTCTTTGCGGCACCAATCTGGCCGTAGCCGGTGTCCTGGCCGGCCTCGCCTCCCTGTTCGCAATGGGTAGCCGGAACAGGCTCCAGGGGATCCCAGGCGCCATCATGGCGGCGATGCTCGCCGTAATTGCAGCACAGCCCTTGGGCCGCCTGGTGCAGAAGCACGTCACCACCTCGCCGGAGCTGGATGGCATAAGCATCATCTCGGTAGAGCCGATGGGTAGACGCTTTCCGCGGCTCCACAAAGTGCGCACCGCGTCCGCGCCGGCCTAGCTTGACCTGCCGCGCACGGCGGCTCAGAATCTCATTGGCTGCCCCCGTAGCTCAACCGGACAGAGCAACTGCCTTCTAAGCAGTAGGTTGCAGGTTCGAGTCCTGCCGGGGGCACCAGTTCGTCCTCCCAGATATGAAAGACAGACGGCTGCGCACGCGGCTACTTCGGCACTCCGCGCCGGAGGCGAGCCGATAGCGCATCGGGGTCCGGCTGCCATTCCATCAGCCAGGTAGCTCCAGCGGCTTCGTATGCGTTGACGACTTCGCGTGCCGCCCCCTCGTCCTGCGGGATCGCAGCGCTGACTGAGACATCGAAGGAGCCTTGCACGTCACGATGCCGCCGTACATAGGCAAGCGTCTTCTCCAGATCTTCGGGCGTCTGGAGCAGCGGCATTTGGTCGGGCGACCCTCCGGTTTTCAGCGGAACGACGCCGTCCCAGCGCGCCGCCCGACGGAACGGTGCCCGGTTCGGCCACACGCCGGCTACCCAGATCGGGATGCGTGGCTCCTGCACGGGGCGCGGCAGGAACGTCGCGTTATCGATCTGATACACATCGCCTTGGAAGCTGAACGGCTCGCCCGACCACAATCCGGTGAGCACCTCCAACCCCTCGTCCAGTCGCCGCGCCCGAACGCGGTCGTCGGGGTCTTCACCCAGCCGCGTAAACTCTTCGTCGACGGAACCGCCGCCTAGTCCGACACCCAGGATCAGCCTGCCACCCGAGAGGTGGTCGAGGGTGACCGTCTCTCGTGCCAGCTTCCACGGCCGGCGACGCGCCACCGGCGTGATCATCGTCCCCATCCGGATCCGGCTCGTCGACGAGGCGATCACCGTAAGGGCCATCCACGGATCGAGCATCGGCTGCTGCGTCCAATGGATGTGATCCCAGAGGAAGAAGCCGTCCCAGCCCTTGTCCTCCGCCTCCTTCGCCAGCTCTGCCAGGCGCGGGGCGTCCGCGAACGCACCGAAGTTGGGGATGCTGATCGCGTAACGCATTTAGAATGACGTCAAGATAACAGATCGCACATCGGGATACAAACACGCCGCTTCGTCCGCGGAAGCTCGAGATCGAAATCGCCGTCGTCACGCCATCTCCAACGGCTCGTCGGCGCTCAGAGCCGCGCGAGCCCTTGGGCGCGCCGGAAGACGGCGTCCAACATCTCCTCCGTGAGCCGTCCCGTGAAGGTGTTCTGCTGGCTGGGATGGTAAGAGCAGAGCACGATGCGCCCGTCGGACAGGTGGGCCTCCACACCGTGGCCGAAACGGGGCCGGGGCCGCAGGTCGGTCAGGCGCGACACCGCATGGTAGGCGAATCCCCCCAGCGGCACGATCACCCGCGCCTGCCTGAGCAGCGCCAGCTCCCGCTCCAGGTAGGGCAGGCAGGCGTCGCGTTCCTCCGTTGCGGGCTTGTTGCCGGGCGGAGCGCAGCGCACCGCTGCGGTCACGTAGGCGCCCTTCAGGCGAAGGCCGTCGTCACGCTTGTCGCTGTTCGGCTGATTGGCGTAGCCGGCGCGGTAGAGCGCCCGATACAGCCAATCGCCCGCGCGGTCGCCTGTGAACACCCGCCCCGTCCGGTTGCCGCCGTGGGCCGCCGGGGCCAGCCCTACCACGACCAGCTCCGCTCGGGGATCGCCGAAGCCCGGCAGCGGCCGGCCCCAGTACTCCCAGTCCCTGTAGGCCGCTCGCTTCTCGGAGGCCACCTGCTCCCGCCAGCCTACCAGCCGGGGGCACTTCCGGCACTGGACGATCTCACCGCTGAGCCGCTCGAACGAGTCCACCTCCCCAGTGTAGTGTCAGACGCGTCCGTCAGGAACGCTTTTCGGGCTTGGCAGTGGTCCTCGAGCCATCGCTCCGCCGATAGATCGATATAGAGAGAGCATTGACTGGGAGCTAGCCATCTGCGAAAATGGCCACTGCGTTACTTTGGTGTGGAATGAGTCATATGCTCTGAAAGGGGCCTCAGTATGCTTCACGGTAGGACCTCTCGTCTTCTCTGGATCCTTCTCGCCCTTATCGCCATAGCGGCGCTGGCATTTGCCGCCTGCGACGATGACGATGACGATGACGATGACGGAGACGGCGTGACGCCAACGGCGGTGGATATATCCGGTGCCAGCGTGGACGTGCTGGGCCTCTGGGGTGACGATGAGCTGGTAAGCTTCGAGGCGCTGGTCGCGCCCTGGGAGGCGGACACCGGCGCCAGCATGAACTTCACCGGCACCCGGGAGATCACCTCCATCCTGACCACCCGGGTTGAGGGTGGGGACCCGCCCGATGTCGCCGTTCCGGCGGAGATCGGCCTCTTCCAGAGGTTCGCCGGCGATGGCGAAGTCGTCCCGCTTTCCGAATGCGCAGGCCTGGAGGAGACGGTTCGGGCCAACTACCCTCAGGGCTTCATAGACCTCGGCACCGTGGACGGTACGCTCTACGGCTTCTTCATGAAGGCCGACACCAAGGGAACGATCTTCTACAACCCCGGCTTCTTCGCGGACAACGGCTACGAGCCGCTTACGGCCGACTCCAGCTTCCAGGACCTGATTGACCTCTCCGACGAGATCCTGGCGGACGGCGTGGTCGCTCCCTGGTCGCACGGGGAGTTCGCCAACGGCGGCACAGGCTTCCCCGGCAGTGACTGGATCCAGCAGATCCTCCTCAACGAGGCCGGTGGGGACGTCTACGACGGGGTCATCGATGGGTCGACCCCCTTCACGGACGACGCCGTCAAGGACGCCTTTGAGAAGTTCGGCGACGTATCCCTCACCGACGGCTACGTGGTGCAAGGCGGCGCCGACATCATCAACGCCACCCCCTTCGGCGATGCCACCTTCCCGCCCTTCGAGAGCCCGCCCACGGCGGCCATGAACTACCTGGGAGGCTTCGCTTCCGGGTTCATATCCGAGCAGTTCCCTGAAGCCGTCCCCGGCGAAGACTTCGACTTCTTCCCCTTCCCGGGTGGCGCCGTGACTGGCAGCGCTACCATCGTCTACGCCTTCAACAGCGATGATGCCACCTGCTCCTTCATGAGCGACCTCGCCAGCGCCGAGGCGCAGCAGATCTGGGTTGACCGCGGCGGCTTCACCTCCGTGAACACCGGAGTCGGCCTGGACTCCTACCCGGATGTTGTGGCCCAGGCGCAGGCAGAGCAGCTGACTACGGCCGAGACGTTCCGGTTCGACCTTGACGACGCCATCGGCGGCGACCTCCAGGCCGCCTTCTTCACCGGTGTCACCGATTACCTAGCCGACCCGGACAGCCTGGACAGCATCCTGCAAGGCATCGAAGACGCGCGGTGATCGCGCTAGGCGATAAACGCTAGCAAGGGCAGCCTCCGGATCTCCGGGGGCTGCCCTGCCTTGTACCGAGGATAGGCGATGATCGGACGCCGCTGGTGGGTACCCTGGCTCTGGCTGGCGCCTGGTCTTGCCCTGCTGGTCGTCTTCCTCATCTACCCCGTCATCGATACTTTCCGCCGGAGCTTCCTGGACGGCAAGTCCGAGGACTTCGTCGGCCTGGACAACTACGAGTTCATCATAAATAACCCCAACCCGCTGGTGGCCGATACCCACTCCGCGCTGCTCAACAACTTCATGTGGCTCACCGTGTTTACGGTCATCACGGTGGTCCTGGGGCTCGTTATCGCCGTCCTTACGGCGCGCGTGCGCTACGAGGCGGTGGCCAAGTCCGCCATCTTCATCCCCATGGCCATCTCTTTCGTCGCCGCCGCTGTCATCTGGCGCTTTATGTACGAAATCAACGCGGACATCGGCACGGTGAACGCCGTGGTGACCAGCGCTGGTCTGGAACGCACCGCCTGGTTGCAGGACACGGGTGCGCCCCAGACCTGGCTGACCGACGTGGGGCCGGACGACTTACCGCAGCCCTTCCAGATCAACAACTTCTCCCTGATCATGGTGGGGGTGTGGATGTGGACCGGCTTCGCCATGATCGTGCTATCCGCCGGCCTGAAGGGGATATCCACGGAGGTCCTGGAGGCGGCCCGCGTCGACGGGGCCAACGAGTGGCAGATCTTTTCGCGCGTTATCTTACCCATCCTTTCGCCCACTATCGTCGTAGTCGCCACCACCCTGGTCATCCAGGCCCTGAAGAAGTTCGACCTCGTGTTCGTACTGACGGGGGGCCGGTTCGACACAGACGTCGTCGCCACCCTCTTCTTCAAGCAGTTCTTCCAAAACGGCGAGTTCGGTCAGGGGGCAGCCTTGGCAGTGGTCCTGTTGCTATTCGTGGTCCCCGTCATGGTGATCGGTATCCGGCGCTTTCAGTTCCAGGAGGAGACCCGCTAGTGGCGCGGCGAAACCCGTCCGCGGGCGATGGAACGGCGACGGCAGCGACGGCGCCGCAGACTCCCTGGCTGAGCCGGCCGCTGAAGTGGGTCTCGGCCCGGGCGCCACTCCATCTCGCCCTCATCGCCCTGGCTCTGTTATGGAGCATCCCCACCCTCGCCCTCCTGGCGAGCTCCTTCCGGGAGCCCACGGCTATCGCCTCCACCGGTTGGTGGAACATCATCAAGGAGCCGTTCGATCTGACCCTGGGCAACTATAACGAGGTGCTGGGGAAGCGGGGGATGGAGCGCGCTTTCTTCAACAGCCTGATCATCACCGTGCCCGCCACCGCCCTATCCATCCTGGTAGCCTCCTTCACCGCCTACGCCTTCGCCTGGATGAGATTCCCCGGCCGCAACGCTCTCTTCCTGATCGTGGTTGCCCTTCTCGTCGTGCCGGTACAGATGACCATCATTCCGGTGCTTCAGCTGTACGTGGATTTGACCGTCGAAACAAAGCTGCCGCTGGTGGGCGGAAACCTCTTCGGCATCAACAGCTTCCCTGGAATGTGGGTGGCGCACACCGCCTACGGAATCCCCTTCGCCGTTTTCTTGCTGCGTAACTTCTTCGGCGGCTTACCGAGGGATCTGTTCGAATCGGCCTACCTGGACGGCGCCTCAGACCTGGGGGTGTTTTTCCGCATCGTGCTGCCCCTCTCCTTGCCCGCCCTCGCCGCCCTCGCCATCTTCCAGTTCCTCTGGGTCTGGAACGACCTGCTGCTAGCCTTGATCCTCATGGGCGACCCCAGCGTCCGTCCCATGACGGTGCAGATCCAGACCCTGGTCAGCTCCTTCGGCACCAACTACCAGGTGCTGACCGCGGCGGCTTTCATATCCATGATCCTCCCCCTGGCTGTCTTCTTCGCCCTGCAACGCTACTTCGTCCAGGGCATCCTGGCTGGCTCGGTGAAGGGTTAGGAGCCGATCGCAGGCAGGGATCCCGTGCTACAATCGCTCACTGAGGGTTATCAATGGCCGGTGTGACCTTTGACCACCTGACCAAGCGGTACGACGGCGTCGTCGCCGTCGACGACCTTACCCTGGAGATCCCCGACAAGGAATTTCTCGTCCTGGTAGGGCCCTCCGGCAGCGGCAAGTCGACGGCCCTGCGCATGTTGGCCGGGCTGGAAGAGATCACGGAAGGCGACATCTACATCGGCGAGCGCCGAGTAAACGACGTCGCCGCCAAGGACCGGGACATCGCCATGGTGTTTCAGTCCTACGCCCTCTACCCGCACATGAACGTCTACGACAACATGGCTTTCGGCCTCAGCCTGCGGAAACTGCCCAAAGAGGAGATCCGGCGGCGGGTCAATGAGGGTGCCAAGATGCTGGGCATTGAGGATCTGCTCAAGCGCAAGCCGCGCCAGCTTTCGGGCGGCCAGCGGCAGCGCGTGGCCCTGGGTCGGGCCATCGTTCGCGACCCGGCGGTGTTCCTGATGGATGAGCCGCTTTCGAACCTGGACGCCAAGCTTCGGGTCCAGACCAGGGCGGAGATAGTCAGACTCCAGGAGCGCCTTGAGACCACTGTCGTCTACGTGACCCACGACCAGATTGAGGCTATGACCATGGGCAGCCGCATCGCCGTGCTCGATTTCGGCGCCTTGCAGCAGGTTGATACGCCTCAGAACCTGTACGACCATCCCGGGAACCAGTTTGTCGCCGGCTTCATCGGTAGCCCAGCGATGAACTTCTTCAGTGGCCGCCTGGTAAGAGTGGACGGGACCGTCTGCTGCCAAATTAGCGGGTTCAACCTAAAGATGGACAAGCAGAAGGAGGAGGCGCTGGCGAAGCACCTGGGGGAGGATGTGGCGTTCGGGATCAGGCCCGAGCATATCGTCGACAGACGTCTCGCGCCTGATGCGCCCCCGGACGCCGTGATGAAGACGAAGATAGACGTCGCGGAGCCCCTGGGCAACGAGATATTCCTGTATCTTGTGCCTCAGCTCAAGCTGGGGGAGGGTACGTTTATCGCCCGGATGGGCCCCGAGACCTGGGCCCGGCCGGGACAGGAATTAGAAGTGGTGTTCGACATGACGAAGGTGCACGTCTTCGAAAAGGAGAGCGGCCTGGCGATAGTCTAGGCTGGCGATCCCGTTCGCTCCGGCCTGGCCATTGTTAGGCCATAGCCGCCCCGAAGATAACCTGGTTGGCCGCTTCGCCCGTGTAGGTGGTAAAATCCTGCCACTGAGCCCTACCCGCCCTGTCTGGGAGGTCGCCCGATGGACATCAAAGCCGCCGCTGAGCTGCTCCGCCACCATAACGTGCAGACCGTCCGCATCGGCGGCGCCGACTTGGACGGCGTCTACCGCGGCAAGCGGGTCAGCGCCGACCACTTCCTCGCCGCCGCCGAGGAGGGCTTCCCCCAGTGCAACGTCCTCTTCGGCTGGGACATCCAGGATCAAGTGATCGGCTCCTTGCCCTATTCCAACTGGGAGACCGGCTTCGGCGACATCGTCATGCGACCAGACCTCTCCACCCTCGCCGTCGTCCCCTGGGAGGAGGGCAGCGCCAGCGTCGTCTGCGACTTCTACACTGAGGCCGGCGAACCGCTCTCCATCGCCCCCCGCTGCGTCCTCCAGCGGGTCGTCCAGCGCGCCCTGGACGCCGGCTTCCGCCCCGTCATGGCCGCCGAGCTGGAGGTGCGATTCTTCCGTGAGGATCAGGAGAGCCTGCGCGAGAAGCGCTTCTCTGACCTGCGGCCGCTCAACCCCGGACTCAACTGCTACAGCATCCACCACGCCTCCATCGACGAGCCGCTCATCGGCCGCGTCCGCCGCTGCATGAACGACTACGGCATCCCCGTGGACGCCTACAACCGCGAGCACGGCGCCGGCATGTACGAGATCAACCTCCACCATACGGACGCCGTCCGCGCCGCCGACCAAACGATGCTGTACAAGAGCGGATGTAAGGAGATCGCCGCCCAAATGGATGCCATCCCTACCTTCATGGCCAAGCTTGCCGACGGTATCGACGGCTGCGGCGGCCACATCCACCAGAGCCTGTGGCGCCTGCCTGCCGGGAGGCAGGGCGCCGACGGCGATGAGAGCGCCTTCTGGGACCAGGGTGGCGACCATCACCTCTCGTCGGCGCTGAAGCACTACCTGGCCGGCCTGCTGGCGACGTTGCCGGAGCTCATGCTCATGTACGCGCCTAACGTCAACTCCTACAAGCGCTTCGTCCCCTGGACGTGGGCCCCTACCAGCCTCACCTGGGGCCTCGACAACCGCACCGTAGCGCTGCGTGTCATCGCCTCCAGCCCGGCCGCTATCCGGGTGGAGAACCGTGTGCCTGGCGCCGACATCAACCCCTACCTGGCGTTCGCCGCCTCCCTCGCCGGCGGGCTGCATGGCATCGAGAGCGGCCTCGAACCGCCTCCGCCCACCAGGGGCAACGCTTACCAGCTGACCGACGCCGAACTCCTGCCGCGGACGCTGCCGGAGGCGCTGGAGCGCTTCCGCGCCAGCGCCCTGGCCCGCAAGTGGTTCGGCGAGGAGTTCGTCGAGCAGTACGCCGCCTTCCGCCAGTGGGAGGTGGAGAGGCACCGACTGGCCGTCAGCGACTGGGAGCGCCGCCGCTACTTCGAGATGGTGTAAGTGAGGTAGAATAGTCCCACAATGGAGCCGCGCATACAGCACACGCAGACCAAGGACGGGGTGAGCATCGCCTACTGGACTCTAGGCGACGGCATGCCGCTGGTGTCCATGCCAGCCCTTTCATGCGGCCATATGCAGGTGGAGTGGGAAATCCCTGAATACCGTCGCTTTTATGAGCGCCTGGCGGCGAAAAGAATGCACGTCCGGTACGATGGCAGGGGCTCCGGCATGTCGGCAAGAGATGTCAGCGACTTCTCCCTCGATGCCCACCTGCTGGACTTGGAGGCGGTGGTGAACCGCCTGGGCCTAGAGAGATTTGCTTTGTTCGCGCCGATGTTGGCGGGGCAGGTGGCTATCTCCTATTCGACGCGCCACCCGGAACATGTGTCCCACCTGATTCTTTGGAACTCGTTTACTCGAGGCTCCAGCTTGATATCTGAACGGATCCAAGAAACAGGCGCCCTCATGAACACTCATTGGGAACTCTACACCGAGACAGTGGCACACGCTGTGCTGGGATGGTCCGCGGGCGAGCCAGCGCATCAGGCCGCCGCTCTGATCCGCGAAAGCGTGACGCCGGAGGCGGCACGGGTCATAGCGGATGCGACTAAGGGGTTCGACGTTACCGACCTGTTGCCAGAGGTAAAGACAACTACCTTGGTGCTTCATCGCCGTCAGCTACCGTTCCCGACGGTGGACGAGGCCATGAATCTTGCCTCCTGGATCCCCAATGCTCGCCTTGCTCCTCTCGAGGGAGCGGCTCTGGCGCCATACCTGGGTGACATGGAGGCAGTGACAAGCGCCATCGACAAGTTCCTGGGCGAGAGCGAGGAGGCCGCCGTTGGCCCAGAGCCGCCTGAGGCTGGCGCCTTCCGCACCGTCCTCTTCACGGATGTCGAGGGCTCTACGGCGCTGACCCAGCGGATGGGCGACGCCAAGGCTCGGGAGCTGCTGCGGGAGCACGAGCGTATCGTGCGGGAGGCGCTGCAGTCCCACAGCGGCTCCGAGGTGAAAACCATGGGCGACGGCTTCATGGCGTCGTTCTCCGCCGCGACGAGGGCTCTCGAGTGCGCCATCGCCATACAGCGGGCGTTCGCGGAGCGCAATGAGTCAGCGGAAGAGCCGATCGAGGTGCGGGTCGGCCTGAACGCTGGGGAGCCGATAGCGGAGGACGAGGACCTGTTCGGGACCGCTGTGAACCTCGCCGCGCGCATATGCGCACACGCTGAGGCGGGTCAGATTCTCGCTCCAGTTGTCGTTAGGGAGCTGGCGGCAGGCAAGCGATTCCTGCTTGCCGACCTTGGTGACTCGACACTTAAGGGCTTTGAAGACCCAGTGCGGCTATACGAGGTGAGGTGGCGCGAGACCAGCTAGCGGGCTCACCCTACTTCGAGATGGTCTAGGATGTCCGCGATGCGTCTCGTCGATAAGACCGTCCTCATCACCGGCGCCGGCGGCGGCATGGGCCGCCTCGCCGCTCAGCTCTTCGCCCGCGAAGGCGCCCGCATCGTCGCGTTTGACATAATCGATAAAGGCCTGCAAGAGACCGTCACCTCCGTCGAGTCCGAGGGCGGTCAGATCGTCGCCGTCACCGGCGACGTCAGCGTCGCCGCGGACGTGGAGCGCGCCGTCGCCGAGGGCGTCCGCGCCTTCGGCGGCCTTAACGTTCTCTACAACAACGCCGGTATCTTCCCGGACGAGGACGGCTCCATCGTGGAGATGGACGAGGCCGTGTACCAGCGGGTGCTTGACGTCAACCTGAAGGGCGTGTCCCTTTGCTGCAAGTACGGCATCCCCCACCTCACCGAGGCCGGCGGTGGCTCCGTCATCAACGTCGCCTCCTTCGTCGCCCTCATGGGCTGCACCGTACCCCAGGACGCCTACACCGCCAGCAAAGGCGCCGTCCTCTCCCTCACCCGCTCCCTTGCCGTCCAGTACGGCCCGAAGGGCGTCCGCGTCAACGCCATCTGCCCCGGCCCGATCCTCACACCCTTGCTGGAGTCCCTGTTTCCCAACGAGGAGGAGCGCCTGAAGCGACTCAACCGCATCCCGTTGGGTCGCTTTGGCCGCGCCGAGGATGTGGTCTACGCCGCCCTCTATCTCGCCTCCGACGAATCGTCCTGGACGACAGGTACGACGTTCGTCGTAGACGGCGGCATCAGCGTGAACTACTTCTAGCCCGCGATGCTGGGTTCGTCTCAGTTCAATTAGGTGCAGTTCCCGAAACGGGGCCTGCGCAGGCTAGTCCGGGTGCAGCTCCCGCTGCCTCTCCCGCTGGAGCCCCACCTGCTCCGCTGAGCGGCCGTATATGTCCGGCACCGGCCAGCCCTGTAGCCCCG
>CAZYOV010000035.1:0-21757 GCA_964649215.1 uncultured Dehalococcoidia bacterium
GACGACGCGAGGGGAGACCTGCCGTGGCACCGCGCACACCACGTAGTCGATCTCGCCCGGTATCTCCAGGAGGCTGGAGTAGTTGGGAACGTCCAGCTCTTCGATGCCAGGTATCTCATTCGGATCGATCTGCACGGAGTAGACCTTGCCCTGGAAGGTGCTCATGGAGCGCAGCCACAGGTAGCCCATCGCCCGCTTGTCGCCCACGACGGCTACGGTGCGGGGGTTGAAGGCGCGGTCGAGCCCCTGCTGAACGTCGCTCCGGATGTCGGTGGCGCGCGCCACTACATCTCCCCCTGGAGCTCCATGTACAGACGCTCTACCAGCAGGGGCAGCCGCTCCGGGTTAGCCCACTGCGTGTAGTAGCCGCCGACGATCAGCTTGCGCGCCGCCTCCTGCGCCGGCTCGCCCGCCCGGTACGACTTGCGTGCCTCACGTCGAACCAGCGCCAGATAGTCGCGCATCTCCCGCAGTTCCGCCTTGGTGCCGATGGGCCCGTGCCCAGGCACGATCACCTCCACGTCCAGGTCAGCGATGCGGTCGGCGACGCGGATCCAGCCGCTGACGTGGCAGTCGAAGGGCCCTGGCACCACGTAGTGGAAGGCCACGTCGCCGGCGAACAGCACCTTCTCCTTGGGCAGGTAGACCAGCGTGTCATCGGGGGTGTGGGCCGGCCCCATGTACAGCAGCTCGACCGCGCGGTCGCCCTGGTAGAGCGTCATCTGCCCCGCGTAGACGGTGTCCGGCAAGACCAGACGCGCGTCGGCCATCTCCGCGGCGAGGTCCGGCATGAACCGCTGGAGCCGCTTCAAGGGTATCCCGAAACGGATCATCTCCTCACGGCAGTTTACGTGGGCCACGATCTCAGAGCGGGGGAAGAACTGGTTGCCGCCGATATGATCGATGTGATGGTGGGTGTTGATTAGGTGGGAGACGGGCTTCTTCGTTGCCTTGCGGATCGCCCGCAGGTAGCGTTTCGTCATGCTGGGCACGAACAGGGCATCGACAGCGATCGCGCCGTCGTTCCCGACGATGAGGCCGCCGTTGGAGACGCCGGTGACGCCGCCGCCCTGGACGTAGCCGTAGACGTTGGGCGCCACTTCGATCATGCCTGTGGGCCAGCGCTTGGGGAGTGATCGGCGCGGCATCAATTCACTCCGGGGGATTGCGCAACCGTCTCGACCCCGTCGGGACGGCATCGTTCTCGCTCCTGATGCCTACTCAACATGATGCCTATGGCGCTCCGCCTTCTCCGTAAGGCGACTAATCAGGCGATGACAGAACGCATACCCGTGCTCCACCGAGCCTAGATCTACGGTCTCGGGCGTATCGCTGGGCCAGTGATAGTGTGGGACGTACCCGTCGTCATTTAGCGAGGCGACAGTGAGCGCAGGGATTCCGGCGCGGGTGGCGACCTGCGCGTCCGTAACGAAGGGAGCGGTTTCCAAGGCGTGGACGTCTGCGAAGCTGGGCTCGGCTGCCACCTCCTCGGCCAGGGCAACCGCCTCGCCGAGATACGGATAACGGCGCACGAAGCCTTCGCCTTTCAGATAGCACGTCCGGCCGGAGCCTAGCATCTCCAGGTTGAGCACTAGGGGCCGTTGAGTCGCTAGTTCGCTGCGGTGGCGCTCAACGAACGCTTGCATCCCGCCCAATATGCCTTCCTCACTCCCTGTCGACAGGAACCACACCTCTAGCCCGGCCGGAGGCTCCCGCGCCAGGGCCTCGGCGAGCGCGAGGAGCACCGCCACTCCGGAGGCGTCATCGTTCGCACCCGGGGAGGGACGCCTTCGGCCGATGTCCCACATCAGAAGGGCGAAAGCTAGGCTGAATAGTCCACCGTTGAGGAGCAGGCGTCGGGAGATTCCTTTAAGCATCCCTGCACTGCGTGCAGCCGCGCCAGCCGACACCGCTAGCATGGCGGCCAGGGTGGCGCCAAAGGGGACTCGCTGATCCCGAGCTGGGCCCATAAGACGCGCCAAGACACGAGACAGGCTCGGGTGGAAGATCAAGCCTGACGGCGGGGCATCATGATGGGCGCTGAGAATCAGTAGTCGGGATGCTCCCGGGTTCGGCAGACGCGCCAGTACGTTGTAGGACGTGCGGGTGGGAAGCAGCCGGCGGAGCAGGTGAAACTCAGTGGTAAATTCGCCCCAAAGTGAAGCCGCCGCTAGGCCGCTCATCAGTGCTCCTGCTCGCGCCATTCGCCGCCCTAGGGGGGCCACGCCCGCCGCCACGGCCACCGCGAGCGCATGCGCGCCCCAAACCAGCCAGTAATCTGGATTGAAGCGGAAGGGCTCTATCTCGGCGGCCAGCCCGATCTCCCTCAGGCGTGATTGAACCCAGCGGGCGGCTTCCTCCTCCCCGGGCGAAGCTGGTGGGCGCTCGATGGCTGTCAGCGCTCGAATGTCAGCAATAATGCGTGATCTCAATTGTGTCTCCGTCTTGGCCGCCTGCGGCGAGGCATGTCTCTAGCCCACCACGATGCGGGCATCCACCGCCAGGGCCCCGTCCTTGTAGGCGAACACCGGGTTCAGATCCAGCTCCTCGATCTCCGGGTGTGCGTCGACGAAGGCGGACACCTTCAGCAGCAGCTCTTCCAGCGCCTCCACGCCCGCGGGCTCCTGGCCGCGGAACCCCTGCAGCACTGGGAACCCCTTGATCTCGCGCACCATCTGGCGGGCGTCCCGCGCCTCCAGAGGGACGATGCGGAAGGATACGTCCTTGAGCACCTCGACCAGGACGCCGCCCAGGCCGAACATGAGCACAGGCCCGAACTGCCGGTCCTTGCTCATGCCGACGATCACTTCGATGCCGGGGCGGGCCATCTTCTGAACGGCAACCCCCTCTATGCGGGCGTTGGGCTCGTGCCGCTTCACGGCCTCGCTGATCTCCGCGAACGCCGTTGTCACGGCCTCCGGCGAGTCCAGCCCCAGCTGGACGCCGCCAACGTCCGACTTGTGGGTCACGTCCGGCGACACGATCTTGAGCACCACTGGGTAGCCCAACTGCTTGGCCGCCTTCACCGCCTCGTCGGCGCTCGTGGCGAGGCGGGCGCCGGCGGTAGGGATGCCCGCCTCGTCCAGTATCTGCTTGGACTCTATCTCCGTGAGGACGGTGCGACCCTCGCTCTTGGCGCGGTCTATGATGTCTACGATGGACAAACGGCTCCTCTGCTGTGTGTGAAAGCGAGCCTAATAATACGCCAGCCCTCTCGTGAACGTCAACGAGAGGGCTGCTTGCTTGCGGTCTGGATGGTCTAGGTGGAGACCTTGTTGTTGCCGGCGGGCTTGCGAAGCCGGCTCATAGAGGAGCGGTAGGCGTAGTTCTGGAACTCGCGAGAGGCGCCGCAGATCTGGCAGACGCCGGTGCTGGTCTCCCCACAAGGGCTGGCGATGCGCCAGTGGTGCTTGCAGTCTTCTTCGTCTTCTTGCTCGGCGCTGGGGGTGCGGAGCGACTCTACCACCGCATCCTACCACCACGTCGCTGCCCGCCGCCGCCGCCGCCCCCGCCGCCGGGGGCGCCCTCGCGGGAACGCGGCTTCGCCTCGTCCACGGTTAGGGTGCGACCGTCCAGCATCTTGCCGTTGAACTCCTCGATCGCCTTGCGGCCCTCAGCGTTGGTTGACATCTCAACGAAGCCGAAGCCACGGGAGCGCCCGGAATAGCGGTCGGTGATCACGCTGGCTGACTCCACCGTGCCCGCCTGTTCGAAGAAGGTACGGAGACCGTCGTCGGTCGTGTCGAAGGACAGACCTCCGACGTAAAGCTTCATGGACACGGGGGGCCTCCTCGTTGGGGCGATAGCCTTCCAGTCGTCAGAGAGTCTGCCTCGAACGTCGGAAGGCGGGCCGTTGGAGGCAGCGGCGGTATCCTAACTATAGCCGAATTGGCCGCTAAGGGAAAGGGCGTCGTCGCCGCACGGGGCGCTACACCACGGATCGCTCTCTGTACTCCCCGAACACGTCCCGCATGACGTTGCAGACCTCGCCCAGGGTGCAGTAGGAGTTCACCGCCTCCAGCAAGTAAGGCATCACGTTCTCTGAATCGCGACAGGCCTTCTCCAGCGCCTTGAGGCAACGGGTCGCCTCGCGGTTGTCGCGCTCGCGGCGCAGGCGCTGGAGCCGCTTCACCTGGCGCTCCTCACCCTGCGGGTCCATCTGCAGGACAGGTATCTCCAGCGGCTCGTTCAGGACGTACTCGTTCACGCCCACGATGACCCGCTGCCGCAAATCGATCTCACGCTGGTATTGGAAGGAAGCTTCAGCGATCTCCCGTTGGAAGAAGCCGCTCTCTATCGCGGGGAGCACGCCGCCCAGGTCCTCGATGCGATGGAAGTAGGCGTAGGCTTCATCCTCCGTGTCTTTGGTGAGCGCCTCCGTGAAGAAGCTGCCGCCAAGAGGGTCGACGGTATTGGCGACGCCGGACTCGTGCGCGATCACCTGCTGGGTGCGCAGGGCCAGGCGCGCCGCCTTCTCGCTGGGTAGGGCCAGCGCCTCGTCCATGGCGTTGGTGTGCAGGGACTGCGTGCCTCCCAGCACCGCCGCCAGGGCCTGGATGGCAGTGCGGACCAGGTTCACCTCCGGCTGCTGGGCGGTCAGGGAGACGCCGGCGGTCTGGGTGTGGAAGCGCAGCCACCAGGAACGCGGGTTCTTGGCCCCAAAGCGCTCGCGCATCTCGTGTGCCCAGATACGGCGGGCGGCGCGGAACTTCGCCACCTCCTCGAAGAAATCGTTGTGGCAGTTGAAGAAGAAGGACAGCCTGGGCGCGAACTCGTCAATGTCGAGCCCCCGCTCCAGGCTCCAGCGTACGTACTCGAACCCGTCCGCCAGGGTGAATGCCAGCTCCTGTACCGCCGTCGCCCCCGCCTCACGGATGTGGTAGCCGGAGATGCTTATCGTGTTCCACTGCGGCATCTCCCGCGTCCCGAATTCGATCGTGTCCGCCACCAAGCGCATGGATGGCTCAGGCGGGAAGATGTACTCCTTTTGGGCGATGAACTCCTTGAGGATGTCGTTCTGGAGGGTGCCGGCCAGTTGGCGGCGTGGTACCCCCTGCTTCTCCGCCGCGGCGATGTACATCGCCCAGATGACGGCGGCCGGGGAGTTGATGGTCATGGAGGTGCTGATCTCTCCCAGGGGTATGCCTTCTAGCAGCGTCTCCATATCGGCCAGGGAGGAGACGCCGACGCCGCACTTTCCGTATTCCCCCTTCCCCTCCGCCGCGTCGGTGTCGTAGCCCATCAGGGTGGGCAGGTCAAAGGCGATGGAGAGGCCCGATTGCCCCTGCGTGAGCAGGTACTTGAAGCGGGCGTTCGTCTCCTCGGCGCTGCCAAAGCCGGCGAACATCCGCATCGTCCAGGGCTTGCCGCGGTAGCCCGCGGCGTGGATGCCACGCGTGAACGGGTACTGGCCCGGCAGCCCGAGATCACGTTCGTAGTCGTAGTCCGCCACGTCCGTCGGGTCGTAGACGCGGCGGACGGGCCGGCCGGAGGTGGTGACGAAGGGGCCCGGGCGTTCGCTGTTCTCGGAGCGCTCTTCCTGCGCCTTCCGCTTCTGCGAAAGGGGTTTCAGCTTCTCGCGGTCATACATGGCGAAACCTACGGCAAGGATACCACAGGGTCGTACGACCAAGGCCGCGCCGCGGCGGGTTCGAGGCGGCTATTCGGCGTCGATTCGAACGCCTCTTGACAGGTTGTGGTAGAATCATTCATGCGTCTTAGCATCTTATTCGGAGTGAGAGGTATGGCCCTCGAACCGTTTGACAACTACCTTGACCTGGTGGAGGCCGCCCGTGCTCTGGGCATCCATCCTCAGAGCCTGCGACGACTCATCAAGCAGAAGAAGGTACCTGCGATCCTGTTCGCCGGTAAGTACCTCATTGAGCGCGACAAGCTCGAGATGTTCAAGTCCAACTACGACCCCCGTCCGGGCCGCAAAGCGATCCGGCGCCTTCTGTAGCTTCCTTCAAACCGGTCCTACGTCTGCACGGGTGACACCGGCGGCGGTTCGATCTCGATAGTGGGATCGTCGATATCGCTGAACTCCATGAACAGCTCCAGGCTGATCGGTTTGCCTTCCTCATCGGTATCGGATGCCACTATCTCCAGGCGCACCGGCCATCCATCGTTGCGCTCCAACCAGACATCCACGCCGAACTCCCTGGGCAGCCCTTCTTCGCCGCTGCGGCCCAGCAGCGCCGGGAACCCTATTAGGTCCGCCTTATCCAGACGGTAGCGGAACGTCTCGATCTCGTTCACCATGTCTTCCTCCCCGGACACGGCGGCCAGTGAGGGCGCCAGGTCCTCCACCAGGTCCATACAGACTGAGGCGGGGGTGAGGAGTACGTCTTCCTCCGGCGTGGGCGCCTGCTCCTGCCAGATGTCGCCAATCCGTATCCAGCTCTGGTCGCCGATAGTGCGGAGCTCCAGCTCCTCGTCTTGGAATTGGAGGAGCGCCTGGCTGCTGTCCGGCGCTACGAAGGAGCCTTCCATTTGCATGTCACTGAACAGGCCTGTGAGGGCCTCAGCGAACTCACTCAGAGGGCTGGGGGTTGCCTCTTCCGGTTGCTGGAAGGCTTCCGCTTGCAGGCTGAGCGAGATCGAGTAGCGGTAGCTGTCGATGTCTTGAATGGCGGCGCAAGACACCTGCAGTCCGGAGCCGCCACAGGTCCACAGGATGAGGGCCGCCAGCGTTGGGATCGTCGTCCAGAATAGGGATCGCAAAATCGTGCCGCCGTTGACAAGTCAGTCTAGCACCGTAGATGCAGGCGGTCAAAAAGTGTTACAGGCCAAACGACCTCTCTGGAAAGTGCCGTTAGTTACTGCTGGACGACAGGGAGCATAGTATAGGCTGAAGAGGAGAAGAGCCAGAGAGGAGGTCCAACATGGGGTGCAAGGAAAAGCTTGAGGCCTATCTGCGTGAGAGCAAGGTGCCGTTCCAGGTGCAGCACCACGCCGTCGCCTACACGGCGCAGGAGGTGGCCGCGGCAGAGCACATCCCCGGCCGCATGCTCGCCAAAGTCGTAATGGTTCTGGGCGACGGCAAGCTGGCGATGTTTGTGCTGCCGGCGCCCGCCCGCGTGGACATGGAGAAGGTGGCGGCCGAACTCGGTGTCAAGGAGGCGCGTCTAGCTCACGAGGAAGAGTTCGCGGATCGCTTCCCCGGTTGCGAGGTCGGTGCTATGCCTCCCTTCGGCAATCTGTACGACCTGCCCGTCTACGTGGACAAGTCGCTTGCCGAGGACGAGGCTATCGTCTTCGAGGCTGGAACGCATACGGATACGATGAGCATGAAGTATGCGGACTACGAGCGGCTGGCGAAGCCGACGGCGGCGGGGTTTGCCCGTCACCCCTAGCCGGTCCGCTCGGCGCGGCGGCTCTGGATGTAGTCGATGCTCCTGCGGAACCAGCTCTCGTCGATGCGGCGGCTCGCCATCAGATAGTTGAGCATCGTCTCCAGGCCCAGGATGGAGATCAGGTTGTAGCCGTGCTTTTGGAGGCGTTCGCGGGCGCCCTCCTGACGGTCCAGAAGCACCACCACGTCTTTCACCGTGAGCCCCGCCTCGATCTGGAGGAACGCCGCCGTCTCGATGACGTTACCGCCGCTGGTGATCAGATCGTCCACCAGAAGGACGGTCTCGCCGCGCTCGTACTTCCCCTCCACGAAGGCGCGGGCGCCGTTGCGCTCCTTCGCCGGGTGGATGTAGATGAGGGGAACCTTGCTGGCCAGCGAGTGAGCCATAGCCAAGTGTAGCCCCCCAAAGAGGATGCCACTTACCCGCTGGAACGGCCGCACCCGGGGGTTCAGCATCCGTTGCAGCGTTTGCACGTCCTGGTGGATGACGCGTCCGGCTCTCTGCAGCGCGCGCGGGTCGCTGATGAGGAGGCGCAGGTTCACGTACACCGGCGAATGCAGCGTCGTGCGGCCCACAGTAAAGTCTCCGAACTGGACTGCGCCCAGGTCCCAGAGCGCCTTCGCAAGCCAGAGGTTGCCGGTGTCTCGTAGTGATTGGGGCATATCCGGTCGCAGACAGCGGAGGAGGCCCTCCCAGCCGGGGGCGGGCCTGCTTTCGGCCGTTGGAACAGCGCGACGATAACACTCGCGGTTCGGGGTGTCAAGATAGCGATGCCAGACGCCGACGCCGTGCCGCTCGCCAGGCTGCGGCCACGTCTCGATTGGCGGTATCCTTGGGAATCCGACCCCGTAGCGCCGTCAGTAGGTTTTCCGCGGCCAGGTTCGCCATGTTCTCTCGTGTAGCCACGCTGGCGCTGGCGACGTGGGGCACGATCACCACGTTCTCAAGCGTGAGGAGCGGGTCATCCGGCTGAATAGGCTCGGGATCGGTCACGTCGAGGGCGGCGCCGCCGATGCGTCCGGAGTTAAGGGCTTCGTACAGCGCTGTCTGATCGACCAGAGATCCGCGGCCGGTGTTCACAAGGACGGCCGACTCCTTCATCAGTCCCAGCTCCGTACTGCTGATGAGGCGACGGGTCTCCGCTGTCAGCGGGACGTGCAGCGTCACGAAGTCCGAGTGCCGCAGTAGCTCCTCCAGGGGCAGGAAGGTCATCCCGTACCGGCGCTCGAGCCTGGGCTTGCGGCCGATGCTGTTGTAGACGATGCGCATGGCGAAGCCGCGCGCCCGTTTGGCTACCGCTGCTCCCACGCCGCCCATACCCACGATCCCCAGCGTGGCGCCGAACACGTCCCGGCCCAGCAGGATGGACGGCCCCCACGTTCTCCAGCGGCCCGCCCGCACGTATCGGTCCGCTTCTGGGATGCGGCGGGCGGCCGCCAGCAGCAGGGCGAAGGTGAAATCAGCCACCGTCTCGCTGAGGACGCTGGGCGTGCGCGTCACCAGAACGCTGCGCTCGCTCGCCGCCGGAAGGTCAATGTTGTCGATGCCGGTGGCCATATTGCTCACCACGATGAGGTTGGGAGCGCTGTCCAGCAGCGCCGTGTCCACGCGGTCGGTGAGCAGCGTCAGCAGCCCGTGGCAGTCGGCAGCCTGCGACCGGAGATCCTGTGGCGGCGGTGGCAACTCCTCCTCCCACACGCGCAGCTCCGTGTGCTGGGCTAGCAGATCGAGAGCGCCGCCGGGCAGGCGGCGCGTCACGAATACGGTGGGCTTGCCCAAACCCCTAGCCGGCTGCGGCCGGGCGGCGCTGATCCGGCTCCTTCCCGCTGCGGAATTGCGGCTTGTACGTCGGCTCCTCGCCGCGGACCTGGTCGTGGTGCATGCGATCGTGCCGGTAGTATGACCGCAGCCACTGCATGATAGTGAGGGTGCCGAACACTGCGCTGGTGGCCGTGCGGTCGTAGTCCAGGGGGCGCATGCGCTCCATGACAGCCAGCGTCTTCTGGCGCTGCGCGCGCATCTCCGTGACATGCTCGGAAACAACGGTCAGGTGGGCGCGCTCCAGCGAGATCGCGACGGGTTCTCCCTGTACGCCATCCAGGTTGGCGCCGTCCTCCGCGAGCGCCTTCTCCACCCAGGCGCGGTAGGCGCTCTCCATCTCGCACAGGTGGGACATCTGCTGCTTGGCGGTCCACTCCTCCGGCTTGAGGGGCGTGCTCGCCTCCTCCTCACTCAACAGCTCGAGGATGGAGAGCAGCTTACCGCGCTCCTTCGCCATCTTGTCCTTGAGCTCCTTGATCCGGGCTTCCTCAGCCATTGCCTCCTCCTGTGCGAATGATATCCGCGGCGGCGGCGCTGTCAATGAGCGCCACCGGATGGTAAGATTATACTCGGGTTCGATTGCACAGTAATCTGAGCGCTAATTGCGACAATCCGAACATCTAGGAGGTCGATTCGGGATGCCCACAAAAGACGCGCGCGAGCCTTTCTCCCGCATCAGCGTGGACGAGGGGAAGGAGTTGATGAGCAGCGGAAACGTCGCCGTCATCGACGTGCGGGAGCCCCACGAGTACAACGCTGGCCATGTGCCGAACGCCACGCTTATCCCCGTCGCCACCGTGTTCGCCCGCAAGGAGGAGCTGCCGCGGGACAAGGATATCATCTTCGTCTGCGGCGTCGGGCAGCGCAGCGCCCTCGCCTGCGAGATGGCGGCGGCCGCCGGCCTCACCCGTCTGTTCAACCTGGAAGGCGGCACCGAGGCCTGGGTCAAGTCCGGCCAGCCGGTCGAAAAGTAGTGGCGCTGCCAACGGCGCGAGCGTCGACGTGACCCGTCTCCTGCTGTTCGATGTCGATAACACGCTGCTCTGGAGCGGCGGCGCCGGCGGCAAGGCGATGGGCCTTGCCTTCCGTGACCTTTTCGGCATCGAGGACGGGTTCAAGCGAGTGGAGTTCAGCGGCCGCACTGACCGCTACATACTGGCCACAGCGCTACGCCAGCACGGCATCGACGGCGACTTCGACGAATATCAGGTGCGCTTCCTAGAGCGCTATTACACGCACCTGCCGCCGGCGCTGCGTGAGCGGGAGGGTAAGCTTATGCCCGGCTTTCCAGCCCTGCTGGACGATCTGAGCGGACGGCCGGAAATCCGTCTGGGGCTGGCGACCGGCAACTTTAGCCATGCCGCGCAACTGAAGCTGGCGCACTACGGCATCGATGGCTACTTCAGCGGCGGTGGCTTCGGCGAGGAGAGCGAGGACCGGGCGGTCATCGTCCGCTGCGCCGTACAGAGGCTGGGCGAGGGGTTATCTCAGGCCAACGCATTCGTCATCGGTGATACACCCCACGACGTCTCATCCGCCAAAGCCAGCGGCGCCGTCGCCGTCGGAGTGGCCACCGGCGGCCACTCCGTGGAGCAGCTCAAGGAGTCCGGGGCTGATTTCGTGTTCCAGGACTTCTCGGATTGGCGTTCGGCCGTCGCTACGCTGACCGGCGAGGCCTGATCTCCTCGACGTAGAACCGCTCGATGGCAGCGTTCACCTCCGGGATGGAGGACATGCCGTTTTCCAGCAGGCGCGCGAGGAACGCTTCCCGTTTGTCCATCTCGCTCAGCAACGTCTCGGCCGGGATGCCGCACCAGTCCGCCAGCGACTGCCGGTCTTCCTCCGTATCCAGGATGGCGAAGCTGTCCGAGTCCGCGTCCCAGCGCACGATGCTGCGGTAAGCGAGACCGCCAACTCCGTCCAGCCGTAGGAGCGCCACTTCGCTCACTCGGCGGCGGGCGGAGTCCACTTCGCCCGAGCTGTGGCTCAGGTGCAGCGGCACGATGAACGTCAGCTTCGCGATCTGCTCCGGCGGCACGCCGATCTCGTCCCGCAAGATCGCCAGCACCTCGTCCACGGTGTTGGCGTGCACCGTCGTCGCGAGGGAGTAGCCTTCCGACATCAGCTCGAACGTGCGGCGGGCGTACCCGTCCCAGGTGTACACCGGTATATGGTCGCTCATCTCGTTCACCAACATGTACGTTGGGTATGCTTCCGTCCGCGGCGGCAGCTCGAACGTCTCGCCCATGCCGCGGGTGAAGTAGGCCACGGTCTCCGGCGGCGTGAGGGAGAGAAGGGCGGTCAGCGTCGCGGTCTTCCCGGCTGAGGGCGGGTCAGCGGCAACGATGAGCGAGGCGCCTCTCTCCATCGCCAGCCAGAACATCGCCGCCAGACGGGGCGGCATGTTCCCCGCCTGCAGTATCTCCACCAGGGACATCGGCACCGGCGGCTCCCAGTGCCAGCCCCACCAGCTTACCGGCTGATTAGCGGCCCGCATGACGCTAACGATGATATCGCATCCGCTGGAAGGCTGCCTGACACATGCTACAATGACCGCCGTGCCTGGGACGATGCTGGCCGCCTTTAGCGGTGGCAAAGAGAAGATCGAGGTCAATGACACGCCCGTGCCCGAGCCCGGCGCGGGCGAGGTGCTCCTGCGGGTGCGCGCTTGCGGCATCTGTGGCTCCGACCTCCACTTCTATCGCGGTGAGTTTCCCGCTTTGCCGACGATATCGCCGGGCCACGAGTTCGCCGGCGAGGTGACCGAGGTTGGCGAGGGTGTGCGGGGGTTCGCTTCCGGCCAGCGGGTGGTGGTGGAACCGTGGCGCACCTGCCGCGAGTGCTCTTACTGCCGCACGGGGAGCTATCATCTCTGCCCCAAACGGGTGCTGCTGGGCACCTTCGCCCCCGGCGGCCTTGCCGAGTACGTAACTGTACCTGAATACACGCTGTATCCTCTGCCTGACGCGCTGGACTACGAGCTGGCGGCGCTGGTGGAGCCGCTGGCGGTCGCCGTGCACGGCCTACATCTGGTAGACCTCTCGTTTGGCGAGCGGGTGGTCATCCTGGGCAGCGGCAGCATCGGCGTCATGGCGGCGCTGGCCGCCCGCGCCCTGGGCGCCGCCGAAGTCATCGTTACCTATCGGTACGGGCACCAGGCCAAGGCCGCGCTGGCCGCCGGCGCTACGCGGGCCGTCCAGGCGGAGGAGGCGCCGGGCCTCGACAGCGAGCAGCCGGACGTCGTGGTGGAGACGGTCGGCGGCCACGCCGACACGCTCAACCAGGCGATCGGCCTGGTGCGGCCCGGCGGACGTGTCTCCGTGCTGGGTCTGTTCACCGGCTCGGTGCAGGTGGACGCCCTCACCCTGGTGCTGAACGAGGTGCGGGCAACGGGCGGTATCACCTACTGCCGCCGTGGACACTACTCCGACTTCGATGTTGCGCTGCGGATGATTGAGGCGGACCCGGAGCGGGCGCGCGGAATGATCAGCCATCGCTTTCCCTTAGGCGAGGCGGACGAGGCGTTTCGCACTGCCGCCGACAAGTCCACGGCCTCCCTCAAGGTGCAGGTTCACCCCTAGCTCCGCCTCACCGCTCGAACCAGCGAACCAGAAGCCGGCAAACCGTACAACCGTGGGTTGTCGGGTGCCCGATGCTATCTTCGGCGGATCAGCATCACGCCGTCGCGGACGGTCAGGATAACCTGGGTCACCCGCTGGTCCTGGCGCACGTGCTCGTTGAACGCCGCGATCGCCCGGCTGTTATCGTCTTCAGGGTTCAGGACGCGGCCGCTCCACAGGACGTTGTCCACTGCTATCAGACCGTTGGGCGCCAGCAGCGACAACGCCGCCTCATAGTATGCGATGTAGTTTTCTTTATCGGCGTCAATGAACGCGAGGTCAAACGGCCCCTCCAGCGCCTTCAGCGTCTCTAGCGCCGGCCCTTCCCGCACCTCGATCTTTCTCCCGTGGGGGCTCCGCTGGAAAAAGCTCCGCGCGATGGAGATCGCCTTCGGATTGATCTCGCAGGTGATCAGCTTCCCGTCCTCCGGCAGAGCCGCCGCCATCATCAGGGCGCTGAAGCCGGTGAACGTCCCGATCTCCAGGATCCGTTGCGCCCCGAGCGACGCCGCCAGCACGTGGAGAAGCGTACCCTCAAGCTGGCCGGACAGCATCTGCGCCCGTTCGCCCGTCTTCTCCCGGGTTACCGTCACCAGCTCCTCTAGCAGCGCCGGCAGCGGCGTCGAATGCGCCGCCGCGTAGTTATCAATCTCCTCCGGTACCAGTGTTAGCACGTCGTTCCTCCCGAGCTACTGAATGGTTAAGGCAATGCGTCAGTTCATGACGCCCAGCGCCCGCCAGCGGCGCGCTCGCGCCGCGTCCACATTCGGTGTCATTTCGCGGATGGCGTCGGACAGCGTCTCCAGCTCCATCTCCAGCCGTCGGCGCACTGAGAGCTCCTCCAGCAGACGCTGCTTGTTCAAAGGGTCCACCGCCATGCGCGAGGCCACGAAATCGGCCAACTCGCCGGGCGCCCCGGGCATACCGATCTGGCGAGTCCACTGGTTGGAGACCGCCAGGTACAGACGGTGGTACTCGGCGAACAGGGCGGCCACGGTGTCCGCAACGTCCGTCACCTCCTGGCCATCTCCGTCGATGGATTGCAGCGGCTCCACATCGCCCACCAGATAGGGAGTCTCGCTCACCCGGCGCGACAGGCGAAATCGTTGCTCGCCGAGGCATATCAGGTTCATGCGGCCGGCGTCCAGGTGCTGCACGCGGATGATGCGCGCGGTCGTGCCTATCTCAAACGGCTCGGCGGCCTCATCCACCTCGCTGCCGGTGCGGATGAGCAGCACTCCGAACGGGGAGTTGCTCTCCAGGCACAGATTGACCATCTTCTTGTAGCGCTCCTCGAAGATGTGAAGGGGTAAGGTGGCGCCGGGGAAAAGGACGGAGTTTAGCGGAAAGAGCGGCAGCTCCATGGCGACGCCTAGCCGGAGGGCTTCAGTTCGCCCAGGACCCAGCGCGCCCTCTTCTCGTCCGGGGCGAGCACGTACACCTCGAGGCTGCTGGGGAGGGTCGGCGCCACGCCCAGCGGCGTCAGGGGGTCCAGGCTCTTGATGTAGGGCGTGATGCCTTCCTGTTCCAGGGCGTCCTTCCAGACGTTGGCCTCGAACTCATCGCGGGCCACTGCGATCTTGACCAGGCGATCCGACTTGTTGGCGACCATAACAGAAACGGGGCGTGAGGCTAGTTTAGCATAGGATAAAGGAGTTGCTAACCGCTAACGGCGGCGACCTCCACGGCCGCCGAGGCCTGACCGTCCTCGAACAGGGCGGTCACCGCGCCACCATCGTAGTACAGGGGGACGTATAGCATGCGAGGCTGCCCGCTCTCCGTAATGTGAGCGCGGATCGTTAGCTCCCCGCCGTTACTCTTCAGGGTGATCTCATCCCCTTCGGCGATGCCCAGCTCCTTGGCGCCGGCGGGGTGTATCTCCACGAACTCCTCGCGGTGAAGCTTGTCCGCCTCTGGCGAGTGGAGGGCCGCGCCTTCGTAGCTGGTGTACAGGCTGCGGCCGGTGGTCAGCGTGAAGCCGTCGTCGGCCGGTGTTGCGGCGGTGGCTACCGATTGGAGACTCGCCTTCTTCGGGCCCAGACCGTCGAGCGGCTGCTGGGCGCCGGACTCGATCTCGCGGTAGGTGGCCTGGCTGTACAGTGGCACCAGTTGCGCTAACTCGTCCATGATCTCCGAAGGGCTCTCGTAGTTGAGGCGCAGCTCGCCGATATTGAGGCGCTGGACCAGGCGCGTCCCCAGCTCGCCCAGGATGCGCCAGGCGGGCTGAGCCTCTCCCTGAGGCGCCGTGGCCGCGTGCAGGCGCAGCACTCGGCGGTCGGCGCTGGTGATCGTGCCCTCCTTGCCGAAGGCGCCCACGTCCGGCAGGACGACGTGCGCCGCCTGCGCTGTGTCCGTCGGAAGGCTATCGATGACGGCGAGGAACTCCAGGCCGGCAAGCCTCTCGCTGATGCTGGGCTTCGCCGGGGCGAAGAACAGCGGGTTATCGTTCAGCACCAGCAGCGCCTTTAGTTTGCCGTCGGAGAGCATCTGCTCGAAGGTTAGGCCGGAGGTGGCGGGCGCCGGCGCGCCCCAGGCCCGCTCCAGTGTCTTGCGGGCGGACTCATCGCTGGTGGGGTGGTATCCGGGGAGATACTCGGCCGTGGCGCCGACGTCGCGCATCCCCCAGACGTTCGCCTCCTGCGGCAGCACGAACAGCGACCCCGCCGCCTCCTCGCCCAGAGCGGCCACGGTCAGGTTCGCCGCCGCAGCGGTTATCGCCCCGGCCTCCAGGGCGCCCAGGTGCGGCAGCGCTTGTACGACCGATAGTGGCCGCCACCCCGACGCGGCGGGGTCCCTGGCGGCGGCGAGCAGCTCAACGGCCGCCGGAAGCGCCTGCGCGACCTGGGGCGAGAGCGTAGGCGAATCGCCCTTCCCCTGGACGGCGTCGGCGAGGGCAGCCACGACGGCCGCCTCCTCACCCGGCCGCGGCTGCAGCCATACGTCCGCGAAGTCGCACAGTTCGCCTCTGCGGGCGCTCACCACGATTAGGCGGGCGCCGTTGTTCACCACGGCATCCTTGCAGCGCAGACAGGCGACGTTGTGACTGGACTCCAGGTCGTCCGCGATGACGAGCAGAGTCTTCGAGCGCGCAAGCTGGGTCATGTCTGCGGGCAGCACCTCGCTGCCGAACGCTGCTCGCAGAGAGGCGGCGGCGGCGCGGGCGACGGCGCCGGCGGTGGAGTCGATGTTATTCGTGCCGACGACGGCGCGGGCGACCTTCTGTAGCAGGTAGTTCTCCTCGTTCGTGGCCAGCGGCGAGCCCAGGAAGCCGATCGCCTCTGGGCCGTGCCTCTCGCGGATCTCCGTCAGACGGGCGGCGGTGAGCTCCAGCGCGTCGTCCCAGGTGGCCTCCTCCTGGCCGCCGTTGCGGCGGATGAGCGGCTGCGATAGCCGTTGCTTCGGCTTGACGGCGTCGTAGTGGAAGCGGCCGCGCACGCAGAGCTGCTTGTTGCTCACGGGGTTGGCGGTGGTGTCCGGCCTGACGATGACGCCGCGCCCCTTACGCGTGCCCAGGTTGATGCTGCAGCCGACGCTGCAAGAGGTGCAGGTAGTGGGGGCCCAGCGCTCCGTCTCCATGGCGGACCACTTGTTGGGGCGCTCCATCAGCGTGGCGGTGGGACAGACGTCGATGCAGCTGCCGCAGAAGTCGCAGTTGGAGTCGTGCACCGGGCCGCCGGCGCCGAACTCGATGCGAGTGGAGAAGCCGCGGCCGGCGAGTGTTATGGCGCCGGTGTGGCGGAGCTGGTCACAGGCGCGGACGCAGCGGGTGCAGATGATGCACATCTTCGGGTCGAACTCCAGGAACGGGTTGGCGCGGTCGGTCTCCGGTTGCTGGAGCTCGTAGTAGGTGCGATCCTCGCCCTCCCAGGGCTCGAAGCCCGCCATCTCCACCATCTCGCACGTCGTCTGTAGCTCGCAGCGGTAGTTCTTGGAGCAGGTTATGCAGCGATGGGTGACCACGTCGTCGCGGAGACAGGTGTCGCCCGGCTTGCACTTGACCACCCGGTGGCAGGTGAGGCAGCGATCGGAGTGGTAGGAGAGGATGAGGGAGAGGACGGCCTGGCGCGCGTCCTTCGCCTGCCTGGTATCGGTGCGAACGATCATGCCGTCGGCGACTTTGGCGGTGCAGGAGAGCTGGAGATCGGGCGCGCCCTCAATCTCGATGAGGCAGGTGCGGCAGCCGGCGTAGGGCGGGAGGTCGTCTATGTAGCAGAGGTTGGAGATGAAGACGCCGGCGTCCTTGATGACCTCCACCAGCGGCGCGCCCTCCGGCGCCTCGATCTCGCGGCCGTCCAGGGTGAGCTTGGCCACGGCGCTATCTGGTGCGGTCGCGTTCCACCGGCAGGCCGATGTGCAGCGGCTTCTCGTCCGGCTGCGGCGCCTTCTTACCGTCGGGGTAGGTCCAGTCGTGGCCGCGCAGGTGCTCCTGGGCCATCTCGGTCAGCTTGTGCTTGTCGCGGTACATCTCGTCGAAGTCGTAGGTGGCGTCGTCGAGGGGGCCGCCGGCCTGGATCGCCTCGTAGGGGCAGGCCTCAACGCAGAGGCCGCAGTACATGCAGAGGCGGAAGTCGATCTCGTAGCGCTCGATGTTGAGGCTGCCGTCCTCACGGGGCGAGGTGTGGACGAGGATGCAGCCGTCGGGGCAGGCCTGGGCGCAGGTGGAGCAGCCGGTGCAGCGCTCCTCGAACCAGAGGAGGTTGGTGCGGGCGTTGACGGGGATCGGCCGGATCTCCTCCGGGTACTGCACCGTGAAGGGCTTGCGGAAGAGCGTCCGCATGGTCACCATCATCCCTTTGGCGATTCCGGTTCCGAACAAGGCGCCGCCTTCCCGTATGCTCAGTAGTCTGCAGAGCGAATTCTACACTCTGCGCTTACTTTATTGCAATGGGTTGGTGAAAGAAATCACGTGAGCATGACAAGGAGCCGCCCACCCGGGCGGCCCTTTGGTTGCTCGCCCTCTCCCCCGATCCCCTCTCCCGCACGTGGGAGAAGGGGTGACCGCAGGTCGGGGTGAGGGAGCGAACTACGCCGCCGGTACGACGTACTCGCCGCCGGCGGCCTGGTTGGACGAGACCTTCTTGGTCTCGACGCCCTTCGCCTTCCAGAACGCCTCCGCGAACTGGTTGACCTGGTCCAGCAGCTTCTCGGCGGCGGCCTTGTCCACGTTCTGGCGGGCCGCCGAGGCGGTCTTCATGATGCCGTCCACCAGCTCATCGATGTTGGCCGGGCTGTTGTCCGGCTTGAAGAAATCGCCCCGGATGATGCGTACCTCGTGCTTGACCAGTTCCCCGTGCTCCTCCTTTGTGGCGGTGTAGCGGGTGAGGGCCGAGACGTACTTGTCGCGGTCCTGCTTGGAGGGCGGGCCACCGCCCCCGCCGAGCGCTTCCAGCCCCTCGATTAGCTGGTTCATGCGGACGACGGTGAGCGCAGCTACCTGTGCGAGATGAGGGTCGTAGATCCCGCAGGGGATATCGCAGTGGGCGGACGCCTCCTCCGCGGGAAGGATGCGATTGAGGATCGCGAACGCGTGACGTATGAGCATGGGTGGCCTCCTTCTATGGAAAGGTATACGCTGTACAATTTACTACAAAGCGATGAGCGTAAACCAGCCCCGAAGCGATGCTCACAGTTTGGTGGGAGACCCCAGCCTGAAGGCTGGGGCATGGGTGGGATCGATGCCACATCCTTCAGGGTGTGGTGTCACAAGAAAATGGTGCGCAGTCTAATCGGCAATGTCTTGACTGCGCCGCTGCGAACCCTCCTGCGCCTGCCGGGCGTGTACCCCCTGCTCGCCTTCCTTTCCGCGAGGCGCGTAGTGGTCCGCGGCCGGAGTATGCAGCCCACGCTCGCGCCAGAGGAGCGTGTCCTGTTCGACCGGCTCGCCTACCACCGCGGCCCGCCCCGGCGGGGCGACGTGGTGCTCGCCTCGCACCCCAGGAGGCCGCGCACGCGCATCGTCAAACGGGTCGCTGGGCTGCCCGGCGACCGGATCGCGGTGGACGGCGACCGCTGCTGGGTCAACGGGATGCCCGACGGCGAGACGGACGATGCCGGCCCGACGCGGCCTCCGGCATCGGCGCGGACGTGGACGCTGGCTGACGACGAGTGGCTTCTCCTGGGCGACGCGCCCTACGCGAGCACGGACAGCCGCGACTTCGGCCCCGTGGGCCGCAACCTCATCCACGCCAGGGCCTGGCTCGTCTATTGGCCTGTTAGCCGGATGCGAGTGGTCCGCGACTAGCCTCGGAGCAG
Source organism: uncultured Dehalococcoidia bacterium (assembly GCA_964649215.1). Classification (GTDB taxonomy): domain Bacteria; phylum Chloroflexota; class Dehalococcoidia; order SM23-28-2; family RBG-16-64-32; genus JADFNQ01. Next base: position 19,049 of record CAZYOV010000035.1, read on the forward strand.
GCCCACGACCCGCTGCGTTTCACCGTGTCGACTGGGGCGAATGCGCCGGGCTATGCCTTGGCGTAGGGTGGGAATAGCGACTCCAGCTCGCGCCGGATGGGGTCGCCATCGGGGAGGTACCTGGAGAAGTCGCCGCTGGGCAGCTTGACCTCGCGCTTGCCGATTGTGCCCTCCTTCTTGATCTTCTCCTGGAGCAGGATCAGACCCTGAAGGAGCGACTCCGGCCGCGGCGGGCAGCCGGGGACGTACACGTCCACGGGCATGATGAGGTTGACGCCGGGGAGGGTGCTGTATCCGTAGGCGAACGGCCCGCCGATGGTGGCGCAGCTTCCCATGGAGATCACCCAGCGCGGCTCCGCCATCTGAAGGTATATACGCCGCACCGGCGGCGCCATCTTCCAGGTGACCGTGCCGGCGACGATCATCAGGTCCGCCTGACGCGGGGAGGCGCGCATCACCTCGGCGCCGAAGCGGGCGAGGTCGTAGCGCGGGGTCGCCGTGGCGATCATCTCGATGGCGCAGCAGGCGAGCCCGAACATCACCGGCCACAGCGATGAGCGCCGCGCCCAGCTGACGACCCCATCCACCGAGGCGAGCAGGATGTTCTTCCTTACCGCCTCGTCGATGTCACCGTCCTCGTGGACCTTGATCAGCGGTTCGTCCATCTCAGGCCTGTCCTGAGCCCGGTCGAAGGGCTCCGTTCGCGAATTGTATCACAAAGGCTTCTCACCCGCCGCGCGAGCCTCCGTCGCCTCCCGCTCCGGCCACGTCGGCGACAGCGCCCGCAAGCGCGACACGATGGCCGGCAGTATCTCCAGCAGATAGTCGATCTCCTCCATCGTGTTCTCCTTGCCTACGGTCAGGCGCAGGCTGCCCCGCGCCAACTCCAGCGATAGACCCATCGCCGTGAGCACATGCGAAGGCTCCAGCGAGCCGGAGGTGCAGGCCGAGCCGCTGGACGCCGCCACACCCTGGAGGTCCAGCGCCATCAGGATCGCCTCCCCCTCTATGTACTCGAAGCAGAAGGAGGCGCTGTTGCAGAGGCGGCGGGCGCGGTCCGTGGGCCCCGTGATGTGAGTGTGGGGGACGCGGGCCGGCAGTTCGTCCAGCAGCCGGTCCCGTAAGGCGGAGCAGTGGGCGTTGCGGGCTTCGAACTCAGCGTACGCCAGGGCCATAGCCTTTTCCATGCCCACGATGTAGGCGACGTTCTCCGTGCCGGCGCGGCGGTTCTTCTCCTGCGCTCCGCCCAACATCTGCGGCAGGAGTGGGGTGCGACTGCGCACGTACAGGGCGCCGACCCCCTTGGGCCCGTAGAACTTGTGCGCCCCGATCGATAGAAGGTCCACCCCCAGGCCGTCGACGCCCACGTTCAGGGCGCCCACCGCCTGCACGGCGTCCGTATGGAAGGCCGTGTGCCGGTTCTTTGCCTTGACTATGCGCACCGCCTCCGCTATCGGCTCAATGGTGCCCACTTCGTTGTTGGCCAGCATGATGCTCACCAGGGTGGTATCCTCGCCCACAGCCTTCTCCAACTCGGCCGGATCGATAAACCCCTCGCTATCCACGGGCAGGTAGGTCAGGTGGAAACCCTCCTGCTCCAGCCGCTCCGCGGTGTGGAGAACGGCGTGGTGTTCGATGGCGGAGGTGACGATGTGCTTGCCCCGCCGGCGGCTGGCGTGAGCGACGCCGCGCAGCGCCAGGGCAGCGCTCTCGGAGCCGCAGGAGGTGAGTATGATCTCCTGGGGCTTGCAGCCCAGGATATCGGCGATGCCGCGGCGGGCGCCGTCCAACCCCTTGCGGGCCTCCTGGGCCTCAGCGTAGAGGCTGGAGGGGTTGCCCCAGAAGTCGGACAGGTAGGGGAGCATCGCCTCCAGGACGCGGGGGTCCAGGGGCGTCGTGGCCGCGTGGTCTAGATATATGCGGTTTCTCATAGCTCGGCGTCAGTAGCGAGACTCTCTTGCCAACCTAGCACCGCCCGATTGAGGCGGTCAAGGCGAAACACCTGTCGCGGGCGCTCCTGAGAGCGACCTGTGAGCATTGCCTGCGTTGCTGCCGCGTGCTATTATACAGCCGAAGTGGATATTATTACAGTCAAATGTTTCCAAACACCTTGCGCGCGCTCACCTCATGATGCAAGTTATACTGAAGGTAGGCTGTCAAAGGGATTCCATGAACCGGTGAGGAGGAAGCGGTCTTGACCACCCCTACGAAATCTAAGGTCATATCGCGGAAGACGACTGACCTCGATACGGACTACAAGTGGGGCTTCGTCACTGAGATCGAGTCGGATCTGGCCCCTAAGGGTTTGAACGAGGAGATCATTCGCCTGATCGTCGCCAAAAAGAACGAGCCTGAGTGGATGCTGGAATGGCGGCTCAGGGCCTATCGACACTGGATGAAGCTAAATTACGAGGAGCCCAAGTGGGCCAAGATCCACCACCCGCCAATCGACTTCCAGGACATCTACTACTACGCTTCCCCCATCAAGGAGAAAGGCCCCGACAGCCTGGACGAGGTGGACCCGGAGCTGGTGGAGGCGTTCAACAAGCTGGGTATCCCCATTGAGGAGCAGAAGAAGCTCTCTGGCGTGGCCGTGGACGCCGTCTTCGATAGCGTGTCGGTTGCCACCACCTACAAGAAGACGCTGGAGGAGTTGGGGATCATCTTCTGCTCCGTCAGCGAGGCGGTGCAGAAGCACCCGGAGCTGAT
>CAZYOV010000036.1:0-21554 GCA_964649215.1 uncultured Dehalococcoidia bacterium
GAGAAGCTCAGCGTCAGGGAGTTCAACAAGCTGTTTCAGGAGAAGATCGCCCAGATGGAGATGTCCCCCGACCTGGTGAAGCGGTCGGTCAACGAAGGGTTCTCCGGCGGCGAGAAGAAGCGCAACGAGATACTTCAGCTGGCCGTGCTGGAGCCGAAGCTGGCTCTACTGGATGAGACGGACTCGGGTCTGGATATCGATGCCCTCAAGATCGTCGCCGATGGAGTCAACAAGCTTCGGGGGCCCTCGAGAGCGATAGTGATCGTGACCCACTACCAGCGCATCCTGAACTACATAACGCCTGACTTCGTCCACGTGCTCATAGACGGGCGTATAGTGAGGTCCGGCGGCCCTGAGCTGGCCCTAGAGCTTGATGCGAAGGGCTACGAATGGATTAAAGAGGCCATCGATAGCGGCGAACGGTTGAGCGTCTAAGGACGGTGCCAGCGGAGAATGCCCCACGCCCTCGCCACTCCTGACAGCTACCTGACTGACTTCCGTACGTTTGAGACGAACCTTCCAGACGAAGGGCCGGACTGGATTCGAGAAGTCCGGCAGCAGGCGTTGGCCCGGTTCCGGGAGCTGGGTTTTCCTACCGCCCGCCGCGGCAACGAGAAGTGGAAGTACACCAACGTCGGCCCCATCGCTGATGCAACGTTTAGCTATCCGTTTGACGCTGGCGCGGAGGTAAGTCTCGCTGACATACGGAGTGTCGCTCCCTGGGACGATGGCTGGGCCACCGCCGTTTTCGTCAACGGCCGCTACTCCCCTGCGCTCTCTACGATCGTCGCGCTCGACGGTGTACAGGTGACCAACCTAGAGGAGGCCGTCCGCGCCGACGGCGACGTAATCGAAAGACACCTTGCCCGCCACGCTACCTATGATGACGACGGATTTACCGCCTTGAACACCGCCTTCCTCCGTGATGGCGCCTTCGTCCACGTCCCGGAGGGCGAATCGCTCCAGTCGCCGCTGCACCTGATCTTCGTTACGGCGGAGGGCGCTGAGCCCGGCGTGTCCTACCCGAGGACCCTCATCGTGGCCGGCGCTCGAAGCGAGTTGACCGTCATCGAGAGTTACGTGAGCCTCTCCTCCTCGAGCTACCTCACCGACGCCGTGACGGAGATCGTCGTCGGTGACGGGGCTCAGGTCGAGCACTACAAGCTTCTCCTGGAGAGCGAGGGGGCGTTTCACGTTGCTACCAGCCGCGTTTACCAGGGTGAGGACAGCGTTTTCTCCTCCACTTCGTACGCCAAGGGCGCAGCCATCGCCAGGAACGACATCCAGGTGTTGCTGGACGCGCCTGGCAGTTCCTGCACCCTGAACGGCCTCTATCTGACATCGGGCAGCCAGCATATCGACAACTACATCAATATCGAGCATGCGAAGCCCCACGGGACGAGCCGCCTCTTCTACAAGGGCATTCTGGATGGGGAGTCCAAAGCCGTGTTTGGCGGCACTGTGCTGGTTCGGCCCGGCGCCGACAAGACCGACTCTTACCAGGAAGACAAGAACCTTCTCCTCTCGGAGAAGGCGCAGGTGGCCAGCAAGCCCAGCCTGGAGATCTACGCCGACGACGTCAAGTGCGGTCACGGGGCGACGGCGGGCACGATAACTGAAGACGCGATCTTCTACATGAGGAGCCGCGGCCTCGATCTGGAGACGGCTACCGCGTTTCTGATCAGGGGGTTCGCGAGCGGGATCCTGGATAAGGTACGTGTCCAACCGCTCAGAGCCTTTCTGGAAAAGCTGACAGCTAAGGCGCTGCGGGGCTCTCGATTCGGGCAGGCGTCATGACCGAAGCCGAGTCCGTCACCAACCAAGGCGTTACCGGGAAGCCCGCCGGTGGCTTGGACATCGCGCGGATCAGGGAGGACTTCCCCATCCTTTCTCGTGAGGTCTACGGTAAGCCCCTGGTCTACCTGGACAACGCGGCCACCTCCCAGAAGCCGCGCCAGGTGATCGAAGCGCTGGTACGCTACTACGAGAGCTACAACGCCAACATCCATCGTGCCGTCCACTGCCTGGGGGAGGAGGCTACCGCAGCCTACGAGGAGGCGAGAGCGAAAGTCGCGCGGTTCATAAACGCTCCCTCTCCTGAGTGCATCGTCTTCACCCGCAACACCACCGAGGCGATCAACCTCGTCGCCTACACGTGGGGCCGTGCCAACGTTGGGCCGGACTCAGGGGTTCTGCTCACTCTGCTCGAGCACCATTCGAACATCGTCCCCTGGCAGCGCCTCACGGCCGAGAAGGGCGCATCCCTCCGCTACATCGGCCTCACGGGGCACCAGACGCTGGAGCTGGACGGTTTCGAGAACCTGATGGACAGCCGCACCCGTCTCTTGTCGGTGGCTCAGGTGTCTAACGCCTTAGGGACGATCAACCCTGTCCAGAAGCTGACCGCTGAGGCTCACCGCAACGGGACGATGGTCCTTGTGGACGGCGCTCAGAGCGTCCCCCACATGCCTGTAGACGTGCAGGCCATGGACTGCGACTTCTTCGCGTTCTCCGGCCACAAGATGCTCGGCCCTACCGGCGTAGGCGTCCTCTACGCCCGGCCAGAGCTGCTGCAGGAGATGGAGCCCTTCCTGGGCGGCGGCGAGATGATCAAGCGTGTCACTCAGGAGGACGCCACCTGGAACGACGTGCCCTGGAAGTTCGAGGCCGGCACTCCCAACATCGCTGACGTCATCGGCCTCGGTGCCGCTATCGACTACCTGAGCGGCCTGGGCATGGATAACGTGCGCGCCCACGAGATGGAGATCAGCGAGTACGCCCTGCGCCGCCTCCGCCAGATGGAGGAGGTCATCATTTACGGGCCGCCGGACCCCGCCGACCGCGGCGGCGTCATCTCCTTCAACTACCCGGATCTGCACCCACACGACATCGGCACCGTCTTGGACCGGCACGGGGTGGCTGTGCGAGCCGGGCACCACTGCGCTCAACCTCTGATGCAGCACCTGGATGTGTCAGGAACTGTGCGGGCCAGCTTCTACGTGTACAATTCGCTGGAGGAGGTGGATGTACTGGTGGACGCCCTCGGACAGGCGCGCGCCTTCTTCAGCAATGACACCAAGTAGAGAAGACGAGTACGCTCAGCAGGAAGCCGAGTTGGACGACCTCTATCGCGAGGTCATCCTGGATCACTACCGTAACCCCCGTTACCGCGGCTCCCTTTCCTCACCTACGACGAGACATGAGGGCTACAACCCTCTATGCGGCGACGACGTGACGGTTGAGCTACTGGTGAAGGGCGGAATCGTCGAGGACGTGGCGTTTCACGGCTCCGGCTGCTCCATCAGCCAGTCCTCCGCTTCCATGATGACCGAGGCGATTCGCGGCAAAACGGTGCAGGAAATCGAGTCGCTGTTCAGGGAGTTCACGGCCATGATGCAGGGCTCCGATGATATCGACTTTGATTGGATAGGCGACTTGGAGGCGCTGGAGGGGGTGCGGAAGTTCCCCGTGCGCGTCAAGTGCGCCACCCTCGCCTGGCATACGCTGCAAGAGGCCTTGCGGCGCCTGGATCAAGGTGGGGACGAGGCCGCGAGCGAAGAACGCGCGATACGCTAGCCGTAGGAGAAGTCGCGCAGGAAGGTCCGCATCGTCTCCTCCGGCGGTTTGTCCAAGTACACAACGTCGTAGATAGTGTGCAGAAGGGGAGTGGCCACGCCCAGGCGGTGCGCCAGGTCTCTGGCGCGGCAGGCGGCGACTCCCTCCACAGTGTTGGTGCGCAGGAACTCCTGCCAGTCGCGGCCGCTGCACAGCTTCTCGCCCAGGGTGCGGTTTCTGCTGTGGGGATTAAAGCCGGTTGTGATCAGATCGCCCAGGCCGGCCAGGCCATAGACGGTCTGAGGCTTCCCCCCCAATGCCTGAATAAGACGGGCCATCTCTTCCAGGGCGACGCTGGCCAGGAACGCCTTGGTGTTGGTGCCGTAGCCGGCGCCATCGCACATGCCCAGGGCGATGGCGTATGCGTTCTTCAGGCAGGCCCCCAGTTCTACGCCGACCAGGTCCGTCGTCGTCTCCACATTGAAGGATTCGTTCTGAAGCGTGTCCTGGATCTCGGTCGCAAGCTCGGCGTCCGCGGCCGCCACGATCACCGCGGTTGGCACGCCGCGGGCGAGCTCGCCGGCGATGGCCGGGCCGCCCATGACCGCGATCCCCCCGTGCTGCGGCAGCTCCTCATCTAGCACCTCGCTCATCCGCTTGTTGGTGTCCTTTTCCAGACCCTTGCCCACGTTTAGCACCGGCTGCTCGCCACGGATGTGAGGGGCGACGTCTCGGGCCAGCGAGCGCACTACCCTGGAAGGAACGCTGAACAGTGTCAGCCAGGCCTCGGCGAGCGACTGCTGGAGCGTCCAGCAAGGCGTCACGCCCTCGTGGAGAGTGACGCCCGGGAGGTACTTTGTGTTGAGGCGGTGGTCGCGGATCTCCTCAAGGACGTCCGTCTCGATGCTCCAGAAGCGGACTGAGTGTCCGTTGCCGGCGATGATCTGGGCGAGGGCGGTGCCCATGTTACCCGCGCCTAGGACGGCGACCGTGCGCATCTGTCTTAGTCGAAGCGGTAGCTGCCGAAGTCCGCGGCCACGATGACGTTCTCCAGGCCGGCAACATCGGGCTCCCCGTTCAGGTGGGTGAGTATGATCGTCGTCTCCGCCGCCACCCGCTTACGTATCACTCGCACGTCGTCTATCCCCATGTGCTCGGGGCCGCCGCCCTCGCTGTAGGTGCAGTCCAGCACCAGCGCATCGGCGCCTTGCGCTAGTTCGAGGATATCATCGCAGAGCATCGTGTCGCCCGTGTAGGCCACCGTCCCGTCTCCTACGTGTACGCGGTATCCGAAAGGCTCTAGCTTTTCGGGCACGTGGTTCATGGGGAACGCCCGGAAGCTGATCTCGTTCACGTACTGGTCGGCGCCGGGCTGCGCCTCAATATATCGGCGGCGATACCCCGCCTCTCGCGTTACCTCTTGGTAGCACTGCTGGGCGAACTCCTCGATCTTCCGCTCCACCCCGGGCGGGCCGACGATGAACAGGTCGTCGCGGCGCTCTGTCATGTAGATGTACTCCAGGAAGAGGAAGGGCATCCCCATGAAGTGGTCGCCGTGGAAGTGCGAGAGGAAGATCACCTCGATGTCCGTGAGCGGCGTTCCGAGCTGCTTTAGGTGGGGGAGCAGGGTGGGTGGCGCGTCGAACAGGTAGCGCCCGTTGGCCAGGAAAGAGCTCCAGTAACGCCCGCCGGCTGCGAAGGCGTTAGCCGTTCCAAGGAACGTCAGCTCAAGCATATTAGTCTATTCATGCCTCTTTAATTATAACAGGGCCGAGCTCCCCGATTTATCGGGGAACTCAGCCCTCTCTTCGGTTACCGCTCCTCTTATTGATTTACTTCTTGATGATGTGGATAGTACAGGCGGAGCCCAAGCCGATCACGTGGGCCAGGCCTACCTTCGAGTTCTCCACCTGACGCCCGCCCGCCTGACCACGCAGGTGCCACACGATCTCCACGATGTTGGCGACGCCGGTGGCGCCAAGAGGATGCCCCTTGGAGAGCAGCCCGCCGCTGGCGTTGACCGGGATGCGGCCGCCTACCCAGGGGTCGCCGCGGTCGATGAACTCGCCCGCCTCGCCGTCGCCGCACAGCCCCAGGTTTTCGTAGTGGATCAGCTCGGCGGTGGCGAAGCAGTCGTGCAGCTCTACTTGGGTCAGGTCCTCAGGGCCTATGCCGGCCTGATCGTAGGCCTGCTTGGCCGCGTTGCGGGTCACCGTGTTCACGTCGAACATCGTGGGGTTGCGTTCCTGCCAGGGGTCGGAGGTGAGGGCAGAGGCGGCCACCCAGACAGGGTTCGTCGTGTGCTGGCGCGCCTTCTCCGCGGACATGAGCACCGCCGCGGCGGCGCCGTCGCCGGTGGGGCAGCACATGTAGAGGGTGTTGGGCCAGGCGATCATCCTGGCGTTCATTACATCCTCCAGGGGTGTCTCCACGTTGTACTGCGCGTACGGGTTGTGGATGGAGTGCTTGTGGTTCTTGACGGCGATCTTGGCGAAGTGCTCCATCTTGGTCCCGTACTTGCGCATGTGCTCCACGCCGGCCTGCCCGAACACGCCCGGCATCAGGCCGGTTCCCATCACACCCTCCGTGCTGTAGTCGCGGTTGCCGCCGCCGGCGCCCAGCAGGCCCATCTTGCCCATCTGCTCGCTGCCGATGGCCAGCGCTACGTCATACATGCCCGAGGCGATGGCCAGATAGGCCTCGCGGAAGGCCGTGGAGCCGGTGGCGCAGGCGTTGGTGACGTTCACCACGGGGACGCCTGTAGCTCCGATCTCCTTCATGATCCGCTGGCCGATCATGGCGTTAGATTGGTACAGGTTGCCGCTGGCCACCATCTCCACTTCGTTGATGGATATACCGGCGTCCTTCAGCGCTCCGATGGTGGCATCGGCCGCCAGTTGGACGACGTCTTTGTCCGGATAGCGCCCGAACTTGATCATGTTGGCGCCGACCATTGCTACGTCCTTCACGGGTTCCTCCTTCTAAGTTCAGAGAGTGGCCGCGCGGCGGCTAGTTGAGCACCCTGAACTTGGCTGCGATGACGTCGTTCCCTTCGCGGTCGGTGCGCACCTTTTCGGTGTACATCTTGACCTTCTTGCCGAACCACTCAGGGGTGGGCTTTTCCGGGTCCAGGCCGTAGACGTTGCCCCGGATGGACACGCCCTCCGGCAGGTCGATGATGGCGGCGACGTAGGGCGCTTCCAGCCCCGGCACCGACTGGTGGACCACCGAGAAGACGTAAATCTCGCCCTCACCGCTGAGGTGGACCTCTTCGAGGGAGTCGGTGTCGCCGCACTTGCCGCAGGCGATGCGCTCTCCCAGGAAGACAGAGCCGCAGGCCTTGCACTTGCTGCCCCACAGGTAGGGCTCCTGCTTTGGGTCTTCCGGTATGCGTAGGAAGGGTACGATGGGGTTACGCTTCTTCTCTTCTGAGGCGGTTTCTTGAGTCAAGGGCAACCTCCTGAAGCTATCTAAGACGCCTAGTTTGTATCACGGGGCCACACGGCCAGTCAAGCTTGCGGGCCTTTGTGTAATGCGACCACATTGGTATGGCCTCCTGCACTCGGTTCAACTTGGCGCCGCCGCAGTGGAACTCTCTTAAGACTCCATGAGGGTGTTGGCGGCGGATTCAAAGCGAATGCCTTAACGGTGGGTCTGCGCCTACTCCGCCACGTGCTGGTCTTCCCTGTCCAGCGGCGGTATCGAGAGGCTGAGCACCAGCGCCGAGCCCTCCACCGCCCGCACGCTGTGCTGTACTTCCTTCTCGATGTGAACCGTCTCGTACGGACGCAACCGCATGGTGCGGTCGCCCACCCGCACCTCCACTTCCTGCTCCAGCACCGTGTATATCTGGGCGCACTTCTCGTGGTAGTGAAGCGCTACGTGCTCCGCCTCCTTCATGCCGATGATGCGGATGCTGCACTCCGGCATCTCTACGTGGGACAGAATCTCGTAGTCGCCCATGTGCTTCACGGCCGTCTCCTTACCCGGTCGGACGCCCGCCCGCCGGGGCGAAGTAGCTGGCGCGCGCCTTCTGGTACTCTTGCGGTCGGTTCAGGTTCAGCAGCACCGCCGACGTCTCGAACGGCAGCTCGTCTACGTCCGCCGCATGCCTTTCGATAACGGCGCGCAACCCCTGCGTCGCCTCGTCGACCTCCCGCAGCTCCGGCAGCAGCGACCCGTCGAGCAGCGGCGGGTGGCCGCGCTTCTCATCGTACGTGGGTACGGTGATCAGGCTGCCGGAGTGCCGGTTCGCGTCCACCAGCCGGGCGATTACGTCGTGGGGCCGGGGCTGGTCGACGCCGAGGACGAGGATGGCCGTGGTCTCGTCCGGGAGGGCGGCGGCGCCGAGGCGGAGTGAGGAGGCGGGTCCCTCCGCGTACCGCTCGTTGATCACCCCGACTACGTCGGGGCCAGCGCTCCGGACGTAGGGCAGAACCTCATCGGCGCGGTGCCCCACCACCACCACCAGCCGGTCCACGGGGGGCTCCTTGAGCTGAGCGAGCTGGTACTCGATCAGCGTATTCCCGCCCCACTCCAGCAGCGGCTTGGCGGTGCCCATGCGGGAGCTTTCCCCGCCGGCCAGGAGGATGGCGGCGATGGTCATCGCGGCTAGGCTACTCGCTTACCTGGAAGAGCGTGCCCAGCTTCATCGCCAGGCCCGCGTTGCCGCCGAGGTGTACCTTACGCGTTGTGATGGCCCACATCGGGTTGAGGTCGTTGTTGGAGAGATCGATCCAGAGCTGCGGCTTCGTGCGAAGCTCCATGTCGAAGCTCTCCGGTGCACCGTCCTCGGTCTCCGCTTTGCCATCGCCGATGCGCAGCGCCCACTGGCCGCCGCCCGCGCCTTCCATGTTGAACGCGTAGGTTACGTTCAAATCGGCGCCGCGGTCGGGCCAGAAGACCAAGGGCATGAAGTGGAAGATGCGGTCCAGCTGGAAGTGTACCTCCTCCGGGGTGCCGGCCTCCATCCAATGGGGCAGCTTCTTCTTGGCGACGCGGCGGATGTCCTGGTAGTGTCCGGGCAGGTGCAGGTAGCTGGCGAAAAACAGATCGCGCACCGTGCCGGGGCGGTCCCACTCGGGGCTGGAGGCGGGCCTGTCCAGGTCCGCCTCGCTGAACCCCTCCAGGGTTCGCAGGCTCTCTTCGAAGGCGGCCCTGAGGCGGCCCATGAGCTCGGCTACCGGCAGGTCGCGCACCTTCGCCAGCATCTGCTCATTGTAGTCGTTGATCGCCTCACGCCCATCGAAGCCGGGTAGCTGTCCGGGCTCTCCCGCGAGCGCTTGCTGGGGCAGGCGAGTCCCCTGCTCCTCCTGCGTGATGACCAGGTGCGCCAGGTAGTCCTTGGCCGTCCAGCGGTCCGACGCCTTCTTCTTCCACTCCTTATCGTCCAGCCGCTCGTACGAGTCCAGGCAACGCTGTAGCGCCTGCCCATAGTATTGCTTGATCTGCTCTTTAGTAGGCTTCATCCCATACCTCCCTTTGCTCTTCGTCCCTATATCTTACCCAGAGTCTTCAGGATGCGTTCCGGCGTCGCCGGCACCTCGCGCAGGCGGGCGCCCACGGCCTCGTCGATGGCGTTGGTGACGGCCGCCGCGCCGGCCACGATCGACGGCTCGCCGACGATGCGCGCCCCGTACGGCCCGTCCTCCGAGGGCACCTCCACGATGATCGTTTCAATGGGCGGCAGATCGCGGGTCGTGGGCAGGCGGTAGTCCAGCAGGTTGGCGTTGAGCAGGCGTCCCTGATCGTCGTAGAGCATCTCCTCGGAGAGGGCGATGCCCAGCCCCTGGCTGGCGCCGCCCTGCATCTGGCCGGACACCGAGAGCGGGTTGATGGCGAATCCCGCGTCTTGGGCGACGGCGTAGCGAAGGATGGTCAGCTCCCCGGTGTCCGGGTCCACCTCTACCTCCGCGGCCTGGACGGTGAACCCCGGCGCCTGCCGGCGGGCTGTTATCGCGCCCCGCCCGACGATGGCTGCGAAGGGCGCCGCGAAGTTGGTGGTAATCCGCCCCAGGCGCAAGAACGTCAGGGACTTGTCGGACGATCCCTTCACCCGTATCTCGCCGTCGATCATCTCCAGGTCATCCGGCTCGCACTCCAGCCTGCGAGACGCGATCTTCAGCATCTGCTGCCGCGCATCCTCGGCGGCCTTTTTGACGGCTAGTCCTACGGTGATGGTGGTCTTGCTGCCGGCGCTCATGCCGGCGAAGGGCGCCGTTTTCGTGTCGCCGGTGGTGACGCCCACCATGGACAGCGGTACGTTCAGCACCTCCGCCGCGATCTGGGCGAAGGAGGTGTTCGTGCCGGTGATATCGGCCGAGCCGACGATGACGTTGATGGTGCCGTCGCCGTTCAGGCTCACGATCGCGCTCGCGGGCTGGAGGCCGCCCAGCCAGCCCCCCACCGCCAGCGCTATCCCGCGATTGGGGTGCTGTTTCGCCTCGGATCGGTCCTTCCAGAGCTGGCTGTTCCCGATGGCGTCCAGGCATTGTTTGAGGCCGATGCGAGTGTAAGGCTGGCCGCTGGGCAGGGGGTCACCCTCTTCCATCGCGTTCTTGAGCCGTACCTCCAACGGGTCCAGGCCCAGCTCCTTGGCCATCATGTCCATGTGGCTCTCCAGAGCGAAGGTGGCGTTGTGCGCGCCGGGTGCGCGCAGGGCGCCCACGCTCACCTTGTTGGTGAGCACCTCCAACCCCCGGATCTCCAGGTTGGCGCACTTGTAGTAGCCGCCGATGATAAGACAGCCGGGTAGCATTGGAGCGCCCGGGAATGCGCCGGAGTCGTAGATAAGGCGGGCCTTGAGGGCGGTGAGAGTACCGTCCTTCTTCATCCCGGTCTTCAGCTCGATGATGGCTTGCGGCGCTGGCGTGGCCGCCAGCATATCGTCCTTGCGGCTCATGATGTACTTCACGGGCCGGCGGACGATCATCGCCAGCATGGCCACCATCAACTCGGTTAGGTAGATCTTGCCGCCGAAGCCGCCGCCTACCTCGGTGGCGGTCACGCGGATGCGAGACTCAGGCATTCTCAGCGCCTTGGACACTTCATCGCGGATGTAGAAGGGGGCCTGGGTGCTGGTCCAGATCGCCAGCTCTCCGTCTGGGCCGGGGTCGTAGTCGGCGATGGTGGCGTGGGGCTCGATGTATGACTGGTGGACCATCGCCGACCGCCAGGTCTCCTCGACGATCACGTCCGCCTCAGCGAAGCCCTGCTCCATGTCCCCGCGTGAGAAGGACATCTGGGAAGCGATGTTGCTGGGCTTGCCCTCGGCCTCTTTCTGCTCCACCTCGGCAGTGATGTGACCTTTCTCCTCCGTGCGGTCCACCTCACCGAGGGGCGAACGGGCCAGAGGCGAGTCCTCCCGTATGGCGGCCACGGGGTCCAGCACCGGCGGCAGCTCCTCGTACTCCACCTCGATCAGCTCCAGGGCAGCCTCAGCCGTATGCGGCTCCTCGGCCAATACGGCTGCCACCGGCTGGCCGTAGAACAGCGTCTCGTCCTCGGCGAATATGGCGTGGTGACGGTCGGACTCGCTCTTCCTGAACGGCGGCAGCTCCGCGGCCGTGATGACAGCGGCGATGCCGGGGTGGTTGCGGGCCTTGCTGGCGTCGATGGACTTGATGCGGGCGTGGGCATGGGGGCTGCCCAGGAGCTTTGCGTGCAGCATTCGCGGCAGCTTCATGTCATCCGCGTAGACGGTCTTGCCGGTGACCTTGCCCACGCCCTCGATGCGGGTAATGGGCTTGCCGACGATCCGGTATTCTTGCTGGGTCGCTGTCTCCTGGGCCATGGAGCTCTCCCTCTAGCCTATCCGCTCTGCGGCGGTGAGAACCGCCTCGTATATCTTGGCGTATCCGGTGCAGCGGCAGAGGTTGCCCGCCAGCCCCAGACGCACGTCCTCCAGAGTGGGCCGCGAGTTGCGGTCCAGCAGCGATTTTGTGGCCATGATCATCCCCGGGGTGCAGAAGCCGCACTGCACTCCGCCGGCCTCTATGAACGATTGCTGAACGGGGTGCAATTCGCCGTTGCGAGCCAACCCCTCGATGGTCAGCACCTCGCTGCCGTCGGCCTCCGGCGCCAGCATGAGGCAGGAGGTGATGAGCCTGCCGTCCACGATCATGGAGCAGGCGCCGCAATCGCCGGTGCCGCACCCCTCCTTGCTGCCGGTGAGAGCTAGCTGCTCCCGCACCGTCTCCAGCAGCGTCCAGTGAGGTTCGACAGCCACCTCTTGAGGCTGGTCGTTGATCTTGATGTGTATCGTCTGCTTGGACATAGTGACTCGCTTCTAGCTCGCCCGTGCTCTCTGTGCCGCCTCCTGCAGGCAGCGTTCGGTCGTCACTTGCACCAGATGCCGCCGGAACTCCGCCGAGCCACGGACGTCACCTATGGGACTGGCCTCCGATGTCGCCGTCTCCGCCGCCTCCGCGAACAGCGCTTCGCTCGCCGCCTTCCCCTCCAGCGCCGCCTCCGCTTTTCGGGCGCGGATGGGCGTGGGCGCTACGGCGCCCAGCGCGATGCGCGCCCGCTCGATGCGGTCTCCCTGGCCCAGCGTGAGCAGCACAGCCACGCCCACCACCGCGATGTCCATCTGCTTTCGGGGCGTTTGGCGCACGTATACGCCGCCTGTGTTGGCCGGCGGCGCGGGCAGTCGCAGTTCCCGCAGCAGCTCACCTTGCTGGAGCGCTGTCTGGTTTGGTCCCAGCCAGAACTCCTCAATCGGTACGTCTCGCTCTCCCTTGGGGCCGGCGACAACGGCAACGGCCTCGTAGGTGAGGAACGGCGGCGCTGTGTCCGCCGATGGCGCGGCGTTGCACACGTTTCCGCCGATAGTGGCCATGTTCATCGTCTGAATTGAGCCGACGATCTCGGCGCCGTCGGCCAGGGCGCGATAGCGCTCGCGGACCGGCACTGATTCAGCGGCCTCCGTCATAGTGACGGTAGCGCCGATGCGTAGGCCATCCCTCTCACTGAAGTCGATGCCGCGGAGCTCGGGGAGGCGGCGAAGGCTCACGAGGTAGGAAGGGGTTGGTATTTTGCCGCCCTCCTTGACCTGCACCACCAGGTCGGTTCCACCGGCCAGGGCGCGACCTTCCTCTCCTCGCTTCTGGAGGAGGCTGAGAGCTTCCGGCAGGCTCTCTGGGGCGAAATACTCGAACGTCTTCAGGGGGCGCTCCTTCCGTAGTGCCATTCTATAGCCTGAGGATTACCTAGACAACCGTTTACGTGAAGGTGAGACCATTACGTCCTTGGAGCGGGTATAATCGCCTCGAATCCGGTAAGGAGGCGCTCCCATGCTGTTTTTCGTTAAGGCGAGCCTGCCCGACGTTCCTCCTGTCCCCCGCGAGCTGTGGCTGGGGATGGTTGTCTCTACCTGGGAAGTGATCAAGCAGCTCGAAAACGACGGCAAAGTCCTGGCCGGAGGAGCGCTGATCGGCCAGCGGTCTGGGCTCGTCATCGCCGATGTCGCCTCCAACGAGGAGCTGTCGGAGATGCTGAACCGCCTGCCCCTGTCCGCTTACCTGGAGTGGGAGGTGCAGCCTCTGGTCCCCGCCAGCCGCGCCCTGGAGGCGGCCAAATGGGCCCTCCAGCACGGCGCCGGCCAGCCCCGCGACTAGTGAGCCGTGCGCTGCACGTAGTCGGCCGCGGCCGCACGTACGGTGTCCGCCGCCAGGACGGAGCAGTGCATCTTGCTGGCGGGCAGGCCGCCAAGCGCCGCGGCGTAGTCCTCCTTGGTGAGCGCCTCCGCCTCCGCCAGCGTCTGACCGCGAATCATCTCCGTGCACACGCTGCTAGTGGCGATGGCCGCCGGGCAGCCCGAGGTCTGGAAGCGCGCCTCCGCGATGCGTCCGCCGTTGATACGAAGCGTGAGCCGCATCGTGTCGCCGCAGACGGGATTGGTCTGGTAGCCCACGGCGTCCGCATCGGCGAGCTCGCCGCCGTTGCGGGGGTTCTCGAAGTGATCGCGTACCAGATCGGAGTAGCCGCTCATGCCCGCGTCAGCCTCCCCGCCTGCCCGACGGCGCCGTTCTCCGTCTTTGCTCACACTTCGAACCCGAGCGCCGCGAATATCTCCTCGTACTGGTCGGGGTTGCCCGGCTGGAACCACGGCACCACATGCAGGACCTCCCCACCCATGTCGATGACGAAGACGGCCCGCCGCGATCGCTTGCCGGCGTCGTCCAGGACGCCGTAGGCCTGGGCCGCTTCCAGTCGCTCATCGCTCACGAGCGGGAAGGGCACGCCGCCCAGCTTCGCCTCGAAATCCATGTGTGAGTCCAGGTCGTCTGTGCTCACCGCTACGATCTCCGCCCGTAGCTGCTGCACCAGCTCGTAGTCCTCCTTGAACACTGACACCTCGCTGGAGCATAAGGGCGTGTTGTCCTCCTGGTAAAAGGCGAGTATCACCTTCTTGGTGGCGGTGAGGTCGCTCAACCGAAACACCCCCTGAGTGCTGGGCAACTCGAAGTCAGGCACCACGCTTCCCACTTCAGGCATGTCAGGCATGTCAGGCATGTCAGGCATGCCGCGGTCCCTCCAGGCCCGTCAGGTGCGGCGCCTCTACCGCTTTCGTCTGGAGCAGCACTCGAATGCGACCCAGCGCCGCCGGGTCCAGCAGCTCCGATACGGTGCGCCTGCGGGCGTAGTACTCCTCCAGATTGACGTCGCCCCCTGCAGGCGGCGCCAGCGCCTCCGCGATCCCCAGGTTGGTCAGGAATTCGCTCTGAGATACGAGTCCCAGCGTCTGCAGCTCGGCCTCCTCGCCCGCCCGCCGAACGGTTGTGAAGTCCACGTGGCTGGTGATGTCCTGACGGCCCAGGCGGGCGTAAGGGTCGGCGCTGGGGTTGTGGCGATAGAAGCAAAGCAGCGTTCCATCGGCGCGCCAAGGGGCGTACAGCTCGTCGGCCTCGTAGCCGTAATCGAGGGTGAGCACGAACCCCCTCCGCAAGGAGCGGCCGGCGTTGCGCATCCATTCCGGCGCCTCCAGGTTCACCTCCGCTCGGCAGCCCTCGCCGGGCCTTAGGCCCAGCCGCCTGAAGTACCGCTCGATCTCCGGCGTCGAGGGCGGGTGCAGCTCATCCACGAAGCGAGAGCCGTCCCAGTCCACAAACACCTCTCTCAGCTCGCCGCCGCGGACGCACACTGCGTGGACGGGGAAGGAATCAAGCAGCTCGTTGCTGAGGAGGCAACCCTCGATGCCGTCCGGCAGTTCCGCCGACCAGCGCACGTCGCATCCTTCTTCCGCCAGAACGTCGCTCTGGTGCTCCATTAGCGGCTCGCTCACCTCGACGATGGCGTAGGCGAGGGCGCTATGGAAGTCGGGCTCCTGGTCGCCGGTCCAGCGCAGGATGTCGCGACAGAGGCGGCCCGTCCCCGCGCCGGCCTCCACGATGTCGAAACGGAGCGGCCGCCCCATAGCCAGCCACATCTCATGTAGCTGTCGCGCCAACATCACGCCGAAGGCGGCGCTGACCTCTGGGCTGGTCAGGTAATCGCCTTCGCGGCCCATCTTCTCCCGTCGCGAGCGGTAGTAGCCGTGTTGCGGGTGGTAGAGGGCAGCGTCCATGAAGTCGCGAAATGGTATCGGCCCCTGCGACTGGATACGGGCGACGATCGCCTTCTTCAGAGCCGCGTTCTCGGTTGCGGTTTCGAATTCGGTCCTCACGCGCCTATCCTACCAGGCAGACGCAGGGGCTTCCAATGGGGGGGGAGTCCTTAGTCGGGAGCGAACTATTGACGTATGTCGAATATTTGCTTAGCATACAAATGATATGACGTCAGAGCGAGACCCTCTGCGAGAGCGCGCCTTCCACCTGTTTGGCCGCGCTATCGCACGCTCCGATCCAGGCCGTCTCGAGGCCTGGGTGGAGTTGGGGCTGACGATGACCCAGCTCCGCGTCCTCTTCCTGCTGCGGACCGAGGACGGCGCTTCCGCGGGCGCAATGGCTGAGAGCCTCAAAGTGACGCCGTCTACCCTGACCCGCATCGTTGACCGGTTGGTTCGACAAGGGCTAATCCGACGCGAGACGGATGACGGCGACCGGCGTCTGGTCAGGCACTACCTGAGCGCCAGCGGCGCCAGCACCGTGGAAGAGCTGGAGCGTAGCGGCCGCGCCCGCATGAACGAGGTCATGGACCGCCTTTCCGCTCCCCAGCTTGAGCGGCTGGTCGCGGCGCTGGAGGACCTCACCGCAGCCCAGGCCGCCCAGGAAGCGGATGAGCTGTCTCGGGTCGAGGCGTAGCCGTGGCGGCAACGGTCCCGCCGGGCGTCCAGTCCTTCTCCCAGTTGAGCACCCGTACCAGGGTGGTGGTGATGGTCGGCACCCTCCTAGGCCTGTTCACCGCCGCTATGGACATGACGATTGTCAGCACCTCCTTACCCCGCATCGTGGCCAGCCTGGGCGGTCTGGGCCTCTTCCCCTGGGTGTTCACCTCCTTCATGATCACCTCCACCACTGCTATCCCCATCGTCGGCAAGCTGACCGACCTGTTTGGCCGCAAGCCGTTCTATATCGCGGGCGTGGCCATCCTTCTGCTGGGCTCTGTGTTGTCCGGCTCCTCTCAGACCATGGAGCAGCTCATCGCCTTCCGGGCCGTGCAAGGGCTGGGCGCCGGCATGATCATGGGCATCGCCTTCGCCATCGTCGGCGACGTGTTCCCGCCCGCCGAGCGTGGCAAGTGGTCGGGCCTGATGGCCGGCGTCTTCGCCTCGGCCAGTGTCCTCGGCCCGCTCATCGGCGGCACCCTTACCGACCACGTCCACTGGCGGTGGGTGTTCTACATCAACCTGCCCCTGGGCTCCGTCGCCTTGCTCGTCCTCATATTCGGTATGCCGACCCTGAGGCCGCTGACCCGCCCCAGGCTGGACTACATGGGTATCGTCCTTCTGGCGGCCACCGTAGTTCCGGCACTGCTGGCCTTATCCTGGGCAGGCAGCCGCTACGATTGGGCCTCGCCCGAGATTATCGGCATGTTTACCTGGTCGGCGGTGGCCCTGGCCATGTTCATCTACACTGAGCTGCATACTGAAGAGCCGCTCATACCTATGGGGTTGTTCCGCAACCGTATCTTCGCGGTGTCCGCGGTGGTCACCTTCATGACCGGAATCGCCATGTTCGGAGCGCTGTCTTACATCCCCCTGTTTGTCCAGGGCGTCATCGGCGCTTCGGCCACCAACTCCGGCCTGGTCATTATGCCGATGATGATCGCCATGGCGATCTCCAGCGCTATCACCGGCCAGATCATGTCCCGGCTGGGGCGTTACCGGCTATTGGGCGTGAGCGGGTTGGCCATCATGGCGGCGGGCATGTACCTGCTCGCCCAGATGGACGTAAACGCGACGAACTTCATCGCCAGGCGAAACATGGTGGTCATGGGCATCGGCCTGGGGATGTCCCTACCGCTGTTCATGCTCGCGGTCCAGAATGCGGTGCCGCATAGAGTGATGGGCATCGCCACATCGACGATGCAGTTCCTGCGCTCCGTTGGCGGGACGATGGGTGTAGCGGTCATGGGCTCCCTTATCAATAGCACTCTGTCCAGCGAGCTGGCAGCCAACATGCCGCCCCAGGTCACTGAGAGCGCGCCTCCCGCGCTGGTGGAACAGATACGAAACCCGCAGTTCCTGCTGAGCCCGGAGCAGTTGAGCGCGGTCCGGGGCGCCTTCGAGCAGTTGGGCCCGCAGGGTACCCAGCTGTTCGAGGCCTCTATCGTCGCTGTAAGGACGTCACTGGCCACGGCGATCGGCGACGCCTTCTGGGTGGCGGTGATCGTGATGGCGGCGTCCGTGCTGGTGGGGGCGTTCCTAAAGGAGGTGCCGCTGCGCGGCGCGCATGACCTGGAGAGCGAGCCGTTGCCTGCGACGCCTCCATCGCCGACCCCGGCGACTCCCGCTATGGCTATCGCTCCGGTCACCGAAGGCGGTGACAGCCCAAGCGGCCGCCGGCCGTGAGCCTTCGCCGCTGTCGGTACCGGTGTCGCCTTCGTCCTGGGGCTGGTAGCCTTTCTTATCAGGCGCAACGGTGGCTAGAGCTCCACGCTTGTCTGCCTCCGGCTTCAGCGCCTATCATAACTGGCAGTCAGGCCCCCTAGTGAAGAGGCGAAGTTGCTCGCTCGTGCAGTCGTCATCGGTTGCGTCCTCATTCTCGCCCTGGCCACCGCCTGTGTGGGCGGTGAGAACCAGCTCATCCTGGCCACGACAACAAGTACTCAGGACAGCGGCCTCCTGGATGTGATTGTGCCCCAGTTCGAACGGCAGACGGGCTACAGCGTGAAGACCATCGCCGTGGGCTCCGGCGCCGCCTTGCGGCTGGGCGAGGAGGGGGAGGTCGACGTCGTCCTCGCTCACTCTCAGGATGCGGAGGAAGCGTTCATGGCGGCGGGCCACGGTGTCAACCGGCGCCTGGTGATGCACAACGATTTCGTCATCGTCGGCCCCGCGGCCGATCCGGCGGGCGTCCGCGGCCTGGGGGACGCTGCGGAGGCGTTCCGGCGGATCGCAGAAGCGGAGGCGACGTTCTTGAGCCGTGGCGATGAGTCGGGCACCCACGCCAGGGAGATGAAGATATGGGACTCGATTGTGGTCACCACGTCCGGCGGTTGGTATCGCGAGACCGGCACCGGCATGGGCCAGACCTTGCTCGTCGCCAGTGAGATGCGAGGGTACACCCTGAGCGATCGCGGCACGTATCTTGCCCAGCAGCAGAACCTAGCCCTGGAGGTCCTCGTCGAGGGTGACTCGACGCTTTTCAACGTGTACCACGTGATGCAAGTAAATCCCGAGAAGTCACGCCGTATCAACGCCGAAGCGGCAGCCCCTTCGTGAAGTTTGTCACGTCAATGGCGGTCCAGGACGTTATCCGTGGCTACGGGGTGGAGCGCTTTGGACAGCCCCTGTTTATACCCGATGCCTATGTGGAGTCGACCCCGGACAGGCAGCCCGCGCCCTAGCCTCTGGGCCGCTCTGAGATGCCTGCCGTTGGCGGCCGTGGCTGCGGCTGCTGCCCTATCGGCGGCGTCCTGCGGCGGCAACAATTTCGTCGTCGGCGCCACTACCAGTATCCAGGACACAGGCCTTCTGGATGTCCTCACGGAGGCGTTCCGCGAGGAGAGCGGATACGATGTGACCGCCGTCACGCCGATCGTCGCCGGGTCGGGTCAGATCCTCGAACTGGCCCGTCGCGGCGAGGTGGACGCCGTCATCACCCACTCCCCGCAGGAGGAGGCGAAGCTCATAGCCGATGACGACGGTGTAGACCGGAGGGAGATCATGCACAACTTCTTCGTCCTCGTCGGGCCGCCGGATGACCCCGCCGGAGTGGGGTCGGCGGGCGCGGTAGCGGAGGCGCTCAAGCGCATATCCGCGGCGGAGAGGACATTCATCAGCCGGGGCGACAACTCCGGCACCCACCTCCGGGAGCTAGCGCTATGGCGAAAGGCGGGGATCGACCCGGTGGGCGAGTCCTGGTACCAGGAGTCCGGCGCCGGTCAGGGCCAGAGCCTCCTCGTCGCCTCTGATAGGGCCGCCTATACGCTGGTGGACAGCAGCACCTTCATGGTATTCGAGGAACGACTGGAGCTGGAGGTCTACGCATTCGACGAGCAACCGAACCGCTACAGCATCATCCGCGTAAACCCCGATAAGCACAACGTAAACGGAGCGGCAGCGCTGGCGTTCGCGGAGTTTCTGACCTCTGCGGCCGCACAGCGGATCATCGCGGACTTCGGTCTTGAGGAGTATGGACAGCCGCTGTTCGTGCCTGTCGGCTCTGTCGGCAATGTGACGCCCATCCCCGTTTCCACCCCGTAAGGAGGCATGCCGTGGAGCTCATTTGGGACGGTATCCGCGAGGCGTTTCGCCTCATATTCACCGGCAACGCAGAGGTGTACGAGATCGCGCTTCTCTCCCTCACAGTCTCGGCTGCCGCTACCGGCATCGCCCTCGTCATCGGTCTCAGCATCGCCTCCTTCCTCGCTTTCCGCGCTCCGCCTGGGCGTACACTGGCCTTGAGCTTTCTCAACCTCGGGATGGCCTTGCCACCTGTGGTGGTCGGTCTGGTGGTGGCGGTAATGCTCTGGCGGACGGGCCCGCTGGGCCAGCTTCACCTGCTGTACACGCCGGCCGCCATCGTCATCGCCCAGGCGGTCATAGCCACGCCGATAGTAACCGCCCTGAGCGTGGTTGCGCTCCAGACGCTTCACCCTAAGCTGCGTCTCCAGGTGCTCGCCCTGGGCGCTTCGCGCTGGCAGGCGGCCTGGCTCCTGTTTCGGGAGGCCCGTTTGCCGTTGCTGGCGGCGGTCATGGCCGGCTTCGGCGCCGCCATCTCGGAGGTTGGCGCGTCCATCATGGTGGGCGGCAACATCAAGGGTTCGACCCGGACGCTCACGACGGCCACGGTGCTAGAGACCTCTCAGGGGGACTTCGAGACCGCCATCGCCCTCTCCTTCATCCTCCTGGCCCTGGTGTATACGGTGACGCTGACTTTCACCATCATCCAGCAGAGGAGGCGGGCCTCGTGACCCAGCCCAAGATGGGCGTTCGCGGGATTGTGGTGGAGCGCGCCGGGCACCACATTCTCTTCGTGGAAGAGCTGGACGTTTCCTCCGGCGAGGTGTTGGCCGTGGTTGGCCCTAACGGCGCGGGCAAGAGCACCCTCATCCACGTCCTTGCTCTCCTGGAGCGCCCCTCTGCGGGCGAGGTTCTGTTCGACGGGCAGCCGGTTCGGGATGGCCTCCTCTCCTACCGGCGCCGGATGGCGGTAGTGTTCCAGGAGCCGCTGCTGCTGGACGCCACAGTGGAGTCCAACGTCGGCTCCGGTCTCGCTCTGCGGGGCGTACCGCGCGCCGAACGGGCGCATCGTGTGCGGCGGTGGCTGGAGCGGTTCGGTATCGCCGCGCTGGCCCGTCGCTCGGCCCGCACCCTGTCCGGCGGCGAAGCGCAGAGGGTGAGTCTGGCTCGCGCGCTGGCCCTGGAGCCGGAAGTCCTCCTCCTGGACGAGCCGTTCGCTGCCCTGGACGAGCCCACCCGGCAGGCCCTCATCGACGACCTCGATCGCGCTCTGGCCGAGACGGGCACTACGGTGGTGTTCGTGAGCCACGACCGCGCCGAGGCGCTCCGTCTCGGCGATCGTGTGGCGGTCATTATCGGCGGGCGGATCCGTCAGGTGGGTCCGCCGTCGCAGGTCTTCGCCGCCCCGGCCGACGAGGAGGTGGCGGCCTTCTTGGGAGTGGAGACTATAGTGCCGGGCCGCATCCGCGCCGTTGAGGAAGGCCTCGCCGTGGTGGAGGTTTCCGGCTGCCGGGTGGAGGCCGCCTCGGCCCTCGAGGGGCCGAGCGCTGGGGAGGTGCTGGTCTGCCTGCGCCCGGAGGACGTTGTCCTCAGTCCGGCCGAAGACCGCCCCGCTGCCACCAGCGCCCGCAACCGCCTCCCCTCCGTCGTGCGGCGGGTTGTGCGCTCCGGCGCTCAAGCGAGGGTGGAGCTGGACGCCGGCTTCCCCCTGGTGGCGCTGATCACCAAGCAGTCCCTGGAAGAGCTATCGCTGGAGGCGGGCAGCCGCGTTGTGGCTTCGTTCAAGGCCACCGCTGTCCACCTCATCCCCCGCCACGCCCGTCGGCAGAGCCCTTCCGGCTAGGTGCCGGTCGCGATTCATCGTTTGATGTAGTCGAGTGAGTCGGCGAGCCTTCGAGGCTGGACGCCGAAATTCCGCATCATCGAATCCGTCTCCGTGATGTTGTCCAGGGCCAGCATCTTGAGTTGGTCCCTGGTCACAGGCGGCTTCGGTAGCACCCACTCCATCATTTGGGCCAACAGTCGCATCACCGCCAGTGGCACGTGCACCTTAACGCGTGACTTGCCCAACGCCTCTTTCACCGTATCCAGCATCTCTTCGTAGGTCAGGTGCTCCGGCCCCCCGACCTCCAGCGTCTGGCCGCCGTGCGCCTCCTCATCCAGGCAGGCGACGATGCACGTTACCAGGTCCTCCACCCACAGCGGCTGGAAC
>CAZYOV010000037.1:0-2654 GCA_964649215.1 uncultured Dehalococcoidia bacterium
CGGATGGCGAGGGCGGTGTCCAGGTTGCCGGAGAGGTCGAAGTAGCCGACGGCGCCGGCGTAGGGGCCGCGGCGGTCGCTCTCCAGCTCGGCGATGATCTCCATGGCGCGGATCTTGGGCGCTCCGGTGACGGTGCCGGCGGGGAAGCAGGCGCGAAAGGCGTCGTAGGAGGTGAGCTCCGGCTTGAGCCGGCCGACGACATGGGAGACGAGGTGCATCACGTGGGAGTACTTCTCGACGGCCAGCAGCTCCGTAACCGCGACGCTGCCGGGCTGGGCGATACGGCCGACATCGTTGCGGGAGAGGTCGACCAGCATGATGTGCTCGGCGCGCTCCTTCTCGTCGCTGGTGAGCTCCTCCTCCATGCGCCGCTCGTCCTCGGCATCGCGGCCGCGGCGGCGGGTGCCGGCGATGGGGTGGTTCTCGACCAAGCCGTCCTCGACCCGCACGAGCATCTCCGGGGAGGCGCCGATGATATGAGCATCGCCCATGGCCAGGTAGTACATGTAGGGCGAGGGGTTGACGGTTCGCAGGGCGCGGTAGACGGAGAAGGGATGGGCGTGGGTGGGCCGCTGGAAGCGCTGGGAGATCTGCACCTGGTAGATATCCCCGGCGACTATGTACTCCTTGCAGCGCTCCACCTTGCGAAGGAAGTCCTCCTTCTCCGTGTTGGAGGTGGTGGTCTGCTGACGTGCGGGCGCCGGCTCGATGGGGTAGGGAAGGGCGGGGAGAGGCCGGGCCAGCCGCTCCACCAGCTCGTCGATGCGCCAGCAGGCCTGGCGGTAGGCGGCCTCGACGTCGCCGTCCAGGCGGCAGTGGGAGACGACCTTGATGGTGTGCTTGAGGTGGTCGAACACGAGGATCGTATCGGTGAACGTGAACAACGCCTCGGGGAAGGCCTGGGGGTCGGTGCGGGGAACGGGGATACGCGGCTCGAAGTGGCGCGCGACCTCGTAGGCGAGGAAGCCGACGGCGCCGCCGGTGAAGCGGGGCAGACCGTTCTGGATGTGCGCCAGCTTGAACTGCGACAGCTCACGCTCGATCTCGACGAGGGGATCCGAGCCCTCGTTGGGCTCGGCATAGGGGCCCAGGTGGAGGACGCGGTAGGGCTCGGTGCCGATGAAGCTGTAGCGGGCGAGCCGCTCGCCGCCCTCGACGGACTCGAGGAGGAAAGAGTGGTCGCCGCGGGCCGCCTTCAGAAACGCCGATACGGGCGTCTCCAGGTCGGCGGCCACATCGCGGTAGACGGGGGCGAGGTTGGCGTCGGGCTGGGACGCCTTTAGAGCGTGGATCGCCTCCAGGTCAGGGTAATAGCTCACCGGCTCACCTTAACTGTGGTGGCGTCGCGGAAGTAGGTGAGGCCCATCGCCTCACGGGCCTCGGCCAGGGTGCGGCGGCACTCCTCCCGCGCCCGCGCCGAGCCCTCGCGGATGATACCGTCGATCAGGCCCGGCTGTGACTCGAAGGCGGCGCGGCGCTCGCGTATGGGGTCGAGGAAGCGGTTGATGGCGGCAGCAAGCCGTTTCTTCACCTCCACATCGCCCACCTTGCCCTTGCGGTAGCGCTCCTTGAGCTCATCGACCTCCGCCGTGTCGTCGTTGAAGGCGTCGTGGTAGATGAACAGGGGGTTGCCCTCCACACGGCCGGGGATGTCGGCGCGGATGCGGGCCGGGTCCGTGTACATGGATCGCACCCGCTTCTCCACCGTCTTGGCGTCGTCCGAGAGGAGGATGACGTTGCCGATGGACTTGCTGGCCTTGGCCTGGCCGTCGGTGCCTACCAGCATAGGGCCTATGGGGGCGTCCGGCTCCGGGAAGACGGGGGCGTAGGTGGCGTTAAAGCGACGCGCTATCTCGCGGGTGAGCTCAACGTGGGAGGCCTGGTCGCGGCTGACGGGCACGACGTCACCCTTCACCATGAGGATGTCTGCGGCCTGGAGGATGGGGTAGGAGAGGAGGGCCATGGAGGCCGTCTCCAGCTTCAGGTCGCGCACCATCTCCTTGAGGGAGGGGATGCGCTGGGCGCGGGGCACGCCGACAAGGGGCATAAACAGCCAGAAAAGCTCCAGCACCTCCGGCACGAGCGACTGGAGGTAGATGGTGGTCTTTTTCGGGTCTAGGCCCACGGAGAGGTAGTCCAACACGATCTCGCGGATGTTGTCCCCAATCTCGTCCAGGCGCTCGTTGCGGGTGGTGAGGACGTGGAGGTCGGCGAGGAGGACGAAGCACTCCAGCTTTTCCTGGAGCTCGACCCGCATCTTCAGGGACCCAACGTAGTGGCCCAGGTGCAGGGGCCCGGTAGGCCGATCGCCGGTCAGCATGCGTTTCCAGCGTGGGTCGAAGGTCTGTTCGGACATGTCAGCTCACTTTCGGGATACCGGCCATCGCCTGTTTGACCTTCTCCGCCGGGTAGGCGTAGTCCTCAAGCTTGCCGGAGAGGTACTCATCGTAGGCGGCGAGGTCGAAGTGGCCGTGGCCGCTGAGGTTGAACAGGATGATGCGCCGCTCGCCGGCCTCGCGGGCGGCCAGCGCCTCGTCGATGGCGGCCTGGACGGCGTGGGCGGCCTCGGGCGCGGGGAGGATGCCCTCGGTTTGGGCGAACTTGACGGCGGCGTCGAAGATCGCGTTCTGGTGGTAGGCGCGGGCCTCCATGTG
>CAZYOV010000037.1:2754-21322 GCA_964649215.1 uncultured Dehalococcoidia bacterium
ACTTGACGGCGGCGTCGAAGATCGCGTTCTGGTGGTAGGCGCGGGCCTCCATGTGGCCGTCGGCGCAGAGCTTGGAGATGATGGGTGACATGCCGTGGTAGCGGAGGCCGCCGGCGTGGATGCCCGGCGGAACGAAGGTGTGGCCCAGGGTGTGCATCTGGAGCAGCGGCGTCGTCTCCGCCGTATCGCCGAAGTCGTAGGCGTATTCGCCGCGGGTGATGGAGGGGCAGGCCTCAGGCTCGGCAGCGACGAAACGGGTGCTCTTGCCCTCTACGAGGCGGTCACGCATGAAGGGGAAGCAAAGGCCAGCGTAGTTGGAGCCGCCACCCACGCAGCCGATGACGACGTCCGGGTAGTCGCCGGCCATCTCCATCTGCTTCATCGCCTCCTGGCCGACGACGGTCTGGTGGAGGAGGACGTGGTTGAGGACGGAGCCCAGGGAGTAGTTGGTGTCGTCCTTGGTAGCGGCGTCCTCCGACGCCTCCGAGATGGCGATGCCGAGGGAGCCCGGCGAATCTGGGTCTTGCTCCAGGATTGCCCGCCCCGCCTGGGTATCGCCAGTGGGCGAGGCGACGACCTGGGCACCCCAGGTCTCCATCATGACGCGCCGATAGGGCTTCTGATGGTAGGAGACCTTCACCATGTAGACCTTGAGCTCTATATCGAAGAGGTTACAGGCCATAGCCAGGGCGCTGCCCCACTGGCCGGCGCCGGTCTCCGTGGCCAGCCGCTTTATGCCGGCCTGCTTGTTGTAGTAGGCCTGGGCGACGGCGGTGTTGGGCTTGTGCGAGCCGGCGGGGGAGACGCCTTCGTACTTGTAGTAGATGCGGGCGGGGGTGTCCAGCGACTTCTCCAGCCGGTGGGCCCGGTACAGGGGCGTGGGCCGCCAGAGCTTGTAGACCTCCCTCACCTCGTCCGGGATGCCGATGAAGCGCTCTGCGCTCACCTCTTGCTCGATGAGGGCCATGGGGAAGAGGGGCGCCAGCGCCTCGGGGCCGATGGGCTCGTGGGTGGCGGGGTGGATGGGCGGCGGCAGCGGTCCGCCAGAGGCGGGCAGATCCGCCAGGACGTTGTACCACTGGTTGGGTATGTCCTTTTCGTCCAGCTGGTATTTGTATTGGGTCATCTGGTCCTCCCCGTGGAATTGCGATCAGGCGGCAGGTGCTTGTTATCCTCGACCAGTTTGCGAACGTAGCCGATGGAAGATGTCAGATCTAACTGCCTGAACACTTCCTCCCAGCTCAGGGATATTGGATCAGGCTCAGACAATGCGGATCGACCTATGAAGACGGATTGGCACGGGGCATCAAGAAGTTTGTCGAACATGAACTGCTGCAGTTCGATTTGGCCGACGCGTCCCTGCTCCTCGCCGAACGCTGCATCGAATGCCGCACAGTCGCTGCTGCTGGTGGGGTAGCGTCCCTCTTTGCTCTCAAGTTTAGCCTCTATGCACAGGGGCTTTGAGCCCGGCAGGAGCACAACGATATCCGGCTTGATATTGAAAGACCACTTGAACCGGCAGAAGTCTCCAAACTCATCCGGTTCCATGCCGAATCTCTTGAAGAGGCTAGTAACGCTCCACTGGCCAGGACTAGCGATGTCATTCTTGGTTTTCTCCCCTCGAGCGCCCATGAAAGTGCCGTTGAACTCGCTAATCACACTCGGGAAAGAGTCGTTCTCGTAGTGCCGGAGCCTATCAACTCGCGAAAACAGGTCGAATATGAACCGTCGCTTGGCATCGTTGTCGAGCGCCAGGCCATGCCAATAGTCACGGAGGAATGCGAATTCGACGTAGACCTCCGCTTCATCTAGACGCGTCAAGGGAATCTGCGAATCCGCTCGCGACTTTACGTTCACCAGTTGCAGGAATGTGGTCAGATTGGATCCCTTCTGCATGAGCAGGTGGGTGAGGGCTCCGCAGAATAACCTTTCCTCCCTAACAAATTGGTAGTATCTCTTTCCGCTCTCCAACATACCGCGCTCCCTATTCTCCGCAAATCAAAAACCCCTCGCCTTAGGGGCGAGGGGTCTCTCGCGGTGCCACCCTAGTTGTCCGCCTGCGGCGGACATCTCGTTGCACCCCGACGTATCGGGGCTGGGCCTGTAACGGTGCCCCGTCCGGTCGCGCCTACTACCGATCTGGGTTCGGGCGACGGCTCCCGGGTCCATTCGGTCGCTGCGCCGACAGCGGGCTCTCACCTTGCCCCTAACGGGCAGGCCCGCCTCTCTGGGCCTCGCGTTGCGACGTACTACTCCCGTTCGCAGCCGATGATTATTCGATTGTGGCGGTAGTGTAGCAGGGGGAGGGGAGGGTGTCAACGGCTGCGGCAATGTGTGACTGTGGCTCAGAGCAACGGCGCATTAGTCAAACCACCTGAGCGATAGCAATGCCGAAGAAGAACAAGCCAAAGAGTATGCAGAGAACACCACCGAGCGCCCAAACCAAGCTATCATACCTACGAGGCCAGAGGCGAGAGGGACCTCTGAGCCAACTGGGCAGGAACCGCCACAGGGTGTAATGCTCCACGTACCAAATATATCGCTCCTGTGCACCTTCACGCCTGAAAATGAAGAGAGTGCCAACTGCTGCAAAGATGAACCCAAAGACTGCGGGAACAATAATGTCCACCACGCGATCAATTGCCAGACCGACGACGCATGTCTACAGCCGCACGGGCTCGCGGCCCGAGCGGGAGCGCTCGGCGGCGAGGATGCGCTCGATGGCGTCCACGCAGGCGTTGAGGTCGTCGTTCACGAGCTTGTGGTCGAACTCCTCGGCGGCGGCCATCTCGTCGCGGGCGGTGCGGAGGCGGATGTCGAGCTGCTCGGGGGTGTCGGTGGCGCGGGAGCGGAGGCGCCACTCCAACTCGTCCCAGGAGGGCGGCAGCACGAAGACCGTCACGGCGCCGGGAGAGACGGACTTGATGTGGCGGGCGCCCTGGATGTCCGTTCGGAACACGACGTCTACGCCGGCGGCGAGCGCCTCGCGTATGGGGGGCTTAGGAACGCCGTAGCGGTAGTCGTAGACCGTGGCGTTCTCAAGGAACTCGCCCTTCGCCAGCATCTCGTCGTACTCCTGGTCGGAGAGGAAGAAGTAGTCCACGCCATCGGTCTCCTCCGGACGAGAGGGACGGGTGGTGGCGGTAACGGCAAAGTGGTAGGGACGGTTGAGCGCCTTGAGGCGGCTGAGGAGGGAATCCTTACCTACGCCGGAGGGGCCGGTGATGACGGCGAGGAGGGGAGCGGGGCCTGCCGCTGCCATGAGCGGAGCTAGTCGCTGAGGGGCTGGGCGCCGCGGGCGGTGGCGACGCGGCCGGCGATCGCCTCGGGCGTGATGGCGATGAGGATGATGGCGCCCGTATCGGTGAAGATGGCGCATTTGGTGCGGCGGCCGCTGGTGATGTCCACGATCACTCCTCTCTTTTTGCCTTCCCGTATCAGGCGCTGTATCGGCGCCGAGCCGGGGGAGACGATAGCGACCACCCGATTAAGGGCGATGTAGTTCCCGAAGCCGACGTGTATGAGATCAGTGTCCAACGGCCCTACCCCTTAGCGGCGGCAGCCCGCCGACCCGACAACAGGTCGAGATCGCGCCAGAACCAGGGGTATGATACCGCAACGACGCCAGCGTTGCGAATTACGGTCCCTCCCCGAGCCAGGACCCCCGCTAGGGCCAGCATGATGGCCAGGCGGTGGTCGCCGTGGGTGGAGACGGCCGCGCCCTGAAGGCGGCGGACCGGCCGGATGCGCAGGCCGTCCGGGAACTCCTCGATGTCGGCGCCCAGACGGCGCAGCTCGCGGGCGGTGGAGCTAATGCGGTCTGACTCCTTAACCCTGAGCTCGGCGGCGTCGCGGATGACCGTCTCGCCGCTGGCGAAGCAGGCAGCGAGCGCAATCAGCGGCAGCTCGTCGATGGCGCGGGGCACGAGGTCACCTTCGATCACGGCGCCGTGGAGGCGAGAGGAACGCACGCTGATGTCCGCCACGGGTTCCGGGCCCCAGGTACGCTGCTCCTCCAGGGTAATGTCGGCACCCATAAGGCGAAGGGCATCCAGCACGCCAGAGCGCGTGGGGTTGACGCCGACGCCCTGTATCCGGAGATGGGCGTCTGGATGGCAGGCGGCGAGGACCAGCCAGGCAGCGGCGGCCGAGATGTCGCCGGGCACGCGCAGGCTCAGGGGCTGAAGGTCGCTCGCCAGGGGCCGGACCCGCACCTGCCCGTCGTCGAAATCGAGGTCGGCGCCCATCGCCTGGAGCATGCGCTCGGTGTGGTCGCGGCTGGCGGCGGGCTCCTCGATGACGGTCTCGCCCTGAGCGTAGAGTGCGGCCAGGGTGAGGGCGGACTTGACCTGGGCAGAGGCGACGGGCGAACGGTTGTGGATGCCCTTCAGGGGACACCCGTTGATGGCGAGCGGCGCCCTGGTGTCGCCTTGGCGACCGGAGATGTCGGCGCCCATGAGACGCAGCGGCTGAATGATGCGGGCCATTGGACGGGAGAGGAGGGAGCGGTCGCCGGTGAGGACGGAGAAGAACGGCTGCGGGGCGAGAAGGCCAGCCAGCAGCCGGATGGAGGTGCCGGAGTTGCGGCAGTCCAGGACGCGGTCGCTCTCGGACAGGCCGTGGCGGCCGCGGCCGCGGATACTGAGCGTAGTCTCGTCCAGCCAGCGCCAGTGGACACCCAGGCTACGCAGGCAGCGCAGCGTGGCCAGGCAGTCAGCGGAGCGCTGGAAGCCCTGGACCACAGCCTCGCCGCCGGCGATGGCGTTGAAGATGGCGGCGCGATGAGAGATCGACTTATCGCCGGGGAGGGCGATCGTGCCGCGGAGAGTGCGGACGGGACGGACGAGGCGCTGCACCGCAGCTCACCCGCGGTCCTTCTCTTTGCTTTTTTCTGAGTTCTCGCGCTCTCTCTTCTTTTCGAGCTTCTCCAGATCGCGCCGCATGTCCTCAGCTATGCGCTCAGCGCGGCTGGGCTTGCCTTCGGCCCCAGTGGACCCGGCTTCCCTCATGAGGCCCGGCAGCTCGCGAACCTTCTTCACGCGCTCGCTGACCCAACCGCCCATGAGGGACTTCATCATGTCCTGGCGCACGTCCGCCGGCTCCTCCCCTTCCAGGCGCCGCGGGTGCGGCTCGGCGAGGAAGCTGTCGCGGTCCATCTGCGCCGTGGCGAAAGCCTCCAGCAGTTCCTCGGTGTCGCCCTGAAGCAGGCCACGGTAGCGCTGGAGCTCTTCCACCATGCGGTCGAGCCAGTGGATGGCGGCATCGCGGTTGGTGAGGAAGATGTCGTGGCTCATCCGGGGGTCGCCGGAGGCGAGGCGGGTGAAATCACGGAAGCCGGATGAAGCCATGGGAGCGAGGTCGTTCCAGGCGGGGCTGTCGCGTAGCAGGGAGAACAGGGCGGCGGAGAGCAGCAGGGGCAGGTGACTGACGGCGGCCGCGTACTGGTCGTGCTCCTTGGGGTCCATGTACAGCGGCTCGGCGCCCACCAGCGTCACCATGCCGGCGACGGCGCGCACGGCGTCCTCATGAGCGTCAACGGCAGGACAGAGACAGTAGGCGCGGTCGCGGAAGAGGCCCGCCTCCGCGTTATCGATCCCCGGCGTATCCTTACCGGCCATCGGATGTCCGCCGACGAAGCTTACCGAGGGCGGGAGGAGCTCGGCAGCCCACTCCAGTATCCGCTCCTTGGTGCTGCCGGTATCGGTGACAACGCAGCCGTCCGGCAGGTCGGGAGCGATCTGCTGCATCACCTCGCGTACGGCGAGGACGGGGGTGGCGATAATGACCATACCGGCCCGCTCTACCGCCCTGGGCAGATTGTGCTCAGCCCGGTCGATGGCGCCCATTTTGCGGGCTTTGTTGGCGGCATCGCGGGCCCGATCGTGGCCGACGATCTCCGCGTCCGGGAGCCCGGCCGCCTTCATCGCCAGCCCCAGGGAGCCACCGATAAGGCCGAGGCCGATGATGGTGATACGTTTGCGTTCTCGGGTTTCTTTCGTCACGGCGTCAGCTTAGCACGAGGCGCAGGACGCGAAAAGCGTCTACCGGAAGCCGAACACGTCTCCATTCCCAGCGAAAACGTGAGAGAGGCCGTTGATAATGGGGCTCATGACCTCGAACAGAACGCCAAACTGGCCGCCGGTCAGGAACGGCAAGGCGATGAGGGCGATGAGGATGAAGAAGCCGTAGCGGTTCTGGAACTGCATATAGGAGTGGGCAGCCTGGTCGGTGAGGAAGGCGGGGATGACGCGGTGGCCGTCGAGGGGGAAAATTGGAAGGAGGTTGAATACGCCCAGGACGATGCTTATCACGACGATGGCGCTCAGGTAGAGCCCCAGGTACTCGTCGAAGCCAAAACCAACGAAAAAGAAGACGTCGAGGACGGCGAGGTTGAAGGGCGACAGCCAGGGCACCAGGCCCAGCTGGAGGGGGATGCCGGCCAAGGCGGCGACGAGGAAGTTGGAGACCGGCCCGGCGCCGGCGACGATGGCCATCATCGCCTTGGGGTTGTTAGACACGTTAGGGTTCACCGGCACCGGTTTACCCCAACCGAATCCAACCAGGAACAGGAAGATGGTACCGGCGGGGTCAAGGTGGGCCAGCGGGTTGAGCGTTACGCGACCACGGCTACGGGGCAGGCGGTCGCCCATTCTATCTGCTACGTAGGCGTGGGAGAACTCGTGGAAGGAGATACCGACGACGAGGGCGGTGACCAGGGCTCCGAAGACGATGAGGGCGGCGACAACATCGTTGTCAAGCCGCTCGAGGTAGCGGAAGAAGAGCATTCGCACTTCATGATAGCACGTAGCTACGGTTGACAGACCGATATATAATCGATTCGCACCCCGTCAGTGGCGGGGGCCTAGAGGAGGGCCACCATGACCATGAAGCGAAGTCCGGTAGCGGAGCCGGTCGTAAGCATCGAGGCGGCGCAGAAGGCCTGGAGCTACTCCCTGTTCGACGCGATCTTCCAGCGTCGCGCCCGACGCTTCCCTCTGGGAGCCGAGATGCCTGCGGGGGTAGCGCCGTTCAAGTCAGACAAGGAGCCGATCCCACTGGACGAGATCGAGGAGGCGATGCTGGTGATGGCCGGCACCGGCATCAGCGGCCTCAACCTGTCTGACCTGCCGTTCAACGATCAGGCCGGCAGCAACTGGTGCGGCAATACGATGATCCAGTTCGTGGGACGCACCTACGCCAGCGCCTGCGGCTCCCACGGCACGGAAATGTTCTTCACCAACGATGAGGGTACCTACCTGGTGCAAATGCGCGACAAGCTCCCCGCCCAGATGCAGGAGTTCGAATCGCCGGATGACCGCGAGAAGATAGTGCAGGCGTTCCGCGCCAACACTGTGAAGCTGTCGAGCGGCCGTCTGCCCATCCCGATGGAGGAGCCGGTGACCCTCCCCTTCAACCAGTGGAACGTCAACAAGCCGGGCACGACGCTGTTCATGCCCGTGAGCGACGTCACCTGGGAGTACATCAACGCGCTCATGCTGATGCTGGACGCGCCCAACTGCGCCTACGTCTACGACGACATGAACGGCAACGCCGAGCCTCTGAAGAAGTACGCCGATGCCGGCCACCTGGACCGCAGCCGCGCCTACCCTCTCTCCGGCTACGAGATGGGGATGTACTCGGCGATATCAGGCGTGGAGCAGGCGATCATGCTCCAGAACATGTACCTGGCGCTCCAGGCGATGGGGCTGGGCGGGTGGATCTTCAGCTCATCCGTAGGAGTGGCGGTGATGCCGATGATGGGGTTCCGCATGCATATGGCGTCCCAGCCTGAAGGGCCGTTCAAGCCGCTGGACTCGTCGGCACCGGGGCGGCCGGTGGTGGTAGGGTTGGAGGGACTGTTTGAGCCGTACTGCCCACCCTACTACCCGGACATGGCGAAGGCGGTGCAGGCGGTGTGGGACAAGAAATGGGGCGCCGGTGGCATCTACAAGGAGGAGGGCGGCCCCGCACCCTATCGCGACCGCCAATCGCTGGACAGGGTCGTCGCCAAGACGCCGGAATGGTGCCTAGAGGCGACGAAGGACCTGTGCACTTACATCTGGGACACGTACGGCCGCTTCCCGGCGCTGTCAGACCCGATGGTGATGAGCATCTGGTTCCAGGCGCACCACCTGGAGACGGAGTTCTACGACCAGTACTACCAACCCGGCGCCTACCACGAGACGATCCGCAACCATATGGGCGTCTGGCACAGCGCCCGCTAGGCGCGAAGGTAGCACGGCAGACGGGGGCTAGCCTTTTGGCGCGGTCTGATTAGAGGCCGGGGCCTCCGCAGCAGGCTGAGGGGACGGCGCCGAGGCGCGTTGTGGAGGGGACGCCGCCACCTCCATGCGATTGTCGAGAGAGCGGACACCTGGGACCGCCTGCGCCACGCTGAGAATGTTAGTGATTGGCGCCGTACTGGTGAGGAAGCCGCCTAACGTCACCTCACCAAGAGCCGCCCTCACGTATATCCGTTCGTGGCGGAAGAGGCCGGCGGCGTCAAGGGCTTGGCCTATCTCGATCTCCAACTGCCTGTCGTTGATGACGGTGACTTGAACGGCGGCGGCGCCGAGCACTGAGGACGCGGCCTCATGGACATGGGCTTCGGCCTGGGGCGTGCGGACGTTGCCTGATAGGTAGGCTGTGCCGTCCACCACCTCAACGCTCAGGCTGTGACGGTCGTCCGCGGTCAGGTAGGGGTGGGTGGCGATGGCATGACGTACCGCCTGAAGGAGCTCGGAATCGCGGCGGTAGATGGGCAGGGCATCCGCCTGCGCCGCCAGCCGGATGATCCCACCCTCAAGATCGATGTCCTGGACCGGGACGACGCGCTGGTCGGACGAGAACAGGCCACGGCTTAGCATCAGGTGGCTGGCGCGGCGGGAGGTCCGCTCTACCAGCGCTCCGGCGAGCTTGACGTCGGCGACGGAAAGCGGTGTCTTGGCTGAAAGGGGCTTCGGCGGCACGGCCAGCGGGGGTATCTCCCGACGGAACGCCTCGTAGCTGGTGCAATCCAGGGAGAGGGCGTCATCATCCCAATCGGCGGCGATGGAGAAGGGGAGCTTCACCTCGGTGGGGCGGAAGATGCCGCGGGAGACCACAATGTTGAGGACCAGCCAGTCGTCGTCAACCTCGAATGACGCCAGGCGCCCCTGCCAGCGGTCACGGAACCGGACAGGGCCACCGAGGCGCAGGGCGGAACGCGTAGTCTTCATACTCCCGCTGCTTAGCGTAGGGTAGAGCAACCCTAGGAGCAAATCAGTGATAATCGACAAATTTATTGTCCGTATTTCACTTGACGATGCGACCACGACTGGTTAAGCTATCGGACAGATTTGCACAAGGAAAACGTTCGCTAGCGAAAGGAGGCAGGTCATGCCTCAGTGGTTGACCCGTCACAAGTGGTTACTGATAGTAGGAGCCGTATTCATAGGCTTAATGGTCTTCGCCGCCTGCGGCGACGATGACGATGACGATGGAGATGGCGTTACGCCAGCGGACGGCGAGCCGCCGGCAGCGGAGAAGGTGCAGCCAACCCTACCGCTGAAGATCGGCCACGTCAACTCGTTCACAGGCGACCTTGGTGACTTCGGACCGGCACACGACGACGCGGCAAGGCTGGCGATTGCCGAGATCAACGCCGCCGGCGGGGTAGGCGGCCAGCCCGTAGAGTTCGTCAACGCCGATACAGCCACTGATCCTTCACAGGGCGCGACGGAGGCTACCCGCCTCATCGAGGTAGAGGGCGTAGACTTCATCCTGGGAGCGCTGTCCAGCGGGGTCACGCTGCAGGTTGCGGAGTCGGTGACCGGACCGGGCAACGTGTTGCAGATTTCGGGGGCGTCCACGTCGCCAGCTCTTTCGGCGGCCAACGACAACGACTTCCTGTTCCGGACCACGATCTCCGACGCTGCTCAGGGCGTGATCCTGGCTGACCTCGCCACTGAGCTGGGGTTGACCAGCGTATGCAACATGTTTATCAACAACGCCTACGGCCAGGGGCTATCTGAATCGTTCACGGACAACTTCGAGGCTGCGGGCGGCACCGTAACGGAGGCTGTGCCGCATGAGTCTGAGCAGGCCACTTACGCCTCCGAACTGGGCACGTGCACCGGCGAAGGCCCGGATGCCCTCGCCGCTATCGCCTACCCGGAGAGCGCCGGCGTGTTCCTGAGGGAGGCGCTGGAAGCAGGAGACGTGAACACGTTCCTGTTCGTGGACGGCACCAAGTCTACGGCCATGCTGGACGACCTGGGCTGGGACCTGTTTGACGGCACGCGGGGCACAGCGCCCGGCGCCCTGGACCTGCCCACGGGCGCGACGTTTGAGGCCGCTTACGTGGCCGAGTACGGCGAAGTGCCGCCGCTACCGTTCATTCGGGAGACATACGACGCGGTGTACCTGATGGCCCTGGCGGCGGAGAAGTCCCTCACGGATGATATCGACATCCGTGAGGCCCTCAGAGCGATATCCAATCCGCCGGGCGAGACGATCAACCCAGGCACGGACGGCTATACGACTGCCCTGGCTGCCATCGCCGCGGGCAACGACATCAACTATGAGGGCGCCGCCGGCCCGGTGGACATGGACGAGAACGGTGACGTACTCATCGGCGCCATCGAGACGTTTACCACGGACGCCGCCAACGAGACTTTCGTGGTCGACGATGTGTTCAGAGTTGACCTGAGCACCGGGGAGGTGACTAAGATCGAATAGCGGAAGAGCAGGCGACTGCTCTTAGCAAACGCGACGCTAGTAGATTAGGGGCCTCGTCTTGAGGCCCCTAATCTGTTTTCTGCGGCCGTCTAGTCGGAGGGAGACTCGGCTGGCTCAGCCTCTGCCGGCCCCGAGCGTCGGAGGCGCCTGGTATGGCGCTCCACCCAGATTGAAACCCGCCGCTCCTCAGGGAGGAGGCCCCGCGGCCGCAGGAGCAGGACGATGACGATAAGGGAGCCCAGCAGGAAGTCTCGGATGAAGAAGATGCGGCTGCTGAGAACGGTGGGGATATCATAGCCCTGGATCTGCAGGGTGATGATCCACAGGCCCCAGACCATGTAGGCGCCCAGGATGGCCCCCTTGTTGTTACCGCTGCCGCCCACAATCAGCATCGCCCAGAAGATGAAGGTGCCGAAGAAGTGGGTGAAGTTGTCTGGGGAGATGGAGCTGTTGGCGAAGGCGTACATGGCGCCGCCCACGCCCATGATCATCGCCCCCAGCACGAACCCCTGGGACTTGAAGGCGAAGACGTTCTTGCCGCTGGCGGCGGTGGTCAGCTCGTCCTCCCGGAGGGCACGGAGGACGCGACCCCAGGGCGAGCGGATCCCCCGCTCCACAGCGATGTAGACGATGATGAGGACGATCACGACGATGCCTAAGATAATGAATTTGTACTCATCGGGGTTGTCGCCGAGGCGTCCCCAAGGGGTGGGGATCTCCAGCCCACCCAGGGGACGCGGAATGCCGGGCAAACCGCGGCTACCGTTGACCAGGCCCCGCTCCTCGATGGTGACGCGCCGCAATAGCTCCGCTATTCCGATGGTGGCGATGGCGAAGTAGTCCTGACGGAGGCGCAGGGCGGGGATGGAGAGGAGGAAGGCGAGAATGCCGCAGGCCACTGCGGCACCAGCGGCTCCGATCAAGAAGGGCAGCCACTGCTCGCTGTCCAGGTACGGGATGAAGTCCAGCTTATCGCCGAAGCCGCCCACGTACTGGACGAACTCACCGCTGGCGGGGGGTTTGGTGATTATAGCGGCGGTGTTAGCGCCCACTAGGAAGAAGGCCATTACGCCAAAGTTGAAGATGCCGGTGTAGCCCCACTGGACGTTCAGGCCCAGGGAGAAGATGCTGAAGATCGCCACGAAGGTAGCGAAGAAGGCTAAGAATCTGACCGTGCTGTCCAGATTCCAGCCGGAGCGTTCAAGAGGCATAAAGATGAGCGCAGTGGTAATGGCCAGGAAGGCGAGAGGGGTGATAAGCCGCCCCCATTTCAAGCGCCCGCGAAATCCTACGGCACTCATCAGGTCTTGGCTCCAAAGAGGCCGCGGGGCCGCAGCAGCAGGACCAGGATGAGGATGATGAAGGCGACGGAGAACTTATAGCCAGACGATAGGCCGATGTCCGGGCCGACGGCGGCAAAGACTTCTTGACTAATGCCCACGATCATGGCCCCCACGAAAGCGCCTTGGGGACTGCCGATGCCGCCGAGGATGGTGGCGGCGAACAGGGGCACGAGGAGCACGAATCCCAGCTCCGGCTTGAGCTGGGCCTGAAGCGCCAGCAGGACGCCGGCCACCGCCACCAGACCGCCCCCAATGAGCCACGTCCAGACGACGATCTGGTCTGTGTTAATGCCGGAGGCCTGGGCAAGATCGGAGTTATCGGCCATGGCGCGCATCGCCTTGCCCAGCTTGGTGCGGAAGAGGAGCAGATAAACCAGAGCGGCCACAACTATGGCGACGAAGAAGATAAAGATCTGATCGGTGACGATGCGGACGTCAAACGGGAGGTCAGTGGTGGGCCGGATGCCGGGGGCGTAGAAGCGGGGAGAGGAAGCCCAGAAGATCAGCATGAGGCTGCGCATGGCGATGGCGATGCCCAGGGATGCGATGGCGAAAGTGACGATGCCGCTGCCGCGGCGCCGTAGAGGACGGTAGACCAGGCGATCCAGGGTGACAAAGATCAGCGCCATCGCCGCGGCAGCCAGCGGCAGAGCCAACAGCAGGCCGTAGCCGAAGGAGAAGTCGCCTTCGCCCGGCCAGGGGATGCGGTCGGTGGCGCCCGGCAGGTCGCTGAGGCTCCAGGGCAAAGGCTGAGTGTCCGTCCTCTCGCCGACTACGGTGCCGGTGAGTGCAAAGAAGGCGATGTAGCCGGCGAGCATCATGGAATCGCCGTGGGCGAAATGGGCGAACTTCAGGATGCCGTAGATGAGAGTGAGGCCGATGGCGCCGAGGGCGAGGACGCTGCCGGTGACCACGCCCACCGCGAAGGCGTCGGTCTGCGTGAGAATGGCCCAGGTACCGAAGACGAGGAAAAAGAGCCACATGGCGGCCAGAATCAGCTGGTCGCCGACGCCACGAAAGCGGTCGAGGGCTGTAGCCAGGGTGTCCGTGAGCCGGCCTGCGAGGACAGACATAGGCCTCAGGCGCCCAAATAGAGCTTGCCCACTTCTTCGCTGTCCAGCATCTCCTTCGCCTCCCCCTCGAACCGGTTCTCGCCCGTCGCCAGCACGTAGGCGCGGCTGGCGAAGCTCAGAGCCTCTTTGGCGTTCTGCTCCACCAGGAGGATGGCGGTGCCGCCCCGGTTGATGTCGCCGATCTTCTCGAAGATGGAGTCCACCATCTTGGGGGAGAGGCTGGCGGACGGTTCGTCCAGGAGGAGAATCTTGGGGTCGAGCATGAGGGCGCGGGCGAGGGCGAGCATCTGACGCTGGCCGCCGGAGAGCCTGCCGGCGGGTTCACCGCGGCGGGGGGCGATGTCGGGAAACAGGTCGTAGACGCGCTCCAGGCGGTCGCGAAGGCCGTCGCGACGGACGTATGCGCCCATCTCAAGGTTCTCGTTGATGGTGAGGCTGGGGAAGACGTTCTCGGTCTGGGGCACGTAGGACATACCGACCTGGACAATGCTGTCCGGGGCCATGTTCGTGACGTCCCGCTCAGCCAGATGGACGCTGCCACTGAGGACGGAGACGAGCCCAGAAATCGCCTTCAGCAGCGTGGACTTGCCGGCGCCGTTAGGGCCGATCACGGCCACGATCTCTGCCTCGCTGACGGCTATGGAGATACCGTGGAGGATCTCCACCTCACCGTAGCCAGCGACGACGTCCTGGACCCGGAGGACGTCCGTCATCGATACTGCCCTCCCAGGTACGCGTCGAGCACACGCTCGTCCTGCTTGATCTCCTCAGGTGAGCCTTCCGCGAGGAACTCCCCCTGGCTCATAACTATGACTGGATTGCAGAGCCGTGTGATCAGGTCCATGTCGTGCTCGATGACGAAGAAGGTGATTCCTAGCTCGCGGCAGAGGGTTTCGATGTTGTCCACAAGCTTGCGCATGAGGACGCGGTTGACGCCCGCCCCGGGTTCGTCCAAGAGGATCATCGCGGGGTCGGTCATGAGGGTGCGGGCCAGCTCCAATAGCTTCTTCTGGCCGCCGGATAGGTTGGCGGCGTATTCATCACGCAGGTGGACGAGATCAACGAACTCCAGAACCTCCAGCGCTTTTTCGTATATCAGCCGCTCCTGGCGGGAGACGCGGAAGCCGAACAGCCAGGGGTTCCATATCTGCTCACCTACCTGGTTAGGGGGCACAAGCATGAGGTTCTCCAGCACCGTCATCGTCTTCAGCTCGCGGGGAATCTGGAAGGTGCGCACGATACCGCGATGGAATATGCGGTGTGGGGGCAGACCATCGACTCGCTCACCCTGGAACAGGATATGGCCGGAGGTGGGCTTGAGGAAACCGGTGATGAGATTGAACAGTGTGGTCTTGCCGGCGCCGTTGGGGCCGATGAGGCCGGTGATGGTGCGGCGCCTCACGGATAGGCTGCAGCCGTCAACGGCGCGGACGCCGTCGAAAGACTTGACAACGTTTTCGATCTCAAGTATGGGAGCAGAATCTTCCATATTTTCACTCAGAGGCGCCCTTCACTGCCCTCAGCGAGGCAAATCCAGTATAGAGGACAATGTATTTGGAGCGCCATCAGTTGACCGGGCTCAACCGCTGGTACGAAACTGGTGCCATCAGCAAAAATGGCCGCCCGCGGGCGGCCATTTCGCATCTAAGAACTGGCGCCCCCGGCAGGACTCGAACCCACAACCTCCTGGTCCGAAGTTAGTTTGCCACCGTCCCAGGGCGTCCCAAAGAGGCCCATTTCGTATCTGGAAGTGCCCTCCGTCGTCTCCTCCAGTACCCCCTGATGACGCCTCTGCTACATGCTATCTACGTCCTTTTTGAACGTATATCCCTATATTCGTTCAATGGTGACTGCTGAAGCGGCGATGGCGGCTCAGTGCGGATGCCTGCCGCCTTCCGCAACATCTTCGGCTTCAAGCCCACCTTGGGCCTGGTGCCTGACTTCGGTAGCCTTCCCGGGCCGCACTTCTTGACGCACGTCGGACCGATGACCCGCACAGTTGTGTATGCGGCGCTACTTCGTGACGAAATACGCCCTGCTCTGCGGCAGTCCGATCTCCGTTCTTTTCTCCACGCGCAACACACTGGCGCCTAAAGATTCCACGTAGGCGACGACTTCCCCCTCACGCATGGAATTCATCCTTATCGGACTCAGCCTCAGCGTTTCGTAGACAAATCTCTCGTTCACGCCCAGCTTTCTGAGACTGGCGTACGCCGCACTCGACAGCGTCAGCCGGATCCTATGCCAGAGAGGGACGCCGGCCGGCAGCTGAGCGACCAGCAGGCCCCCTGCCTTGAGAGTACGCACAAACTCCGCGAGGTAGGACTCAATCTGGGTCCTCGTGGACATGTGCTGGAGCACGTTGATAGTGTAAATGAGATCGAAATGGCTAGCTGGTACGACACGCAAGTCATCCTTCCCGTTGGTGACGAACCGACAATTGCCCAAGGAACGGTTCAGCCATTTAGCTAGCTCGATCATCTTCGGGGATATGTCTATGCCGCAGCATTCGGCAAAATGCCTGGCCAGGGGCCGGGTAAGTCGGCCAACGCCACACCCGAAGTCCAGAGCCCGCTCTCGCGCCTGCGGATAGCCCAGGGCCCGGCAGTTCTTCATCAGCTGCTCGATCTCGCGCTCGCCAGTGTCGAAAAAGGCTCTAGCGTTCCACCTGCGGAAGCGCCGGTCTTGCTCGGTCAAGACCGCCCAGAAGGGATCGAGGTGAGCGAGGTCGTCCCAATCCCGCCGGAGCTTCTCGATCTCTACAGGACGCGGACCGCCATCCTGGGGTCGACCCTGGTTCCAGCCGGAGCGCTGCCTCAATGGATATTCACCATGTGCGTGTTGGCTTGGCCCCTCTCCAATGTCCCCATAGAGATTCACTTGCCATTGAGAGCCCCCCTTCTATGCTAAGCGTCATTAGCAATATGGCCGCCCGCGGGCGGCCATTTCGCATCTAAAACCTGGCGCCCCCGGCAGGACTCGAACCCACAACCTCCTGGTCCGAAGCCAGGCGCTCTATCCAATTGAGCTACGAGGGCGCTGCCGATTCAGTGTAGCACCGAGCCCGAGAGGGCGGCAAACGGGAACGGCGCCCCGCGACATTGAGCCTTATTCATAATTCCTCTTGGCTTGACACAGGCGGTGGTAGACTCACAGATAGCACCGCAAGCGGGAGGAACTTATCATGCAAATCATCCCTGCAACCATACGGAATCGGCTGTTCACGCTGGGGGGGAGTGTGATCGCGCTCGTGGGGGTCGTTGCCACATTCGGAGGCGGCTTCTTTGAGGATGCTGCGGACGATATCGAGAATCGTCCTGCACTCTTCGCGCTGGTGTTTCTCGGCCTGATCT
The DNA here is from genome assembly GCA_964649215.1 of uncultured Dehalococcoidia bacterium. GTDB lineage: Bacteria > Chloroflexota > Dehalococcoidia > SM23-28-2 > RBG-16-64-32 > JADFNQ01. The sequence goes on from CAZYOV010000037.1 coordinate 19,243, forward strand.
TAGTAGCCGTTGCCAATCTCGATTGGATTCGAGGTGTGCTTGGCCTGCAAAGCCCAGTTCACTTTGGGCGGATTTATCGGGAGTGGTTACACGCAGCCAAATATGGGGTCACAGACAGCACAACGCCAGATAGCCACTTTGCTGTTAGTGCAAAAGACCCACAGGGCCGCGCAGTTACGCTCCAAATCACAAAGAGGCAGCCCAGTCGGTTGCACTTTTCGACTGGCTTCGGCTTGGTAAAGGATGAAATCAGCGAGAGCGCGTTGTCAAAGATGGACCCGCAGGCCCTGGATGCTGTGGCGGCGCGTTTACAGCTGGAGATGGCCCGGTATGGGGTTCTCTATGCCGGTCTTAAACCGCCTTTCGAGAGGGTCGTCCTGACGACCTCGGCGGTTGCAGACGTATCACTAGACGAATATCGCTTCTTCGAGAAGCTTGATTACATACGGAACGCTCACGTCCTGTTCTCGGTTCTGTTTGACACTGGCATGAACCTAGCCATTGCATCGATAGCGGTTGAGCCCGCCGATGTCCCCGAAGAGGAATCTAGCCAAGAGAGGGAGAGAACGTAGTGCCTAAGATGCCTCAATCAAGTCCTTGTACGGCATTGCCCCCGCCCCTAGGAGCTTGAGAGGCGTGATTTCATCAATCAAGCGACGGCTCGCACGCACTCGCGCATCTGCGCTGGAAACGCAAGAGCGCGGGCCTGGAGCGCCATAATAGCCATCGTCGCATGATTACGTACCTTCATTCTCCCGCGCACCCTAATCGTATCCAGCTTGAAGAACCCCTTCAGGCGGCCATTCAGCCTTTCTATGGCGGTGCGCTGGTTGTAGATGGTCTTCCATTCGAGGATCGCCTGTTGTGCCGCAACCGCCTTCTTGTGCAGCGGGTGTGGGTCGATGAGGGGTGTGGCCCTAAACTGCCGCTTGATAAGCTGCCTGAGACGGTCACTGGAGTAGCCAGCGTCACAGAGTACGTACTTCGGCACGAACCCGCTATACGTGTGTCGGGCTTGGTACAGCAGGGGACTGGCCCTTCTCACGTCACTGACATTTCCCGCCGATACGTCCACGACTATGGGGAGTTCGTATTCGGCGTCGCAGAGGATGTGGGCCTTGAATCCCCAAGTGAACTGATTGCGGCCCTCGGTATTGGCCTTGACTGTCCAGCCTGCATCGGGGTCAGAGACTTTGCCGACCTTGGGCTTCTGCCTTCTAATCGCCCCGACTCTCTTCTTGCCCTTCTTACCACCGTTGCTCCATCCCTTCATGTGAGTGCTGTCTATCGCCACTACTTGGCCGAAGCCAGGAAGCGTCTTGTAGAGCCGACGCGTGAGCGAGCGCTGGACATTCCTAAGCATGACGGCAAACTTCCTCGTAGCGAGCCTTGCTCCGAAGCGGGAGAAGGTGGGCTGGCTAGGGATTTCGTCAGGGCTGTTGATGCCGCACGCCTGAGCGATGTAGGGATTGTCATGCAGCAGGCGGATCAAGTCGGAGACGGACTCCAGGCCGAGATAGTAGTAGACGACGTAGCAGCGCCAGAGGATGGCGGGGTTATAGCCAGGGCGTCCGCGACGATTTGGGCCTCGCAATTTCACCAAAAGTTCTTCATCTGGCAATGTTGCGAAGATAGCTTGGAGTTCACCAACTATTGGTGGATGCGTTATCCTTGTAGTGGACATGGAGCAAGCCCTCCGTGTCTTTCCGGGGGGGAGGCTGTTACTGCAGCTTTCTCCCCACTAACAAGCCGACTGGCTGCGGGGCCAGGGGTTGAACCTGGGCTTCCGAATTCGGAGTTCGGCGTCCTACCTCTAGACCACCCCGCAGTGTTGTTGGATCGGGCCGAGCGGATTAGCTTTCACGGGCAAGGCCGCTCGGCCCTTCTATTAACCTACATATTCCCATTCTCGTGTCTTCGAATTCCTTCTCGCCCAATCCTGTTTGACCAGGGCACATTGTGACAGATTGGGGGCTGTGCTCTAATGAACGGGGCCCGGGCAGGTGAGATATGGCTACTGAACAGGACACCGCAGCGCTCAAGGAGAGGATTGAAGAGGCGCTCCGCGGCACAGACGTGG
>CAZYOV010000038.1:0-21182 GCA_964649215.1 uncultured Dehalococcoidia bacterium
AACGACAGCGTGAGGCCCTTCAACGGCCGCATCTTAGTATCCTTGACTCTTGTTACGGCGTTACTTCTGTTAGGGGTGCTGCGTCTTTCAATACGGAGGCGTGTCCGCGGGCCGCGGGCCAGTACCAGTCATTTGACCCACGAGAAGAAGCGAGCATCGATACGGACCCGGGGGCTGACAACCGCGGGTGTGGTCGCCATGCTGGCGATAATGGGTGCCAGCATGGCGCTGGCGCTGGGCCCGCTAGGCGATGAGCAGCCTCTGCCGGGGCCCGCGCCCATCGCCGCCGTGAGAAGCGGTAGCGGTGTGACCGCCGACCGAGCCGGCGGCGCGCTCCCCCCCTTGCTGGATATGGCGGAGACACCTGTACCGGGCTCGGCTGGACCAGATGGCTCCTCGCCGGCGGCCGGTGGCGATCAGCCGATAGGGCCCGAGGCACCGTCGTCCGTGGCAGGGATGCCAGAGAACGTGGGCGCATCCCCGCAGCTCCTGGCGCTCAAAGATGTCCTGGCCCAGGAGATCGCTGCCTATGGGGCGCAGGTGGGCGGTATCGAGGTGGGAATAGCGGTGACCGATCTGCAGACGGGTCAGACTATCTCCGTGAACGGAAACGCCGTTCAGCGGACCGGCTGCAGTATCAACATGTTCGCCCTGTTCGCCGCCGTGGGAGAGTTTCAGGCGGGCCGGGCCAACCCCTCAGACGTAGCGTACAACATCGAATATGGGATCGGCGGCAGCTACCCGCCGCAGGTGAAGCAGTTCCTGCAGAGTGTGTTCGGCACCCACGCGGTGGGCGTCACCAAGGCGCAGGAGATGATGGACTCCTGGGGGATGGAGGCCTCCCTGTTTGACCACGTGCCCTACTACGGAGACGGCACGCAGAACAACCTGCTGACTGCGCTGGAGACGAACTCCGTCCTCACGAAGCTATACCAGGGCGAGCTGTTTGAGCCGGAATGGACGCAGTATACGCTAGAGCGCCTGCGGAATATCCGCTCCTACGTGAACTATATGCTGCCCGGCCAGCTCCCGTCGTCGGCTACGGTGGCCCACAAGATCGGCTACTACTGGGACTGGGACGGTTGGGTGAACAACGATGTGGGGATCGTGACTTTCACGGGCGCCGACGGTCAGGAGAAGGCGTACGCGATCACGTACCTTTCGCAGAAGGCGAGGACGGAGTACATAGGATACTCCTTCGGCGCCAGGCTCTCGCGCGTCGTCTGGGATTGGTTCGAGGCGACGTACAAGCTCGGGACGGAGCCGCCGGCACTACCGCCACCGCTGCCAGCGACGCAGCCGCCTACAGCGGAGCCAACGCCTACGCCGCCGCCGGCGCCTACACCGGAGCCTACGCCTACACCGTCGCCGGCGCCCACGCCCGCGCCGACAGCGTCGCCGACACCTACGCCGACGCCGTCGCCTACACCTACGCCGACGCCGAGCCCGACGCCTACACTGACTCCGGAGCCCACTCCCACACCCTAGGCTAGCGGCTCAAGCTCCTGGCCTCTCTATTGACGGACGTCCTAGTCGGTGGGCTGCTTGAGGAACTCGACGAGGGTGAGTCCGCTCTGGGCCCATCTCACTGCCTGATCCTGGCCGATGTAACGGAAGTGCCAGGGTTCGTATGTGTAGCCGGTTATCTCTTCCGCTCCCTGGGGATAACTGAGGGAAAACCCGTACTCATGAGCGTGGGCCGCCAGCCACCGGCCCTCCGGCGTCTGGCCGAGGGTTTGTTCGAGCTGCCAGCCGACGCTTGCACTGGTGAGGTCCACGGTGGTGCCCAGCTGGTGCTCGCTGTGGCCGGCCGGCGCGCTTACAGGCCTCGCCTCTTCCTCGCCCAACTGGTCTATCCAGTACTGGAACGTCGTCGCCTGCTCCTCGTAGGAGCGGTAGGCGGAACGCACCCGCAGTTCGTGGCCCTCGGCCCGTGCTGCTTGGAGCATGGCCACGAGCGCCTCGGCCGCCCCCTGCCGCAGCAGTTGGCTGGGGAAGCCGGGCGCCATCCATTCAGGCGGTATCTCCACTAGATCAGGCGGCGTATACGCCGAGGGCAGCCCGTGCTGCTTGTCCACGATCGTCAGCAGGCCGAGGGAGTCTCCATTGTCGGGGCCTGCCGCCTCGGTCGGAGGTGGCGTGGGGGTGAGCGTAAGGGTCGGAGAGGGTGTTGGTGTTGCCGTTGGCGTTGGCGTCGGGGAAGGATCGGACGCCGGGATCGAGGGGCTGGGCACGAACGACGGAGTCGGCGAATCTCCCGTCCCCGCGCCACTGCAGGCGATCAGCAGAGACAGAGCGACTACCGGAAACGTTGCGAGCGCTGTCGCTGCGCTCGTCCGGACCGCCCGGGAGATGTCTCGTTCCACAGAACGAGCGTAGCAAGGGCTTCGTCGCACTGGCAAGGAGGGCAGGTTCCCGCCTTGACAGGCCATCGCGCGCCGATTAGCATTGCGCCGCATTCAGGGAAGGAGCGGACGATGGAAAATGACCAAGAAGAAGTAGGTCTGAAGTGGCAGGTCGGCGTTTGGGACCGGATTTCGAGGATCTACCTGCAGGAGGTCGACCAGCGGTTCGCCCCTGTTGCCGAAAACATAGTCGCACGCGCCGAACTGAAATCTGGCCAGCAGGTTCTGGATTTGGGTACCGGAACGGGGGCGGTCGTGGAACGAGTTGCGCCGGTGATCCGCCCTCGCGGCGATGTGGTTGGGATCGATATCAGTCGTGACATGCTGGCTTTGGCACAGCGGCGGCTGGCAGGGAGCGGGCTCACCAACGTCAGTCTTCGCGAGGGGCGTGCTGAGGCGATACCTGCCGATGATGGGGCCTTTGATGTGGTCCTGGCCTCGCTCAGTCTCATGTACGTGATTGACCGGGGAGCAGCCGCGCGAGAGATCGCCCGGGTCCTGCGTCCCAGCGGGCGATTGGTTGCCTCGGTATGGGCAAGGCCGGAAGAGTGTGATATCGTCCTCTTTCAACAGACTGCTGGCCGCTTTGCCGGAACCGCGCCCGTCGCCGGAGTCGGTCCGGGTGCGTTGGCTGACCTCAGCCCCTTCCTGAAGCAGCTAGCCGATGTCGGGATTAAAGCTCGTGTAGAGACCGAGACCCTCGGCTTCGACTTCGACGACTTTGCTTCGGCTTGGCAAACCTTGGCTAGCGTCACCACGGCCCATCTACCACCCGAACGCCAGCAGGAAGCGAAGGAGGCGGTGATGGCGGTGATGTATCCGGACGGCGATGGGCCGCGCCACTTCGGTAACGTGACCCAATTCATCATCGGCGAGCTGTGAGCCAGGCCTGGGGTTAACCGCTCTTCGCGGTCGGCACGCTGGGGCTCACCAGCCCCGGCTACGTCGCCGCCCAGCCCTTTGCCCGCTCCTCGGCCCGCCTTGACAGGGGTCGCAGCGTCGACTAGGATTGCGCTGTCCTGGGGGACATTTAGCATGGGTTCTCGCCCATTCGTCATCTTCCCGTTCGCGGTTCTGGCAGCTGGTCTCGTGTTTGTGGGGTGTAGTGGTGGAGGGGGAGGGCCGGCAGCGACAGCGACGCCCACTCCAGCGGCGACGGCCGCGCCAACGCCCACTCCCGCGGCCACGGCCTCGCCAACGGCGGCCGCCCTTCCGTTGGACGAATACCTGATTCTAACTCTGCGCATTGACGCGGACTTGAACCTTATAGACCTGTCCTTCCCGAGCCTTCAGGAGGATCGCGAAGGGTTTCGGCAGGTTGCCATCGAGCTGAATCGAGCCATCAGCGAGATCAGCCAAGAGGCGCTTGAGACGCTATCTGATGCGACACCTCCGTCTGAGGCGGAGGCGTATCACGCAGCGTTGCTGGACATATTTCAGGGTTTTCCGGATATCTTCGATGAGCTCGCGGCGGCTTTGGAGTCCGATGACTCCGACAGAATAACGGCAGCTGTTTTGGAGTTCACGCCACTACTCAGCGATCTTGGCAAGGCTGCCGAAGAGGGGCAGCGTCTTGCGATTGTTGCCCTTGCTGTGGACGGCGACGATGCAGTTAACGCTTATCTAATCTCGGCGGCTGAGGTGAAGCTGGAGGGCGCTGCGGTGCTGTCTGACCTCGGAGCTGATCTGCAAAACCTCTTGGCGTCGGGAGACATCGACGCCGGGCTAGCCTTAATTGAGGACCTTATCGCCAGGTTGGAGGATCTTGACGGTCAGTGGCAGGAATTATCGCCGCCGCCGGGGGCGCAGGAATTTCATAATCGCCAGGCCGAACTCTTCGCCCAAGGCATTGCTGCGGAGCGCCGTTTCCTAACTGCCCTGCGAGATGGGGACGAGGCCGCCCTACTCGTAGCACTTGAGCAGCTGCTGGAATTTTCCACCGAAGGTGGCAGGCTGGCGGCGGACTGGGACGAGCTATTGATCGACGCGCTCTCCCGCTGAGGCACAGGCAGCCTAGCTGGCCCAGCCCTTCGCCCGCTCCACCGCCCGCTTCCAGCCCGCGTACAGCTCCTCGCGCCGCTCCTCCCTCATCTGGGGTCTGAAGCGCCGGTCGATGAGCCAGTTTGCGGCCAGTTCGTCGGTGCTCTTCCAGAAGCCGGTGGCCAATCCGGCAAGGTAGGCGGCGCCCAGGGCGGTGGTCTCCGTGACGGCGGGCCGCACGACGTCGCGGCCGATGATATCGGCCTGAATCTGGAGCAGCAGGTCGTTGGCGGCGGCACCGCCGTCCACGCGCAGCTCGTCCAGCTTGACGCCCGATTCGGCTTCAACCGCTTCGATGACATCGCGGCTCTGGAACGCCATCGCTTCCAGCGCTGCGCGGACGATGTGCGCCTTGTTCGTGCCGCGGGTGAGGCCCAGCAGGGCGCCGCGGGCGTGGGGGTCCCAATGGGGCGCGCCCAGGCCGACGAAGGCGGGCACCAGATACACACCGTCGGAGTCGGGCACGCTGGCGGCCAGCGTCTCTGACTCAGCGCTGGTGGCGATGAGCCCCAGCTCGTCGCGCAGCCACTGGACGGCGGCGCCGGCGATGAAGATGGAGCCCTCCAGGGCGTAGGTCAGAGAGTCGCCAATACCCCAGGCGATGGTGGTGACGAGCGATTCAGAGGCGACGCGGCGGTCGCCGATGTTCATCAGGAGGAAGGCACCGGTGCCGAAGGTGTTCTTCGCCATGCCCGGCGAGAAGCAGGCTTGACCGAACAGCGCCGCCTGCTGGTCGCCGGCCACACCGGCTACGAGGATGGCGCCGCCCAGCAGTGACGTCTCGCCGAAGACGCCGGAAGACGGGCGCACCTCCGGCAGCAGCGAAGGCGGTATCGTCAGCGCCTCCAGCAGGTCGCCGCCCCAGCGGCGCTCGAAGATGTCGTACAGCAGGGTGCGGGAGGCGTTGGTGTAGTCGGTGGCGTGGACGCCGGTCAGCCGGTAGATCAGCCAGGAGTCGACGGTGCCGAACATCAGCTCGCCGCGCTCGGCCCGCCGGCGGGTGTCGGGGACGTTGTCCAGGAGCCACTTCACCTTGGTGCCGGAGAAATAGGGGTCCAGCAGGAGGCCGGTGCGCTCGCGGAATAGCGGCTCCAGGCCGCGGGAGCGGAGGTCGTCGCAGAGAGCGGTGGTGCGGCGATCCTGCCAGACGATGGCGTTGGCGATGGGCCGGCCGCTCCGGTCCCAGATAACGGTGGTCTCGCGCTGGTTCGTAATGCCAATGGCGGCGATGTCGCCGGGCGCGGCCTTGGCGTTGGCCAGCGCCTCACGGGCAGTTTCCAGTTGCGACTGCCAGATCGCCTCAGGGTCATGCTCCACCCAGCCGGGACGAGGGTAGATCTGCTGGAACGGCTGTTGGGCGGAGGCGACCGGCACGCCCGCGTGGTCGAACAGGATGGCGCGAGAGGAGGAGGTGCCCTGGTCCAGGGCGAGAACGAAGTCGGCCACGATGCCGACAGGGTAGCATCAGGCGTCAGGGCTGTCGAGAAGTTGACGGCCTGGGTGCTTCGATGTCATATTATCGAGCTACGGAGGGATTTGTGGCTTGGGGAGGCGGGCTACCGTGCTATGTCCATCTTGCGGCCATAACAATCGCGAGGGCGCATCGTTCTGCGACGCATGCGGGTCTGCCCTTGCGCGAGCCTGCCCAAGCTGTGGCGCAGATATCGGGTCATCAGCCCGCTTCTGTGACTCATGTGGCCATCGGTTACCTGAACCCGCAAAGCCGGCCCCAGCCGCCGATCTCCGCGCCTACACGCCGCGTCACCTGGCCGAGAAGATCCTGCGCGATCGCGCCACGCTGGAGGGCGAACGGCGTACGGTCACCGCCCTCTTCGCCGACGCTATCGGCTTCACCCCCATCTCCGAGCGGCTGGACGAGGAGGAGGTGTACGACCTGATGCAGGGCTGCCTGGGCCGGATGATGGACGCCGTCCACCGCTACGAGGGCACCATCACCCAGTTCCGGGGCGACGGCGTCATGGCGTTGTTCGGCGCCCCCATCGCCCACGAGGACGCCGCCCGCCGCGCCGTGGCCGCCGCCCTGGAGATGCAGAAGACCCTGGACGAGTACGCGGCCGAGATCAAGCAGCGCCACCCCATCGACTGCCGTTTCCGGGTGGGGCTGAACACCGGCCCGGTAGTAGTCGGCAAGATCTCCGACAACCTGGACATGGACTACACCGCCCTGGGCGACACAGTGAACCTGGCCGCCCGCATGGAGGAGCTGGCTGAACCAGGCACCGTCTACCTCAGTGAGGACACCTATCGGGCGGTGCAGGACTACTTCGAGTGCGAGTCTCTGGGGGCGCTGACGGTGAAGGGGAAAGCGGAGCCGGTGGTGGCCTTCCGGGCCCTGCGGGAGAAGGCGGTGCGCACCCGCTTCGAGGCGGCCGCGGAGCGCGGCCTGACGCCCTTCGTTGGGCGCGACCAGGAGCTCGCGGTGCTCCGGGGCTATCTGGAGCAGGCGAAGCGGGGCCAGGGTCAGGTGGTGTTCGTCTCCGGCGAGGCGGGCATCGGGAAGTCCCGCTTCCTCCTGGAGTTCCGTCGCTCCACCCTTGACGAGGGCGTCGCCTGGCTGGAGGGCCATTGCAGCTCCTACGGCAAGAACATCCCCTACCTGCCCGCCATCGACATCCTGAAGAGCGACTTCGGCGTGCAGGAGGGCGACAACGATGCCGCCATTATCGGCAAGGTTGACGAGGGCACCGCTGGCTGGGACGAGGCGGCGCGGGCCACCGTCCCCTACCTCAAGTACCTGCTCAACGTGGACCCCGGCGACGCCGCCGTAACGGCCATGGATCCCCTGGAGCGGCGGGCCGGCGTCTTCGATGGCCTGCGGGCGCTGCTCGTACAGGAGAGCCGGCGACGGCCCCTGGTAATGATCGTGGAGGACCTCCACTGGATTGACGAGAAGACAGAGGAGGCGCTGGTCGCCCTCGTGGACGTCGTCGCCTCGGCGCCTGTGCTCCTGGTCCTCACCTACCGGCCCGGCTACGCTCACTCCCTGGGCGAGCGCACCTACTATAGCCGCCTGGCCCTGGGCCACCTGCCGCCGGAGGAGAGCGCGGTCATGGCCGAGCGGGTGCTCCAGGTGGCCACGCTGCCCCAGCAGCTCCAGCAGTTGATCACGACCAAGGCGGAGGGAAACCCCTTCTACATAGAGGAGGTCACGAAGTCGCTGGTGGAGGCAGGCGTCCTGCGCAAGAGCAACGGCAGCTACTCCCTGGAGCGGCCCGCCGAACGGGTCCGCGTCCCGGACACCATCCAGGAGGTGATCCTCAGCCGCATCGACCGGCTGGAGCGACGGGCCAAGGAGGCGATCCAGCTCGCCTCCGTCATCGGCCGCGAGTTCACAGTACGGCTGCTGCAGCGCATCTCGGACGTCGAGGCGAAGCTGGACGACCTGCTGGGCGACCTGAAGTCGCTGGAGCTGATCTACGAGAAGACGTACTTCCCCGAGCTCTCTTACATGTTCAAGCACGCCCTCACCCACGACGTGGCCTACTCCACCCTGCTGCTGGAGCGGCGGAAGGCGTTGCATTGCATCGTGGCGGCGGCGATCGAGGAGCTGTACTCGGACCGGCTGCCGGAGCACTACGAGGCGCTGGCCCATCACTACTACGAGGGCCAGGAGTGGGAGAAGGCGCTGGACTACCTGGTGAAGGCGGGCGACAAGACGGCCGCCGCCTACGCTAACCAGGACGCGCTGGACTACTACGCCCGCGCCCTGGAGGTGTGCGAGAAACTGGGCGACTCGGCCTTCGAGACTGCCGCCTCTGTCGCTGAGAAGCGAGGGTTTATCAACTTCACCATCGGGGAGTTCCCCAGCGGCATCGCTGACTTCGAGCGGATGCTAGCGACAGCCCGCGGCCTGGGGGACCGGCGTCTGGAGGGGATGGCCCTGACCTATCGTGGCATGTCCGAGATGTGGAACCATGACTTTGACACAGCGGAAGAGACTCTTCGATCTGCCCTGGCCCTGGCCGATGAGGGGTTCGATGACGTTCGCCTCTCGGCAAGCCTCTGGCTGGCCTGGACCTTCGGAACCGTCGGCCGCCTCACAGAGGCCGAACCGCTCTTCCGGACAGCCGTGGAGCTGGCACCGCAGGTTGATGATCCGTTCAGTCAGGCTTCGTGCAGCACGTGGGACGGCATCACGCCCAACTGGGCTGGTCGTTTCGACGAAGCGCTGGAGCACCTGGACCGCTGGCGCGGCGTCGTTGAAGGCAGTGGCCAAATCCATCCGCTGCTCCAGAGCCGCTGGATCGAGGCCCTCGCCCGCGGCGGCAAGGGCGAGTACCAGCAGGCCCTTGGTCTCCTTGAAGGGGTGCTCGCGACCTCTGAACGCGTCGGCGTGGTCGCGGTGCGAGTGCGGGTCCTGAACACCATGGGCTGGGTCTACAGTGAGCTGCAAGATCACCGGCGGGCGATGGAGTGGAACGCGCGCGGGGTCGAAGCCGCGGTCGAGGCGCACCGGCCCGATCCTGAGGTAGAGAACAACGCCCGACTGAACCTGGGGGACAGCCTGTTGGGCTTGGGCCGCCTGGACGAGGCCGAGGAGCAGTTCCGGACGGTCGAGCGGGTGGTCCGCAACCCGACCCCTCCCGAGCTCTGGGCGCTCTGGCTCTACTCCCAGCACTTTTTCCACAGCTACGGAGAGCTGTGGCTGCTCCGCGGCGACTACCACAAGGCCCTCTCCTACGCCGACGAGTGCATCGAGCTGGCGGAGTCCACGGACCGCCCCAAGAACGTCGTCAAAGGACGGCGGCTGCGGGGGCAGGCGTTGTTGGCCCAGGGAAAGCTGTCGGAGGCAGAGGAGGAGTTTGCGACGGCCCTGGAGATCGCCAAGGAGATCGGCAACCCGCCCCAGCTCTGGAAGACGTATGCCGCCCTGGGCGACCTGCGGCAGGCGCAGGGGCAGACGGAGGACGCCCGCCAGGCTTATCGGGCCGCCCTCGCCGTCATCGATGGCGTGGCCGCGGGCCTGGAGGACGAGTCGCTGCGGGAGACGTTCCTCAACTCGGCCCATGTTCAAGAGAATCGTGTTAAGGTTTCCAGCTAGGATGGTTTGCGGGAACAGTGACTCCCGTCACAGCGAAGCCGCCCCGCAGGCTGTACCCTAGCGCAAGTCTTTCTAGCAAGAAGGAGGTAGTCATGCAGCAGCAGATCGATGGGCAGCGACTTCGAGAGTTCGCGGGGCAGTTGATGGGGCTCTACACCGGCGGCATGCTCAGCTTCATGGTGGACCTCGGCTACAAGACCGGGCTGTTCGACGCGGCGGCGAAGGGGCCGGGCACCAGCCGGGAGATCGCGGAGCGGGCCGGCCTGAACGAACGCTACGTCCGCGAATGGCTGGGCGCCCTGACCACGGGCGGCATCTTCGATTACGACCCCGCCTCTCGCACGTACTCCCTGCCACCCGAGCACGCCTTCTGCCTGACGGGCGACCACGGGCTCAATCTGGCGTCCATGAGTCAGATGGTCGCCCACCTGGGCAAGCACGTCCACAAGGTCGCGGATGCCTTCGAGAACGGCGGCGGCGTGCCTTACTCCGAGTTCCGGCCGGAGTTCACCGACGTCATGGACGCCGCGGGCCGCCGCCGCTACGACGCACTGCTCGTCAGCGGCTACCTTCCTGCGGCCAAAGGCCTCCAAGAACGGCTCCAGATGGGCATCCGCGTCGCCGACATCGGCTGCGGCAGCGGCCACTGCGTCAATATCATGGCGCGCGAATACCGTGACTCTACCTTCATCGGTTACGACATCGCCGAGGACGCTATCGCCATGGGCGACGCCGAGGCCAAAGAGATGGGGTTGTCGAACGCACGCTTCGAGGTTCTCGATGTCACGAAGATTCCTTCGGAGCCGAAGTTCGATCTCATCACGGCCTTTGACGCCATCCACGACCAGGTGGACCCTGCCACCGTTCTCCGGCGGGCCAGCGACGCCCTGGCTCCGGACGGCACGTTCCTGATGATCGATATCAAGGCCTCCAGCAACCTGGAGGAGAACATCGGCAACCCAACGGCGCCGTTCCTCTACGGGGTCAGTGTCATGCACTGCATGACGGTCTCCCTGGCCCACGACGGGGCCGGGCTGGGAACTGTGTGGGGCGAACAGGTGGCGCGGCGCATGCTGTCCGAGGCGGGCTTTGGGGACGTCCAGATGACGGATGCTCCCGACCCGTTGAACAGCATCTACGTTTGCAGTAAGTAGAACAGGATGGGCGGGCCACCCGGAAGGAGATTCAGCCATGGCCAGCGACAAGCGCCGCTACTGGGGATTCGTCACCGCCGATGTGCCGGCAGCGGCTGTGGCGGCCCAGGCGAAGATGCAGGAGGACGCCGGGCTGGAGGGCCTAATGGCGGCGCAGCTTTACAGTACGCCGTTCATTCCACTGGCTGCGGCCGCCACCGCCACCAGCCGCGTCCGCCTTCTCTCCGGCATCGCCCTCGCCTTCACCCGCAGCCCCTACGAGACGGCTGTGGCCGCCATGGACATGGACCGGATCAGCGGCGGGCGCTTCATTCTCGGCCTCGGCTGCAGCGTCGGTGCCTTGAGCGAGGAGATCTACGGCATGCCCTACGGCAAGCCGCTGGCGCACATGCGGGAGGTCGTGGAGATCATCCGCATGGTCATCGGCAAGGCCCATACGGGAGAGCTGAAGCGCTACGAGGGGGTCTACCACAAGCACGACTTCAGCCCGCTCGAGTGGTTGTCTCCTCCACCGCCCCTGCGCACCGACCTGCCTATCTGGATCGCCGCCCTGCGCGGCCCGCTGGTCAGCCTCGCCGCCGAGATAGCGGACGGGGTCATGGGCCATCCCATCTGGTCCGTCCCCTGGGCCACGACGAAGGTTCCCGAGGCGCTCGAGCGGGGGTTGAAGCGCGGCGGCAAGCAGCGGTCCGATATCGAGTTCCAGGTCGGCCTGTATGTCGCCCCCAGCAACGACCGCGCCGAAGCGATCAACGACGCGCGGCCCACGGTGGCCTTCTACGCCGGCGCAGCTCAGTACGAGGAGTACTTCGCGGCTCACGGCTTCCGGGAAGAAGCGCGGCGCTTGCAGGAGGGCGTCAAGCGCGGCGGTCACGCGGGCGCCGCCCACCTGGTGCCGGACGAGATGGCCGAGACGTTCGTGGCCTGCGGCACGCCGGACGAGGTGCGGAAGAAGATCGAGCCGGTATGGGATGTGGCCGACTCGCTGGTACTGGTGCCGCCGGCTTACGCCCTGCCGCCGGCGAAGCTCATGGCGTACGTCGGGGCCATCGCCAGCACGTTTTACGGCTAGGCCTCCCGCTTAACCTAGGCTTGGCCTGATGGCGCTACGTTTCCTGGAGCGGCAGCTGCGGCGGGAGCTGGCCCAACTGGGCCGCGAGGAGCTTATGGAGGTGGCGGTGAGCGGCATCGGTCTGACGGACGACGGCCGCACGATCTACGTCCACCTGCTCCCCAAACAGGGCTCGGCTAAGGCGCAGGGACGGGCGTTCGTGCTCGCCTGGCAGGACTACGCCGCGGACCCGTCCCAGCGGCTGGACTGCTACCGCTGGCTGATGGGCGAGGCGAAGCTGAACCTGCGCGACAACGCCGGCAAGATCGTGCGCTGGCTGGAGGGGCGGTGACGGCAGCAGGCTAAAGCGCAGCCGCCGCGCTGAGAAGCGCGGCGGCTTTCGTTGCTATATTCTGTTCTGTCCGCTAGCGCCTGCGCCTGACGACCGCGGTCGCGAGTGCGCCTGCGCCGCCCAGGAAGGCCAGCCCGCTCAGGGCCAGCAGCAACGGCAGGCTGCCGAGGCCGCTACCCTCGGCTGGCGCGCCTCCGCTCACCGGGAGCGCCTCCGGCTGTTGGACCGCGGCCAGCACTTCCGGAGCCGGGGTTGAGGTGGCTTCCGCAGCGGGCGTGGCAGTGGGTGTAGCAGTGGGTGTGGCAGTGGGCGTAGGTGTCGGTGTCGGTGTCGCCTCCCCCTCGTCGTAGCAGAAGGAGATATGGCTGATGTTCGCGGGCCCGCCGCTCGGATTATCCGGCGTGGTTAGGCCCGTGTCCGACGACGCCTCAGGATCGTAAAGATAAAGGAACCCACCTACGTTTCCGCCCTTCACGAAAACGGCGTCAAGGCCCATGTTCGACGACCAGCCGAAGGACGTGCCGGTGTAGTCGCTGATCGTAACACTGAGCACACCATCGCTGAACGTGTCGTTGCCCAAGATAGACTGATCGATCTTGAATTCGGTCCAGGTTTGACTGCCCTGGAGTTTGGAGCAGGTCTGGTTTCCCTCCTGCGGTGTGGGGTCAACATCCGTGGCCTGGGTGGGGCTGCTAAACGCACCGAGGCTCGCGGCCGCCACGATCGCACCGACGGCGATGGCGATGGCGACAAGTATGACTACCGCGTATGGTAGCGTACGCTCTTGCGTATTCATTCTTCCTCCCCCTTGGGCTCGAATATTGGCCGGCTAGCCGGCCAAAGGGCGTTATTCGTCGCTGTGATTCCACAGCGCAGCCATGTATTATTACATAACTTTGGCAGAGTGTCTACAGGCTACATTCGGATATGTAACGATTCGAACCGATTACAGTGTTAACATACGAACGGCTTTGAGCGAAGTAGGAGCGAGGAAGATTGATCCAGGTACG
Source organism: uncultured Dehalococcoidia bacterium (assembly GCA_964649215.1). GTDB lineage: Bacteria > Chloroflexota > Dehalococcoidia > SM23-28-2 > RBG-16-64-32 > JADFNQ01. Next base: position 13,075 of record CAZYOV010000038.1, read on the forward strand.
GCGTCGAGATGAGATATATCACAAGGAGGGCGGCTGGTTCTCCGCCAACTGGCACTTCTCTTTCGACGAGTACTACGACCCCCAGAACATGGGGTTCGGCACCCTGCGCGTGTTCAACGACGATACCCTTCGCCCGGGCGTCGCCTGGCCCATGCACCCGCACCGCGATATCGAAGGCCTAACGTACGTGGTGGAGGGGACGTTCGAGCACAGCGACAGCGAGGGTAACGGCGGTGTGCTGGCGGCCGGCTCCGTGCAGCGGGCGACGCTGGGCTCAGGGATGATGCATTCGGAGATGAACCACTCCAAAACGGAGCCGATGCGGTTCATCCAGATGTGGATCATGCCGAGGGAGCGGGGGCTGCCGCCCTCGGTGGAGCAGAGGTCGTTCACGTTGGAGGAGCGCACCAACGTTTTGCTGCCAGCCGTCTCACCGGATGGCGGCGACGGGGTTGAGGTGAGCGTACATCAGGACGCCTGGGTATACCTGTCGCGCCTGGAAGAGGGAAAGTCGGTGGAGCATGAGTTCGCGCCCGGATTCGGGGCCTACCTCTTCCTGATCGAAGGCGAAGTGAGCCTGAACGGTGAGCGCTTGACCAGCGGGGACGCCGCCCTGATCAGGGACGAAAAGCGACTGGCGATAGAGGCTCTGATGCCGTCGGATCTGATCATGGTCGAGGTGCGGGCCTAGAGCTTCTGTTTCGGCGGATCGGGCGAGGGCCCCAGGCGGATCTCCCGCGCGAGGGCGGCGGCGGCTGGTCATCTCTGGCGAGACACTTGACTATAACTCGCTGTGGCCTCATTATTGTCGGCGATTGTTGCGATTGGGGGTGCTTCCCGTTGTCATCGCGCGCGCCGGTCTCACGCATCGTCGGTTGCCGAGGAGTTGCCGAAGAGGGCTGGAAGTGGACTGAGGTCGTCCCGACCGCGAAAACCCGGCCCTCGCATTTCCAGTGGACCGCGCGGCTGATTCTTCCCAGCTTCCTGGTCGCCGCAATCGTCGCCCTGGCCATCGGCCTGGCGTTCGGCAACCTCGAGTGGGCTTCCGGGCGCGCCCCCTCCGGTGCCATCTTCACGACCAAGGCCGACGGCGTTCCCGTCAACGCCAATATCTATAACGGTAAGGATGATGTTCATCTCAACGGCGGGCCGCCCCTTAGCGCGCCGCCAGACGCCGCCGGTTTAGACGACGGGGACTACTACTTCCAGGTGACTGACCCCAGCGGAGCGGCTCTTCTCTCGTCCGACCGCCTTGAGTGTCGCCGAGTACGCATCGCTAAAGGTGTCATTATCGGCAGCGTCAACCTGGACAACTCGCTGAACAGCGCCAGCGTCGACAACAACAGCAGCTCTACGCCCTGCCCCCACCACGTCCACACCGATTCCACCAAGCCGGCCGCCCTCAACGCGCGCACCGTCCACCTGGTGCCCTATGATGACACGCCCAATCCGGGCGGCGTCTACAAGGTGTGGGTTATGGAAGTGGTCCAGCTGCCTTCTGGCTGTAATCCCAGCCAAGTGGACTGCACCGGGAAGCAGGGCGGCGGTCGATTTCACGGTTTCGTACCGGCTTTCAGCAAGACTGACAACTTCAAGGTCGGGGGAGTGCCCTCCGTCCCTACGCCCACGCCTACTCCTACACCAACCGCCACACCCACGCCCACGGCGACGCCGACAGCCACGCCCACGGCGACCGCCACGCCCACGCCAACGGCGACGGCGACAGCCACGCCCACGGCGACAGCCACGCCCTCGGCGACAGCCACGCCCTCGGCGACGCCAACTGCCACGGCGCCGCCCACGCCCACGCCGACACCGACGGCCACGGCGACACCGACACCTTCGCCCACTGTCACACCCTCCCCTACACCCACCGCTGCCCTCAGCGTGGTTGCCTCTCCAGTGCCCAGTGCTGGTGGTTTGCCGGCCGGAGGGGCCGGCTATTCCGGTGGGTTCGGGCGCGACGGCTCGCTTATCCTCATCGCCATCGCTGGGCTGCTCTTGTCCGGCGCTGCCGGCGTCGTCATTTGGCGTAGCGGGGAGACCGGGCGCCGGTAGCGGGTACGCCCTTCCGGGCGGGGATGTCCAGATCAGGGACGAAAGACGGCCGGCGATAAAGTCTCGCCAGCCGTTGGAGCCGATTACGCTGGAGGTGCGGGTCTAGGCCGGTACCTCGTCCTCGATGTTCGCCTTGATCTGCTCCAAAAGCTCAGGGGTCACTTCAACGATACCGTGCTCCCTGGCGTGGGCCTCAGCGTTCTTCAGGAGCTCCTCCTCCGTCTCGCCGCGGACAATGTGGGCGCAGCCGCTGGCCGGATTCACCTTGTTGCAGTCGATGATCTTGCCCATGGAGTGACCTCCCGGAATTGTTGAGATTGTCTGTCTACTAAGTAATGTATCTCCCGCAAGGGTCGCCGTCAAGCCAGGGAGACGCGGGGTGGCGCCGCCTAAGGCTCGGACCGCGCGCCGGTAGAGGCGGATGGCATCGCAGTTGTCAGTGCTCACGTCAGGTTCTTGGGGCACGGCCCATCATAGGGTGGTGTCCCGCGTCGGACTAGGGCCAAACAAGCGGGGGTATAATGAAGATGGAGCGATGCCGAAACTAGCTGGGAAAGCGGTACCTCTGGCCGAGCGAATCGACGGCCTCACCAACGAAGGTGATCTGTACGAGCGGCTGGAGGATAACAAAGTCCGTTGCTACGCCTGCGGCCACCGTTGCCTGATCCTGGAGGGACAGCGGGGGATCTGCCAGGTGCGGTTCAACCGTGACGGCGTGTTGATGGTGCCGCATAACTATGTAGGCGCGCTCCAGTGCGATCCCACAGAGAAGAAGCCGTTCTTCCACGTTCTCCCGGGCTCGAACGCCCTCACCTTCGGCATGCTGGGGTGCGATTATCACTGCTCCTACTGCCAGAACTGGCTCACCTCGCAGGCTCTGCGTGACCCCGGGGCCGGCCTGGAGCCGGAGGAGTTGAGCGCCGAGAGGCTGGTGGCGATGGCGCAGCAGCTCGGCGCCGCCGTCATCGCAAGCTCCTACAACGAGCCGCTGATCACCAGCGAGTGGGCGCTGGAGGTGTTCAAGCTGGCGAAGCCACGCGGGCTCATCACCGCCTATGTCTCCAACGGCAACGGCACCCGCGAGGCACTGGAGTACCTGCGTCCCTGGCTGGACTGCTACAAGATAGACCTGAAGTCCATGTCGGACAAGAGCTACCGCAGCCTGGGCGGCAAGCTGGAGAACGTCCTGGAGACGGTGCGAATGGTGCATGAGATGGGGTTCTGGATGGAGATCGTGACCCTGCTGATACCCGGCTTCAACGATTCGGACGAAGAGGTACGGGAGGCGGCGCGCTTCCTGGCCGGGGTCTCCCCGGACCTACCCTGGCACCTGACGGCGTTTCACCCGGACTACAAGATGACTGGCCCGGAGAACACTGGGCCGCGAACGCTGCTTAGGGCGGCCGAGATCGGCCGCGAGGAGGGGTTGCGCTTCGTCTACTGTGGCAACCTGCCCGGCCGGGTCGGCGATAGCGAAAACACCCTTTGTCCCAGCTGTCGGAAGCCGCTGGTCAGGCGGTACGGCTACAATATCCTGGAGTACACGCTGACGACCGAGGGGACTTGCCGGGGTTGCGCGACGCCCGTCCCCGGCATCTGGTCGGTCTCCAGACCTGAGCCAGTCTCGCCCAGCGCATCCGACAAGGCTATCTGAAGCGGTAGCCGCCTTCTGGGCGGTGTCTTATACTGGAATCAGTGCTCCGGCTCCGGGCGCGGCCCCTATCGTCTTGAGAGGAAGGTGTGAACGATGGCGGATGTCGTGACGAACGACATGAACATCGTCATAGGTGGGGATGCGGGACAGGGGGTAGAGTCCAGCGGCGCGGGCTTCTGTTTATCGTTCGCGCGTGCGGGGCTGCAGGTGTTCGGTATGCAGGACTACCGTTCGCGCATTCGGGGCGGGCACAACTTCTATCAGATCCGTCTCTCAGAGGAGCCACGCCTGTCCCACAGCAACCCCGTGCATCTGGTGCTCGCCTTGACGCCGGAGACGGTGCAGCTTCACCTGGATCAGCTGGTCGAGGGAGCAGCGGTCATCTTCCCCGAGAAGTTTGAGATCGACCCCGAGCCGCTGAGGGCGCGGGGAGTGCGGGTGGATGCCCTGCCGCTCATGCGCATCGCGGAGGAGCACGGCAACAGGGTGATGACCAACACCGCCGCCCTGGGCGCCGCCGCAGGGATCACCGAGTTCCCGCTTGAGTTTATGGAGAGCGTCATCCGCGATAACTTCGCCGCTAAGGGGCAGCAGGTCGTGGACTCCAACGTGACCGTAGCAAGGGCCGCCTACAACATCGCGCGGGAGCGCTACGGCGGCGAGTTTCGTTACAAGCTGTCAGCGATCGGGGATGCGCCTAAGCGGATGCTGCTAAACGGCAACGAGGCGCTGGCCATGGGGGCGCTGGCCGGTGGCTGCCGTTTCGTGTCCGCTTACCCCATGACCCCGGCGACCTCAATCATCGAGTGGATGTCGGCCGCTCCTCACGAGTATGGCGTGGTGACCAAGCACGCGGAGGACGAGATCGCGGGCGCCTGCATGGCGATAGGCGCTTCCTTCGCTGGGGCGCGGGCGATGACCGCTACGTCCGGCGGCGGGTTCTGCCTGATGGTGGAGGCGATGGGCCTGGCGGGGATGACCGAGGTGCCGATGGTGATCGTGAATTCGCAGCGGGGAGGGCCCTCCACCGGCCTGCCCACGCGCACGGAGCAGAGCGATCTACTGTTCGTCATTAACGCCTCGCAGGGCGAGTTTCCCCGCATCGTCACCGCGCCGGGGACGATTGAGGAGTGTTTTGAGGCAGGCTGGCGGGCGTTCAACCTGGCCGAGAAGTACCAGTGTCCGGTGGTGGTGATGGTCGACACATTCCTCTCCTCCTCTTTGCGGACGTTGGACATGGATGCGATCGACTTCGCCGGCGTGAAGATAGACCGCGGCTCCACGCTGACCTACGAGGAGCTGGATCAGCTCAGCGATGGCTACAAGCGGTTCCAGTTCACCGAGACAGGCATCTCCCCACGGGCGATACCCGGACACCCCAGCGCGGTGTTTGCCGCCTCCAGCGACGAGCACGATGAGACGGGTCACATCACGGAAGAGATAGAGAACCGCCGTCATATGATGCAGAAGCGCATGCGCAAGCTGCAGGAGGCCGAAAAGGAGATGCGGCCGCTTGAGCTGTACGGCCCGCAGGAGGCGGAGATCACGCTGGTCTGCTGGGGCTCTACCTTCGGGGCGTGTAAGGAGGCCGCGGACGAGATCAACGCCGCCGGCGGCAGCGCTAACGTCCTTCGCTTTCTCGACCTTTGGCCGTTGCCGGAGGAGGCCGCGGCAGCGGCGCTCGGCGGCTGCCGGCGTACGGTGGTGGTGGAGCAGAACTATACGTCGCAGCTCGCCAAGCTGCTGCGGATGACGACAGGCATACAGGTTGATCAGACGCTAAACAAGTACGACGGCCGGCCTTTCGCGCCCGAGGAGATTATTGCCGGATTGGATAAGGAGGTGGCTAGTGGTCACGCGGCTTGATCCAAAGCTGTTCGATGCGACGACGGAGAACACCTGGTGCGCCGGCTGCGGCGATTTCGCCATCCTTAAGGCGCTGAAGCTGACGCTGGCCGATATGGGCATCGAGTCGCACCAGGCGCTGCTCGTATCCGGCATCGGCTGCGGCAGCAAGCTGCCGGATTACATGACGATCAACGGCTACATGACGATCCATGGCCGGCCTCTGCCCGTCGCCACGGCGGCCAAGCTCGCCAACCCCGACCTTCACGTCATCGTCATCAACGGTGACGGCGACTCCTATGGTATCGGCGGCAACCACTTCGTGCAGAGCTGCCGGCGAAACCCTAACCTCACGCATATCGTCGAGAACAACCAGATCTACGGGCTCACCAAGGGACAGTACTCTCCCACCAGCGACAAGGGTTTCGTTACGACTACTTCCACCGACGGGTCGATAGAGATCGCGTTCAATCCGATGGCGGTTGCCCTCGCGGCCGGCGCCACATTTATCGCCCGCGCCTTTGCCGGGAAGCCCAAGCACGTGGCCCAGATGATCGCCGAGGGGATTCAGCATCGCGGCTACGCCCTCATCGATGTGCTTCAGCCCTGCGTAACCTTCAACCGCATTAACACTTACGACTGGTACCGCAAGCGTGTGTATCATCTCGAGGAGGAGGAGTACGATCCGGCCGACCGGGAGGCGGCCTGGCAGAAGGCGCACGAATGGGAGGAACGAATACCGTTGGGTGTGCTGTACCGGGTGGAGGGCCTGCCTAGCTATGAGGACCAGGTGAAGGCGCTGGAGGAGGGTTCGCCGGTGAGTCGCCTCAACGATCTGGCCAGGAACCCGCGCCCCCAGCAGTACGAATCGCTTAAGGAAGGGTTCCTCTAGACCCGTTCTCAGCCAGAAGGAGGCCGGTTTGGACTATGCCCAGTTCTTGAGGGAGGTGCGGGAGGACGGTTGCCTCGTGAGCAACGAGGAGGCGGAGGCCACTATTGTCAGCGTCCTCATGGCGATGGCGGAGGTGCTTCCTGGGCCGCAGCTAGAAGCGCTGTCATCGCGCCTGCCGCCGGAGGCGATGGTCTACCTGCGGCGCACCGGCTCGGAGCCCGACCCTCTTTTCGACAGCCACCTCTTCTTGGGCTGGGTGGTGTCCAGCCTGGACGCCACCGGCATTCGCGATAAGACCACCGGCGGTTTGGACCTGACGGCCGCCTACACCGGTGAGGAGGCGATTCGTCGCGCGGGGTGCGTATTCTCCGTCCTGAAGCGGCAACTTGAGCCGAGCCAACAGCAGGAGCTTGCCGCAGTCCTTCCGGAGGAGGTGGACGTCTGGTTTCTGAACGCCTAGTCAACCTCGCCCACGTGTTCAGGCTCGTACTCCTTGAGGACCACGGCCTGGGCGGGCTCGAAGAACAGGTCATCGCATAGATCGCAGGAGGAGATGTGGACGAAGGTGGCGTCGTCCGGCTCGGGGCCGCCTTCCAGATAGCGGAACATGACATTGCGGGTCTTGGCGCAGGGTATGTCCGGTGGCCGGCCCACGCTTATCGCCGTACGTTTCAAGAGCAGGGCGATGAGGGGAGCGCGGCAACCCTCGCAGCCCATCAGGTGTCCCTGAAGCCAGAGCTCGTGTTCTTCCGAGCTGGCGATCACGCCCAGCCGCACGGCGTCGGGGATGTGTAGCGCGGGAGCGACCTGATTGCTCAGGCCCGCTGCTATCTGCTCTTCCCGCTCACTCAACATGGAGCCTCCTGCCAGACACATTATACCACCTCGCCGGTGGTATTGTTCTAGCAATGGAATTCTATTGACGTGTCGGTGTCGGCGTCTAGAATTTGTGCTAGCGGGCGTGTAGGAGGTCTAAGTATAGCGGACGACCACCAATCTTGGGCCGCAGGCGTCGAAGAGGCTGGCGGATCACGGCTTTCATCCGGGCATTATCCATTTTCATCATCCCATCCATATAGCCAGCATCAGCTTCCTCGCGCGGCCGGAGCGGCTCGCAACGCAGCCACCCATAGGGTAGCCAGTCGGGGTACGGGCACACGTACCCCTCTAGCGAGGGAGGCCCGTGATAGCTGAGGGGCCGGCGAAGGCTTACTCGTTGGCGGAGGCGTACGCTTACTGCCAACGCCTCACAACGAGCCACTACGAGAACTTCACAGTAGCCTCGTGGCTGCTCCCACACGCCCTGCGCCCCCACGTCCACGCCGTGTACGCCTATTGCCGCGGCGTGGATGACCTGGGGGACGAGGCCGAGGGCGACCGCCTGGCGCTCTTGGACGACTGGGAGGCGGAGCTGCGGTGCTGCTTCGATGGCAACGCGCGACTGCCAGCTTTCGTCGCCCTTCAGGAGACGATCCGCCGCTTCGATATCCCGCCGGAGCCGTTCCTGAGGCTGATCGAGGCCAACCGCATGGACCAGCGGGTCAACCGCTATCGGACGTTCACCGATCTGCAGGCATATTGCCAGAACTCCGCCAATCCGGTGGGCCACCTGGTGCTGTACCTGTTCGGGTATCGAGACGAAGAGCGGCAACGGCTTTC
>CAZYOV010000039.1:0-21098 GCA_964649215.1 uncultured Dehalococcoidia bacterium
GGACCTGGCGCGCAGTGAAAGGCCAAAGATCATCGTCGCAGGCGCCACCGCTTACCCCCGTCAGTTCGACTTCCAGGCCTTCGGCGACATCGCCCGTGAGGTGGGCGCATACTTCATGGCCGACATCTCCCATATCGCCGGCCTCGTCGTCGCCGGCGCTCACCCGGATCCAGCCCCACATGTCGACGTCATCACGACGACGACTCACAAGACCTTGCGCGGCCCCCGCGGCGCCATGATCCTCTGCCGCGCTGAGTTCGCTGATCGCATCGACCGCGCCGTCTTTCCGGCCCTCCAGGGCGGACCCCATAATCACACCACCGCCGCCATAGGCGTGGCCCTGGCGGAGGCGGCGACCCCCGCCTTCCGCGACTACGGCCAGCAGATGGTGCGCAACGCCAAAGCTCTGGCTGCCGAGCTACTGGAGCGGGGCTTCACCCTTGTCAGCGGCGGCACTGACACCCACCTGATATTGATAGACCTGACGAATAAAGGCGTCATCGCGAAGAAAGCCGCGCGAGCGTTGGACCGGGCGGGCATCGTTTGTAACTACAACACTGTCCCCTACGACCCACGCAAGCCTTTCAGCCCCAGCGGTATCCGCATCGGCACCCCCTCTGTGACATCGCGCGGCATGGGTGAGGAGGAGATGCGCCGGATCGGTGCTCTGTTCTCGACCGCATTGGATAACGTGGAGGATGAAGAGGCGCTGCAGCGCATCGCGGCCGAGGTGCGGGAGATGGCGGAGGCGTTTCCCGCCCCCGGCATTACCGACCGGATGGCCGTCGGGGCCTGAATCAGCGCCGGCGCTTGCTTGTTGGCGCCTATGCTGCATGTTATAATCCCGTTTGCCTGTGGGGGGTTGCCCGCGAAGGCGGCGCGCCCCGTGTTTGTTTGCCCCTAGACATCTGGAGGTTGCTTGCGCGATTACGAACTGGTGATGATAGTAAGCCCGGAGGTGGATGACGACGCTGTTACGTCCACGGTGGAGCGGGTGCAGCAGTTCATCGCTGAACAGGGTGGTCAGGTCAAGGAGGTAACTCCCTGGGGCCGCCGCAGGCTGGCCTACGCCATTGACCGGCACCGGGAGGGCAGCTACGTGGTGGCGCAACTCAGCCTTGACCCTCAACGCCTGCAAGCTCTTGAGGAGAATCTGAAATTAGCGGATGACGTCATTAGGCATCTGGTGGTGAAGCTGGAGGAGGAGAAGGTCCCGAAAGGAGGGTGAGATGGCAGGCCTGAACAAAGTGATGATAATTGGAAACTTGGGAGCGGATCCTGAGATGCGCTACACTGCGGACGGCAACGCCCTCACCAGCTTTCGGGTAGCTGCCAGCCGCAACTACAACACTCCGGATGGTGAGCGGCGCGAGGACACGGAATGGTTCTCGGTGGTGGCCTGGCGTAAGCTGGCAGAGCAGTGCAGCCAATTTCTGCAGAAGGGCCGCCGGGTGTACGTAGAGGGCCGCCTGCAGACCCGCTCTTGGGATACCCCTGAGGGCCAGAAGCGCTATCGCACAGAGGTGGTGGCGGACAAGGTGCTGTTCCTGGACAAGCCGGGCGGCGCGCCGCTGCCGGAGGAACAAGGTGCGGGCGAACCGGCCGTATCCGCGCCAGCTGAGGCCGAAGAGATACCGTTCGAGTAAGGAAGTATGGAGAGAGAGAAAGAGCAGGAGCCCGAGCAGGAGCCGGAGCAGCCTGTCGCTGAGCAGGCCGATGAAGCCGCACCCGCTGCTGCCTCTGCATCCACTTTAACCGCTGGAGAGCGTCCCGTTCCCCGGCAACGGGATCTAGAGAACCAGGAACGGCCGCGGCGCCGCGGCCGGGGACGCCGGCGTCCCTGCGTCATGTGCGTGGAGAAGATGGCGTTCGTAGACTATAAGGATTTCAACTTTCTGCGGCGCTTCGTTTCAGACCGCGGGCGCATAGATACGCGGCGCAAGACGGGGACCTGTGCCAAGCACCAGCGGGCGCTGGCGCAGGCGATCAAGCGGGCGCGCCATCTGGCGCTGCTCCCTTACACGGCGGATCATGTCCGTATGGGGGTGACTCCGTTCCGGTAGCGTCACGCCCTGCCCCGCATCGGGCCGACGCCGGATCCCGAGATGTTTCTCCGGCCTAATCCACGGAAGGAGACGGCGCGTGCCTAAGAAGCGCCGGCAGGCTAAGATACCCACGCCTGCATGGGATCGCCCCCGAGGCACCATTGGCAGCCGCGTTCTCGGACGCGGCTTCCAATTCTACGGGGCGGTTGTCATCGGCTGGCTTCTCATCGCTGCGCTGGGTGTCATCGGCTTTGGCGTCCTCAGCAATGAACTAGAGAATCGGTCGCGGCCCGGCTCCACGGCCGTACAGGTGGATGATACCCGCTTCCGGCTGGACCACTTCAGCGACCGCCTGAGGATGTACGTGGACCAGAACGGCGGACCGGGCATCGTTGATCGTGTCACCGCTTTGTCCCAGGTCCCCACCCTCCTGATCGAGGAGGAGATTGTGCGCCGCTTCGCGGGCGAGCTCGACATTACCGCCAGCGAAGAGGAGATACTGGAGGAGATTGCCGCCCGCCTGGGCATCACCGCCGACGACGAAACCTTCGATGTCGTCTTCCAGCAAGAGTTGGCCCGCGTCGGCCTCTCCGAGCTGGAATTTCGCGATATGATCGAGGCATCGGTTCTCCAGACCAAGCTACTGGTGATGTTTGAGGCTGAACTCTCCCCATCGGCGGAGTCCGTACGCTACCGCCAGATACTGGTCAGCGAGCAAGAGAGGGCGGATGAGCTCGTGGCCGAGATCGAGAGCGGCGAGGATTTTGCTGCCCTGGCTGCCGAGAACTCCCTGGATGTGGGGACCAAGGACAGCGGCGGCGAAGTGGGTTGGGTGCCGCGAGGCGTGTTGGACGCCTCTACGGAGGAGAAGGTGTTCGCACTGGAGCCCAAGGAGATCACGGCGATCCCCCTTCCACAGGGCGTAGTCGTCATCGAGATGCAGGACAAGGCTGAAGACCGCGAAGTTGAGGAAGCCCAGAGAACCCCACTGGCCAGGCGCGCATTCGACAGCTGGGTTCAGGAGAAGAGCCGGTCCCTCGACATCGTGATCAGCGTTGTCCCGGGGGTAGACAGCTACGATCAAAAGAAGGCCGAGTGGGCTGTCGACCGCGCCTACACCCAACAATCGGTCCCGCAACAATCGGTCCCGGTTACAGGAGGTCAAGGGGGCTAGCGGTGGTGCGGTGGCCGCACAGGTAAACATCGTCCTGCTGGGGCTAGGAGTTGTTGGCGGCGGCGTCGCCGGCGCTCTCAACGAGAGAGCTGACACCTACGCCCAGCGCGTCGGCGCCTCCCTCGCGCTGCGACGTGTCCTCGTACGTCACCTGGACAAGGAGCGGGCGGTCAAGCTTGACCCCAGCCTGCTTACGGACGATGCGGAGGAGGCCGTATCCGGCGATGTGGACATCGTCGTAGAGTTGCTGGGCGGTGAGAATCCTGCTTACGGTCTCATTAGGGAGTCCCTCTCCCGCGGCCGCTATGTGGTCACCGCCAACAAGGAGGTGATGGCCAAACACGGGCCGGAGCTGCTCAGCCTGGCGGCTGAGAAAGGGGTGGACATCCTGTACGAGGCCAGCGTCGGTGGCGGTATCCCCATCATCTCTCCCCTCAAACGCGACCTTTCCGCTAACGAGATATCCAGCGTCCGTGCCATTATCAACGGCACCACCAACTACATCCTCACCCGCATGAGCAGGGATGGCCTGGACTTCGCCACTGCCCTGGCCCAGGCGCAGAAGTTGGGCTATGCCGAAGCTGACCCGACCAACGACATCGATGGGCACGACGCCGCCTACAAGCTCGCGATCCTCGCCAGCCTGGCCTTCCACACTCGCATCGGCCCGGATGATGTTCGTCGCGAGGGCATCGGCGGCCTGGCGCCCCGTGATTTCCGCTACGCCCGCGAGCTTGGCTACGCCATAAAGCTGCTGGCCGTCGCCCGCCGGGAGGGCTCATCCCTGCAGGTGCGCGTTCACCCAACCCTGGTGCCTGAGGAGGAGCTGCTGGCCAAGGTGGACGGTGCTCTCAACGCCGTGCAGATCGAGGGCGATCTCAGCGGGCGGGTCCTCTTCCAGGGCGCTGGAGCGGGCTCTCTGCCCACCACGTCCGCCGTCATGGCGGATGTTCTGGACGCCGCCCGTGCCGTCGTCCAGGGTGGTCGGCCTTTTCCCTGGCGCTACACCGCCGAGGTGACCATTAAGCCCCTGGCAGAGCTGGTGACCCGGTACTACATTCGCCTGGAGGTGGTCGACCGGCCGGGCGTCCTCGCAGGTATCGCCCGCGCCTTCGGCGACCACGAGGTAAGCATCGCCTCGGTCATCCAGAAGGAGGTGGACGAGGCGGCCCAGACCGCGGAGCTGGTGATCATGACGCACCCTGCCCGTGAGGAGGCGGTGCAGGCGACCGCGGTGCAGGTGCGCGACCTTCCTGAAGTGGTCAGCATCGGTAACCTGCTGAGGGTGGACGACTAACATGAGTGTGGAGAAAAAGGAAGCCTCCACAAAGAACCGTCTCCAGTACCTGGACGAGGAGCTCCGTCAGGCTAAGGCTGCCCTGCACAAAGTGGAGCATGAGCTGAAGCAGGCGCTGGACCAGATATGGAACCTGGACAGCGGCCTGCACAAGCTTGAAGAGAGCGTCGGCGATTCCGGCGGGGCTGATGCCCTTCCCGGCGTTCAAGAGGGGATCCGCGAGCTCCGCAGCCAGGCTGACCGGCTCCAGGATCGTCACAATGAGCTGGCCGGCCGCGCCGAGGAGTTGAGCCGGCAGCAGCAGTCTGACCTTGAGCGCGAGCGCCAGGAGCGGGCCGCTCTCCTGACGCAGGCGGAGGCCGCCGCGCGGTCTGTGGGTCAGTTCGAGAGCCGCATCCAGCGTCTGGAGGAGTCACTGCGTCGCGTGGAGGAGGCGGTTGCGGAGCTTCGCCTTTCTCAGAAGACCCTGGGCCACGATGTTGAGGAGCTCACTAGCCGGGCCGCCCGTAACCTGGAAACCGCCCTGCGCCTGGAGCGCAGGATTGACGCCCTCGCCACCGACATCGGAGCTCTCCATAAGCGCGACGGGGAGCTGGAGGAGAGGGTGAGCCTGTACGAGGAGAAGGTTAACCGCGAGGAGGAGCGGGTCGATAAGTTCGAGCGAGAGCTGAACCTGCCGCGGGAGATCAAAGAGCAGCTGGACCGCGCCCGCTTCGAGCAGCAGCAGATGATCGATCATCTGGCCAAGATGGAGTCTTCCACCACGGAACTGTCTGAGCGCACCGCCGAGTTCGTCCAGGGGCTGGCCCGCGTTGATCAGCGCGCTCAGAGGCAGGCCGATCGCCTCATGGAGCTGGCGGAGGAGGTGCGAAAGCAGCGTGAGACGGTGTTTGAGCAGCTCAAGCGGCTGGTCCGAACCATGGAGAGGCAGCGGCGCCGCCAGATGGAGACGCTGACCGAGGAGATCAAGGAGCTGACCCGGGGTGATTTCAAGGCCGAGCAATAGCGCCCGCGAGGGTATCCTCCACCGCTATCGGGATCGCCTTCCCGTCACCGATGCGACACCTATGTTCTGCCTTGGGGAAGGCGAGACGCCCCTGGTGCTCTCGCGTCGGCTGGCCGAGCGCGTAGGCTGTGAGCGGCTGTACTTCAAGCTGGAGATGTGCAATCCCACGGGCTCGTTCAAGGACCGCGGTATGGTCGTCGCCGTCGCTAAGGCAGTTGAGGAGGGGGCGCGGGCGGTACTCTGCGCCTCTACCGGCAACACCAGCGCTTCCGCCGCCGCCTACGCCGCCCACTGCAACCTGGATGCCTTTGTGCTAGTGCCCCGCGGCAATATCGCACGCGGTAAGCTGGCTCAGGCGGTCGCGCACGGCGCCCGTGTCCTCGCCATTCAGGGGAACTTTGATGCCGCCCTGCAGATCGCGCGCGAGATCAGCGGCCGCCACCCCGTGGCGATGGTCAACTCCATCAACCCCAACCGTATCCACGGACAGAAGACCGCCGCCTTCGAGATCGTGGACGCTCTGGGTGACGCCCCCGACCTGCTGTTCATCCCGGTGGGCAACGCGGGGAACATTACCGCCTACTGGCGCGGGTTCGTCGAGTACTATCAGGCGGAGATCGCCGCCCGGAAGCCGCGGATGATGGGCTGGCAGGCCGCCGGCGCCGCGCCCATAGTCCGGGGTGAGCCCGTGGAGAATCCGGAGACCGTAGCCTCCGCCATCCGCATCGGTAACCCGGCCAGTTGGAAGGGCGCTCTCGCCGCCAGCAACGAGTCCGGCGGCGCTATCGATGCCGTTACCGACGATGAGATCATTGCCGCCTACCATCTGCTCGCCCTGGAAGAGGGCATCTTCGCTGAGCCCGCGTCGGCGGCCTGCGTGGCCGGCCTGCTGAAGGCGGGGCCGGGGCTGGACCTGGCCGAAAAGACCGTGGTCTGTGTAATCACAGGTCACGGCCTGAAGGACCCGGAGACCGCTCTCGCCGTCCAGGCCGAGATGACCGAGGTTCCGGCCGAGCTGGACGCCGTGGAGCGGGCGATGGCCCTCGGCTAGAGGCTGTGGCGAAGCCGCAGGCGGCCGCTTAGGAGCGCTCGCTTTCTCCCCGCCGCCGCTTGCTGCTAGAATGTACGGGCCGCCCAACTCGGAAACCGCCGGATTAGTGGTAACGTAAGGGTTCAATGGAGTGAGAGCGACTATCGAGACCGTAGATCAGGCCGGAGTGCGCGACGCCGTACGCCGCATAATCGAGGCGATAGGTGAGGACCCCAGCAGGGAGGGGCTCCTCGATACGCCCCGCCGTATCGCCGAGATGTATGAGGAGCTGTTCACCGGCCTCCACGAGGACCCGCGGGAGGTACTGTCTACCAGCTTCCAGGAGTCTCACCGGGAGATGATCATCCTCAAGAACATCCCCTTCTACTCCCTGTGCGAGCATCACTTTCTGCCCTTCCACGGCCAGGCCCACGTGGGCTACGTACCGCAGGGGCGCATCGTTGGCGCCAGCAAGATCGCCCGCGTGGTCGATATTCTGGCCCGCCGTCCACAGCTGCAGGAACGCCTCACCGGCCAGGTGGCGGATGCCATCACGGAGGCGCTATCGCCGGACGGCGTGGCCGTGGTGATTGAGGCGGAGCACCTGTGCATGACCATGCGGGGCGTGCAGAAGCCCGGCACCACTCTCATCACCTCCGCTATAAGGGGCGCTTTCCGCCGTCGCGCCGTCACTCGCTCTGAGTTCCTGGCTCTGGTAAGAGGGGCCTAGGGTAGGTTACACCGTGGGATACAGCGTGGTGAGGGAGGAGCTGGAGCCTGCCTTTATCGAGGAATGGCGGGCGCTGCTGGGCCGCGCCAGCATGAACAAGCTGTTCGCATCCCCTACCTGGCTGCGCGTATGGTGGCAAGAGTTCGGCGCCGGGCGTGAGCTTATCCTGCTGTCGGTGCGGAACGGCGCGGAGCTGGTGGGAGTGGCGCCGCTGATGCGCGATGGCGACCGTCTCTGTTTCGCCGGCGATACCGAGATATGCGACTATATGGACTTCATCGCCGCCCCAGGCGAAGAGGAGGCCGTGCTGTCAGCGGTGCTGCGCAGCCTGGGCGAGGAGCCCTGGAAGGAGCTCATCCTGTGGGGCGTCCCTGACGGGTCTCCCACGCTGGAGGCGTTGAAGGCCGTGTCAACCCGGTTCGGCCTGAGCGTGGATATCGAAACCGAGGACGTCTGTCCACAGCTTGACCTGCCCTCCACCTGGAGCGAGTACCTGGCGAGCCTCGACAGGAAGGACCGGCACGAGCTGCGCCGCAAGCTGCGTAAGCTTGGGCAGGCCGGCGAAGTCGAACTGGAGGCGGTCGAGGAGCCGGCGACCGTGGTGGCGGCGTTGGACGACTTCCTGCGCCTGTATCGCGAGAGCCGCTCCGATAAGGCGGCCTTCATGACTGAGCAGATGGAGCGCTTCTTCCGCGCTATCGTCTCTGCCCTGGCCGCCGAGGGGAGGGTTGAACTCATCTTCCTCAACCTGGGCGGCGTGCGGGTGGCCGCCGTCCTCTGCTTCTGCGAGGGAGGAGAGTCGCTTCTCTACAACAGCGGCTACGACCCGAACTACGCCTACCTCTCGGTGGGGCTCCTCTCCAAAGCGCTCGCATTGCGGAAGGCTATCGAGGAGGGGAAGAGCCGGTTCGACTTCCTGCGCGGGCATGAGCCCTACAAGTACGACCTGGGCGCTAAGGACGTTCCGGTGTATCGATGTACGGTGCGCCGAAAGTGACGGATGTATTATCATTGAGTGACGCATGTGTAACATAGCGGTTATCTCCGTCCACACCTCGCCCCTGGCCCGCCCCGGCACCCGCGATAGCGGTGGCATGAACGTCTACATGCGTGAGCTGAGCCGGCAGCTCTGCCGTCGCGCCCACACTATGGACATCTTCACCCGCCGTGCTGATCCGGACACGCCTCAGGTGGTGGAGATCGATAGTCGAACGCGGATCATCCAGATCGAGGCGGGGCCATTGGAGGCGAAGAAGGTATCGCTGCGGCAATACCTCCCGGAGTTTCGCCGCGGCGTCATCCGCTTCCAGGAGGAGCAGGGACGCTCCTATGACCTCGTCCACAGCCACTACTGGCTCTCCGGCTGGGTAGGACAGGCGCTCAAGGTCCGCTGGAACGTCCCTCACGTCATCATGTTCCACACACTGGGCGAAGTGAAGAACCGTGCCCACCTCAGCGAGCACGAGCCTGATTATCGTATCGCCGGGGAGCGGCTGGTCGCTCAGGGCGCCGACCGTATCATCTGCGCCAGCGAGGGGGAACGGCGGGCGCTGATCGAGTTCTACGGCGTGTCTCCAGAGCGAGCGGTGCAGGTACCCTGCGGCGTGGACACGGACCATTTCCGCCCCATGCCACGCGCTGGCGTCCGCCGCGAGCTAGGCCTGGCCCAGGACGAGCCCTTGGTCCTTTACGTGGGCCGCATCGAGCCCCTGAAAGGTATCGATATCCTCCTGCGCGCGGCCGCCGAGACGGAGGGCCGCTTTAGTCTTCTCGTCGTTGGCGGTGACGGCAAGGAAGCCCGTCGCAAGGCGGAGCTGCAGCAGCTCACGGACGAGCTGGGCATCGCCGGGCGCGTCGTCTTCCGAGACGCAGTCCCTCACGAGCAGTTGCCGCTCTATTACAACGCCGCCGATATCTGCGTCGTCCCCTCCTACTACGAGAGCTTCGGCCTCGTAGCCGTGGAGGCGATGGCCTGCGGCGTCCCAGTGGTGGCCTCCCGGGTCGGCGGGCTCCTGGAGACCGTACGACACGGTGAGACCGGCTATCTGGTGTCCTGGCGCTGTCCGGAACCGTTCGCGGAGCGGCTGGAGCTTCTCTTGGAAAACGAGCCCCTTCGCCGTAGCCTGGGCCGTATGGCCCGCTCCGCCGTGGAGCGCTTCCGCTGGGCGGAGGTCGCCAGCAAGGTGGAAGACATCTACCACGAGCTAGTCTCCGAGTACCGGGGCGTCGCCGTAGGCGCGCACGTGGCCTAGAACCGTCCTGGCGTGAGCGAACCCAAACGAGCCCTGGTCATCGTCGCCCACCCGGACGATGCGGAGTTCCTCTGCGCCGGCAGCGTGGCCCGCTGGGTGTCGGAGGGCTGGGAGGTCGGGTACGTCCTCGTCACCTCCGGTGACAAGGGGAGCCACGATGAGAAGATGACCAGCGAGCGGCTGGCCGAGATCCGGGAGGAGGAGCAGCGCGCTGCCGCCAAGGTGTTGGGCGTCAGCACGTGCGTCTTCCTGGGCTACCCGGACGGCTTCGTGGAGGACACGGCGCAGCTGCGCGGGGAGCTGGTGCGAGAGATCCGTCGTTTCAAGCCGGACGTTGTGGTCACCTGGGACCCGTATCGCCTCGGCCATAACCACCGCGATCACCGGCTCACCGGCCAGGCCGCCCTGGACGCCGCGTACCCGCTGTCACGCTCCCGCCTCTACTATCCGGAGCACCTCGTGGAGGGGCTGGAGCCGCACCGGGCGAAGGAAGCTCTCCTTGCTGGGAGCGACCGGGCCAACTACCATGTGGACGTAAGCGATTTCTTTCACAAGAAGATGAAGGCCCTCCGCTGCCACAAGAGTCAACTAGGTCGCTATCCGTCCAGCGAGGTTCGCAAACGGGTGCGACAGCGTATGGCTGAGGTGGGAAAGGAGGCCGGTTTCAAGCTGGCCGAGGCGTTTCACCGCCTAGAGTGGAGATAGGGACGGAGTGGAAGCGCTTTCGCTGACGATGTTCTGGCTGGCCCTGGGCCTGACGGCAGGGGCAGTCCTCTTCTACTGGGCGCACGCATTCGGTGTGCGGGTCGTCTGGCGTCGCCTGGCCACAAACGGCGATGGCGGCGTGACCGTCGCTACCTTCGAGCGGCTGCCGGAGTCGCTGGGGAGGCTGGCGAGTCTGTCTACCTGGGCGGCGGCGGCTTTCCTGGCGATATCGCTGTTCGCCCGCTGGCAGGCCGTGGGCCACGCCCCCTGGTCCAACATGTGGGAGTTCACCGTCGCCTTCGCTGGCGGCATCATGCTGTTCTACATCGTATTCGAGCGCTGGTACGGACAGAGGACCCTCGGCGCCTTTATCCAGCCGGTGGTGCTGGCGCTTATGGCCGTCTCCGCCGCCTTCTTCCCGTCCGACGTGGAGCCTCTGGTGCCCGCCCTCCAGAATCAGGACCTCCTAGCCATTCACGTGGCCACGATGATTGTGGCCTACAGCGCTCTCAGCGTCTCCTTTGGCGCCGGCGTCATGTACCTTGTTCAAGACGGTGAGAGGAACCGGTTCTCGCGTCTGCCCAAGGCCGGGCTCCTGGACGAGATCGGCTACCGCTCGGTGATGGTGGGGTTTCCGCTGCTGGCGCTGGGGATAGCGCTGGGTGCGTACTGGGGCAACTCCGCCTGGGGCCGCTACTGGGGCTGGGATCCTAAGGAGACCTCAGCCCTGGTGACCTGGCTGATCTACGCTGCCTACCTGCATACCCGCGGCCTGCGCGGCTGGACGGGGAAGAGGGCCGCGGTCATCCTGGTGCTGGGGTTCATCGCCGTGCTGTTCACCTACTTTGTGGTGAACCTGTGGGTGTCCGGACTCCACTCCTACGCTGGGGTGTGATCCAGCTTGACAGCATAGGGGTCCGTTGCTATCCTTAACGTTTGGCGTCAGGTTTCTTAGGGCGAATACGCGAGACTTGCGGTCGGAAGGCCTCGCCGACGTGATCGGCGCACCTCTCATACCCGTGCCGGTCTAGTTCGGAAGTGTAAGGCTTTCGGCCTTTTGTTGTGAAGGAAGAAGGGAATCGCAGGTGCCAACGATTAACCAGCTGGTCCGTCATGGGCGGAAGCCGATGGTCAAGAAGACCAAGGCTCCGGCCCTGCGTTTCCATTACAACGCCCTGACCAACCGGATGGTGCGCGGTGAAGGCGCGCCCCAGAAGCGGGGTGTCTGCACCAACGTGCGCACCCAGACGCCGAAGAAGCCTAACTCCGCCCTACGTAAGGTGGCCAGAGTACGCCTCACCAACGGCATTGAGGTCACCGCCTACATCCCGGGTGAGGGCCACACGCTTCAGGAACACTCCATGGTTCTCATCCGCGGCGGCCGCGTCAAGGACCTGCCCGGCGTCCGCTATCATATCGTCCGGGGGGCGCTGGACGCCCTTGGGGTGAGCGGCCGCAGGCAGCAGCGCAGCAAGTACGGGACCCGCAAGCCCGAGGGTTCACAGTAGGCTCAGGGAGTCTGGTCTATGCCTCGCAGGGGTAAGGTAATCCGCCGCCCGACGCCGCCCGACGCCAAGTTCGGGAGCGTCTGGGTGCAGATGATGATCAACAAGGTCATGAAGCGGGGCAAGAAGAGCATCGCCGAGCGTATCCTGTACGAGGCGATGGAGACTGCGGCGCAACGCACCAAGGACCCGCCCGTCCAGGTGTTCGAGTCGGCGGTTCGGAACGTTATGCCCACGCTGGAGGTGCGCCCCCGGCGCGTGGGCGGCGCCACCTACCAGATCCCCCTGGAGGTACGCCCTTCCCGGCAGCTCTCCCTCTCCATGCGCTGGATCCTCAGCAGCGCGCGCGCCCGCCAGGGACGCCCTATGGCCGAGTGTCTGGCTACTGAGCTAGTGGACGCCTACCGCCAGCAGGGCACGGCGGTCAAGCGCCGAGACGACACGCATCGCATGGCTGAAGCCAACAAGGCCTTCGTGCACTACCGGTGGTAACTTCAGCCTTACCACGGCCGGAGTTGAATGCAGCTTTCATGACTAGACAATCGCCCATCGAATTGTTCCGAAATATCGGGATTATCGCTCACATCGATGCCGGGAAGACCACGGTTACCGAGCGCATTCTGTTCTACACGGGGCGCACCTACAAGATCGGTGACGTGGACGCCGGTACTGCCGTCATGGACTGGATGGCACAAGAGCGGGAGCGGGGGATTACTATCACGGCCGCCGCCACCACTACCACTTGGCGTGACCACACGATCAACATTGTCGACACCCCCGGCCACGTGGACTTCACCGTGGAAGTGGAGCGCAGCCTCCGTATTTTGGACGGAGGCGTTGTTGTATTCGATGCCGTCGCCGGTGTTCAGAGCCAATCAGAGACCGTATGGCGACAGGCTGACCGCTATCATATTCCGCGCATCTGCTTCGTCAACAAGATGGACCGCGTGGGCGCCGACTTCCAGCGCACGGTGGAGATGATCAAAGAGCGCCTGAGCGCCCGTCCCGTGGCTATCCAGGTGCCCATCGGTGTGGAGGACGCTCACCGGGGTGTCATCGACCTCGTGGAGATGAAGGCGATAACCTTCTCCGAGGATCGCGAGGCCCAGCCGGAGGTTGGGCCTGTCCCTGGCTCCTACCGAGAAGAGGCCCAGCATCGTCGTGAGGAGCTGGCCGAGGCGATAGCCGAGGTGGACGATCAGATGCTCATAAGCTACGTGGAGCACCATGAGGTCTCGGCCGCGGAGCTAAAGAAGGCGCTGCGCCGGGCTACAATCGCCAACCTGGTCACCCCTGTTGTCTGCGGCGCCGCCCTAAAGAACAAGGGCGTCCGCCCGCTGCTGGACGCCGTAATAGACTACCTCCCCTCACCCGCAGAGGTTCCGCCCGTCACGGGGACCCACCCCAAGACGGGCGAGCTGCTGGAACGGTACCCCAAAGATGATGAGCCGTTCTCCGCCCTCGCCTTTAAGATCGTCGCTGACCCTTACGTTGGCCGTCTCGTTTACTTCCGCGTCTACTCCGGCTCGGTGAAGCAGGGCGGCTCGGTGCTGAACAGCGCCCGCGGCGGAAGGGAGCGTTTGGGACGCATCCTGCGCATGCACGCCAATCGTCGCGAGGATATCGATGATGTCGAGGCCGGCGACATCGCCGCTACGGTTGGCCTCAAGAATACCTTCACCGGTGACACTCTTTGTGACCAGGGCCAGCCCGTGCTCCTGGAGGCGATCAAGTTTCCGGAGCCGGTCATATCGGTGGCGATTGAGCCGAAGACCAAGCACGATCAGGACCGCATGGTCGAGACACTCGTACGCCTGGGCGAGGAGGATCCCACGTTCCATGCCCGATATGACTCCGAGACCGGTCAGACGATCATCTCCGGCATGGGCCAGTTGCATTTGGAGATCATCGTTGACCGCATGGTGAGGGAGTTCAACGTGGAGGCCAACGTGGGCCGCCCGGAGGTGGCCTACAAGGAGACGATCTTGCAGTCGGCGAAGGCTGAAGGACGGTTCGTGCGCCAGACAGGCGGCCGCGGCCAGTTCGGCGTCGTCGAGCTGGAGGTGGAGCCGCAGCAGCAGGGCGCGGGCTTCAAGTTTGAGTCCAAGATCATCGGCGCCTCCATACCGCGCGAGTTCATCCCGGCGGTGGAGCAGGGCGTGCGGGAGGCGCTGGAGACCGGCGTCGTCTCCAACTATCCCGTGATCGACGTCAAGGTCAGGCTGCTGGATGGGCAGCACCATCCGGTGGACTCCTCTGAGATGGCGTTCAAGATGGCCGGATCCCTGGGCGTTCAGGCAGCGCTGAAGCGTGCCAAGCCGATCTTGCTGGAGCCGTACATGAAGGTGGAGGTGGCCACTCCGGATGAGTTCTTCGGTGACGTCCTGGGAGATATAACCTCCCGTCGCGGTCAGGTTGTGAACGTTGATCAGCGCGGCCATCTGCGGGTTATCTCATCCATCATCCCCCTGGCTGAGGTGTTTGGCTACGCCACTGACCTGCGGTCCATCAGCCAGGGCCGCGCCACACACACTATGGAGTTCGATCACTACGAGGAGGTCCCCGTGTCCGTCGCCGAGAACGTAGTCGGCCGCGCACGGGGCGTCGTCCGAAGGTAGAACCATGGCCCGCCAGAAAATCCGCATCCGACTCAAAGCTTACGACCACCGGGTTCTAGATCAGTCGGCGGTCCTCATCGTCGAGGCGGCGGAGCGCACGGGGGCGGCTGTGTCCGGTCCTGTGCCCCTGCCCACGGAGATCAAGAAGTTCTGCGTGATCCGCTCACCCCATGTCGACAAGGACTCAAGGGAGCAGTTTGAGATACGCACTCACAAACGTCTGGTTGACATCCTGGACCCCACGCCCAAGACCGTGGATGCCCTGATGAGGCTGCAGCTGCCTTCGGGGGTGGATATCGAGATCAAGCTATGAGCATAGAAGGCATCCTGGGACGCAAGCTGGGGATGACGCAGGTCTTCCGCGAGGACGGCACCGCCGTCCCGGTGACGGTCATCGAAGCCGGCCCCTGCACGGTCGTCCAGGTCAAGACGGAGGAGAGCGACGGCTACTCTACCGTGCAGCTCGGCTTCGGCACCCGCAAGCGGGTGAACTCACCCCAAAAGGGCCACATGAAGGGGCTGGGCCAGTTCCGATATCTGCGAGAGTTCCGCGTGGACGATATCAGCGAGTGGGAGGTGGGCAAGAAGGTGGGGTGTGAGATCTTCCAGGAGGGAGATCTGGTGGATATCTCGGGGGCGTCCAAGGGACGCGGCTTCGCCGGGGTGATGAAGCGTCATGGCTTCCACGGCGGGAAGCGCACCCACGGCCAATCCGATCGCGAGCGTGCGCCCGGCTCTATCGGCGCCGGAACTGACCCCGGGCGAGTAGCCAAGGGGATGAAGATGGCCGGGCATATGGGCACGGGCCAGATCACGGTAAAAAACCTCGAAGTCGTCCAGTGTGACCAATCTCGCAACGTCCTTATGGTGCAGGGCGCCGTTCCCGGTACTGTGGACGCACTTCTTCGCGTCCGTCGCTCCAAGCGTGGGGGGGCGCGATAAGATGAAGCTCGCCGTGCACAACGCTGCGGGTAAGCGGGTGCGTCAAATAACGGTTGACGACACCGTCTTCGGCATCTCTCCCAACGGCGCGGTGCTTCACCAGGCGTTCGTCGCCCAGCGTGCCAATCAGAGGCGGGGCACCGCCAGCACGAAGAGTCGGGGAGAGGTCCAGGGCAGCACCCGCAAGATCCAACGCCAGAAGTACACAGGCCGCGCCCGCCAGGGTAGCAATCGCTCCCCTGTACGGGTCGGCGGCGGCGTCGTTTTCGGGCCCAGGCCACGCAGCTACCGCCAGACGCTACCAAAGAAGATGAGGCGGCTGGCGATCCGCTCCGCTCTTTCGGGCAAGGTAGCAGATGGCCAGCTTCACGTCGTCGATAAGCTTGGCTTCGCGCAGCCGCGCACTAAGGAAGTGATCCGTGTCCTGCGCAATGTGGGCATCGAGCGCTCCGCGCTTATCGTGACCGGGGAGCCGGATCGTTCTGTTCTGACCAGCGCGCGCAATCTGTCGAAGACCAAAGTCCTGCCCGCCGCCTATCTAAACGTTGTTGATATGCTTACGCATCGCGATCTTCTGCTGACGGAGGCTGCGGTGCGAGCGGTAGAGGGTCTGTGGGGTAGTGCGGCTGCGGCGTCTGAGCCGGTGGAGGAGCCAAAGCCGCGCCGGAGACGCGCGCGCGTCGCCGAGAAGCCTGCTGAGGAGGCGGAAGCTCAGCCGGAGCCGAAGCCGCGCCGCCGCCGTGCCGCGGCTACCCCCAAGGTGGTTGCAGCGAAGGACGAAGCGCCGGCGAAACCAGCCCGTCGTGCCAGGCGGCCCAAGGCCGAGGCCAAAGAGGAGCCAAAACCGGCGGCCCGCCGCAGCACGCGCACCAAGAAGGAGGAGGGCTAGGCGATGCCCAAGCCCATCCACCCGCTGGAGGTCTTGCGCCGTCCCCTGATCACAGAGAAAGGGACGCGACTGGGCGGCGAGAGTAAGTATGTGTTCGAGGTCCACCGCGGCAGCAACAAGCCCCAGATCAAAGAGGCCGTGGAGAAGGCCTTCGATGTGAGCGTTTTGCATGTGAACGTGATCAACGTCAAGGGGAAGGCGCGAATTCGCCGGGGGCGCCGAACGACTCGCCGCCCGGATTGGCGAAAGGCTGTGGTAACGCTCGCTCCTGACGATAAGATCGAGCTGTTTGAGGGGCTGTAACGATGGGTATCAAGCAGTACAAACCGACATCGCCGGGCCGGCGCGGCGCCAGCGGCTACACCTTCGATGAGATCACCAGGAAGCGGCCGGAGAAGTCGCTCCTCGCTCCCCTAACTAAGAAGGCGGGGCGCAACAATCAGGGCCGTATCAGCGTTCGGCATCGGGGCGGCGGCCACAAGCGCCGCTATCGCGTCATTGACTTCAAGCGGGACAAGACCGGCGTGCCGGGCAGGGTTGCGGCCATAGAGTACGACCCCAACCGGTCGGCCCGTATCGCTCTCATCCACTATGTGGACGGCGAGAAGCGGTACATCATCTGGCCTGTGGACCTCGCTGTGGGCGATACCGTGATGGCGGGCCCCAAGTCGGAGATCAAGCCCGGCAACGCTCTGCCGCTGCGCAACATCCCCTCCGGCAACAGCGTGCACAACATAGAGCTGCATAAGGGCCACGGCGCCCAGCTAGTGCGTGGGGCGGGCGGCGCCGCTCAGCTCATGGCTCGTGAGGGAAACTACGTGATGGTGCGCTTGCCCTCGGGCGAGGTGAGGCGCGTCCACGCCGACTGTATGGCCACGGTAGGCCAGGTGGGCAACGTGGAGCACGACCAGATAAAGCTGGGGCGCGCCGGCCGCAGGCGGAACATGGGCCGCCGGCCGAAGGTGCGCGGTAGTGTGATGAACCCCCGCGATCACCCCCACGGCGGCGGCGAGGGGCGCGCTCCCATCGGTCTGCCGGGGCCCAAAACACCCTGGGGCAAGCCGACACTGGGTTACCGTACCCGCCGCCGCAAGGACACAAACAAGTACATCGTGCGCAGACGAAGCGACGTGTAGAGAGGGACCAATGTCTCGTTCGACCAAGAAGGGGCCCTACGCGGACCCTAAGCTGATGAAGAAGGTGGAGCAGGTAGTGCGCTCCGGCGAGAAGACGGTTATCCGTACTTGGTCTCGCCGTTCGACTATTTTGCCGGAGATGGTGGGCCTCACCATAGCCGTGCACGACGGGCGGCGCCACGTGCCCATCTTCATCACTGAGAACATGGTCGGCCACAAGCTGGGCGAGTTCGCCCTAACGCGGACGTTCCGCGGCCACGGCGGCAGGTCCGCCCAGGTCAGCCAGGTGCGGAGGTACTAGCGGGGATGGAAGTACGATCCTTCTCCCGCAACGCCGACATCGCGCCCAAGAAGGCGAGGCTCATCCTGAATGAGATCCGCGGCAAGCGCGTGGACGAGGCGATGGCCCTCCTGCGCTTCATGCCGACACCGCACGCCCGTCTCGTCGCCAAGGCGGTGCGTTCCGCTGCGGCCAACGCCGAGAACAACTACAATATTCAGCCGCAGACCCTGCGCATATCCGAGGCTTACGCCGGGGACGGCCTTACTTTCCGGCGGTTGCGGACACGCGCCCGCGGCCGCGCCGACACCATACGGCGCCGTCGCAGCAACATAACTATAGTGGTCCAGGAAGAGGAGCTCTAGCATGGGCCAGAAGGTACACCCCCACGGCTTCCGGCTGGGCTACATATACGACTGGAACAGCAAGTGGTTCGCGGGCCGCGATTACGCGAAGCTCTTACGGGAGGACCTGATCATCCGCGGCACTATCAATCAGCTCCTTCCCGATGCTGGCATCTCGTCCGTGGAGATCGAGCGGAACACCAACCTGGTGACAGTCAGCATCAACACGGCGCGTCCCGGTATCGTCATTGGGCGCGGAGGCCAGAGGGTGGACGAACTCAGGGCTGCCCTGGAGAAGGTCAGCGGCCGCAAGATACGGGTCAACATCAACGAGATCCGAATGCCGGAGGTTGACGGTGCCCTGGTGGCGCGGGCCGTGGCCGACCAGTTGGAGCGCAGGATATCCCACCGGCGGGTCATCAAGCAGGCGATCTCCCGCGCCATGCAGCGTGGCGCCGTCGGCATCAAGATCAAGGTCTCCGGGCGCCTAGGCGGTTCCGATATGTCCCGTAAGGACCAGGGCATGGAGGGCCGCGTTCCTCTGCATACCCTGAAAGCGGACATAGACTACGGCACCGCGGAGGCGCGGACCACGCTGGGACGCATCGGCGTCAAGGTATGGATATACAAGGGCGACCGTATCATTGAGGAGGATGCGTCCGTGCAGCGCCGTCGTTCTGAGAAGGCGGGAGGCGCCGTAGCGGCATCGGGGCCAGCGGCCGAGGCGGGGGGCGCCGAAGCGGCGGTGGAGCCTGCGGCCGAGACGGAGACGCCGGCCGACACGGAGACGCCGACCGATAAGAAGACGCCGGCCGCGACGAAGACGTCGGCCGACGCGGAGACGCCGACCGATAAGAAGACGCCGGCCGGTAAGAAGACCCCGGCCAAGGAGCGGGCGGAGGCCGCGGAGCCAGAGCCTAAACCTGAAGCTAAGGCTGAATCGGATGCTACAACCTAAGCGGACCAAATACCGCAAGGTCCATAGGGGCCGCCGCGCTGGCCGCGCCGGCTCCGGCAACGCCGTTGCCTTCGGCGACTTCGGCCTGCAGGCCCTGGGCACCTGCTGGATGTCCGCCCGCCAGATAGAGGCGGGGCGGCGGGCCATCACCCGCTACGTCCGCCGCGGCGGCAAGCTCTGGATACGCGTCTTCCCCGATAAGCCCGTGACCAAGAAGCCGCTGGAGGTCCGGCAGGGATCGGGGAAGGGCCCCGTCGAATTCTGGGTAGCGGTCGTGAAACCCGGCCGCGTCATCTATGAGATCGCCGGCGTGCGCGAAGACACGGCCCGTGAGGCGATGCGCCTGGCCGCCCAGAAGCTACCTATACGGACTCGGTTCGTTTCGCGAGAAGCGGTGGCGTAGAGGGAAATAAGATGGCGAAGAAGCTGAAGACGAAGACGGAAGAGATACGCAAGCTCTCGGATGTGGACATAGAGAAGGAGTTGGAGGAGGCACACCGCCGCCTGTTCTCTCTGCGTCTTCAGAGCGAGACCCGTCAGATCACCAACCACCGCGAGCTACCGGCGGCGAAGCGCCTTATCTCGCGGCTGAAGACGATCCAGCGGGAGAGGCAGCTCGCCGCCGTCAGGGAGGCACAATAAGCATGGCCCAGGTAGCCCGCAAGGCCCGTGAGGGGACGGTGGTGTCCGACAAGATGGACAAGTCCGTGGTGGTGGCTGTGTCGAGCAGTACGCGGCATCGACTTTATAAGAAGATCATGAGGCGGCTCCGTCGCTACATGGTCCATGATGAGACGAACGATGCCAAGCTAGGCGATCGCGTACGCATCGAGGAGTCACGGCCCTACTCCCGGCGTAAGCGCTGGCAACTCGCCGAGGTATTGGTTCGCGCTGACCGGCCTGAGGTGGCTGCCGAGGAGATTGACCTGGAGCTGCTGGGCGAGGTGAAGGTGGAAGATGAGGAGGCGGAGCCGGAGGCGGACGAAGTTTCGGAAGCTGAAGAGGAGCCGGAGCCGGAGACGGAGCCCGCGGAGGCCGTAGAGGAGGCGGAAGCTGAGGAGGCACCGGAGGAGGAGCCCGCGAAAGTAGCCGAGGAGCCGGAGATGGAGCCCGCGGAGGCCGTAGAGGAGGCGGAAGCTGAGGAGGCACCGGAGGAGGAGCCCGCGAAAGTAGCCGAGGAGCCGGAAGCAGAAGGTGAGGGCGAGGAGGAGGAGTCGTGATCCAGAACCAATCCCGCCTCCGCGTTGCCGATAACTCCGGCGCTCGGCAGGTGATGTGCATCAAAGTAGTGGGGGGCTCAAGGCGCCGTTACGGCAGCGTAGGGGACGTAATCGTCGCCTCTGTGAAGCACGCCGCTCCGGGCGGCAGTGTCAAAAAGGGCGATCTCGTGCGGGCCGTCGTCGTCCGCGTCGCCCAGCCCTATCGGCGGAGCGACGGTTCCTACATCCGCTTCGACGATAATGCGGCGGTTATCCTGTCCGAGGCTCAAAACCCGCATGGGACACGCATCTTCGGGCCGGTAGCGCGCGAGCTGCGGGAGCGTAACTTTATGAAGATCGTCTCCCTCGCCCCGGAGGTGTTGTAGGCATGCAACGGGTGCGGAGGGAGGACACCGTCCTAGTTACCAAGGGCAAGGATCGGGGGATGAGCGGCACCGTGCGGACGGTCATACCCGGGAAGAACCGCGTCATCGTCAACGGCGTCAACGTGGTGAAACGACACATGCGGCCGCGTGGACCTCAGCAGCCAGGGGGCATCATTGAGCGCGAAGCGCCCATCGCCCTGGCGAACGTCCGCCCGCTGTGTCCGGCCTGCAATAAGCCGGTGCGGGTGGGGTTCCGTGTCCTGGCGGACGGCCGTAAGGTACGTTACTGTAAGAAGTGCGACGCCAATTTCGATTAGAGGGTATGTAGCAAGTGGCACCAAGACTGAAAGAGAGATATCGGGAGGAGGCGATGCCGGCCCTGATGAAGGAGTTCGGCTATGCGAACGTGATGCAGGTGCCGCGGCCTCTGAAGGCGACGATCAACATCGGCCTGGGAGAGGCGGTGACGGACGCGAAGGCGCTGGACTCCGCCACCAACGACATCTCGGTCATCATCGGGCAGAAGCCGGTTATCACCCGCGCCAAACGGTCGATCGCCAACTTCAAGCTGCGTGAGGGGATGCCTATCGGCGTGATGGCCA
>CAZYOV010000040.1:0-20933 GCA_964649215.1 uncultured Dehalococcoidia bacterium
CTGGGGTCCCCGTCTCCATCGGCCAGGAACGAATGGTGGCTCAGGTCATCGGCCTCGTCCCGGACGTGAAGCGACCACTGGAAGGGGATGACTTGGTAGGGGCGGGTTCCAACGTATATGGGCAACGCAGGGTTGAACGTCTCGAAGTCCAGGAAGTGCGCCGGGTACGTGACCTCTTGGAGTGCCGCCCTTAGCTCTGGATCGACGTGAGGTTGCCCAGCGGCGACGCAGTCTCGCACCCGCTGCTGGAGCGCCGACAGCCCTGGAAACTCGGCGGGGATATCGCCGATGTCGCGGATGCCCGCCTCGAGTAGCTCGTCGAGCAGGCCAGCGCTGGCCCAGGGCAGCTGCTCGATGTGGTGCTCAGGAACTTCCTCGCGGCAGTGCCTGTAGAACGGGCACTGGTAGGGCCTTGTGCAGTGACGTCCGATCTCGATGAGCGGCGCCGAGTCCTGGTCCAACGCTTGGCGCATATCTGCAAGGGCAGCCGGGGCAGACGATGTGACGAAATCTCGTGCCTCCTTCGTAACGTCCTCGAGACGGAAAAGGCGACTCACATCGTAAGGGCCGCCCTCGTAGACGTAGTCTTTGTTGATATGGAGGAGGAACGCCTGCCGGACCTTGATGCCAGCACCTTCTACCACGTGCAGCTGGATCGCCACGTCAGGGATGTGCTGCTCATGAACCCCTGTGCTCGACTTCACCTCCACCAGGTCGAAGACGCCACTACTCCTCCGGACCAGGATATCCACCCTGACCCTGATGTCATCGTGGGTGAATGCCGCCTCGTAGATGGCTGGGACGGACCGGTCTGCAAGAGCCTCCTTGGTCGCCGCCACGGCATTGTCATGCCGGAAGTACTCTTCCTCGATGAGGCGTCCACCGGGAATCCGTTCCCTGGCTAGTTCTCCGACGGCGGTTCCGCTCTCAAAGATAGCCTGCTGACCTGGGTCAATCGGGTCAGCGAGCTTCGGCGAATAGCTATCCAGGAACAGCCGTTTGTGGCACTGGAGGCCGGCTGCAAAGCGCGTCTTGGAGAGCAGTGGAATCTGGTCGCGAGTCATGGCAGATTAGACGGTGCCGGAGGCGATGCTACGACTTTCCAATATTGCCCCTCTTGGCTCACCTTGCCGGATTCGCTACACCTGGTGACTCGGACAAGCCCACCCGGTATCTGCATCTTCACCCAATACGGCTGGCCATCGCCGCGCTTCATCCAGCCGGGCCAGCGGCTGCACTCCAGACCCTGAGGCTCTCTTGGCGAGACGATGACGAAGTGGGGGCAGATGTGGGACCACCTGTCGCCCCCCTGGCCGAAGATGGCTTCCAGCCTGCGGGCCTTGGATGTCGCCTGTTTGTTCGTCCAGGCCGTGACTCCCTTCGCTTCCACCATAATGAGGTGGGCCGTCTCACCAGCACTGAATGCGACGACCAAGTCCATATCCTCCTGGCTCCCAGAGACGAGGCCGTCCTTGTTGGGGTGGACGGTGTTGGTGTCGCCAGTCGCAGCGAGGAACGCGCTGGCGTAAATCCAGTCGAGGTGATAGTCCATCGCCACGAATGAGTCACTCGGGACGCTAGGGTTTACCACGGAGGAAAGCAGGCGCCTGAAAGCGGGGCTGAGCCTGAACTCGCGGTTACCGAGAGCCCAACCCACGAGGAAGAACCGCTCCTTGCGGTTGAACGACTCCAGCTTCGCGATGAATCGGCTAGAGATGGAGGTCATTAGCTAGTCCTCCTTATGCGGAAATTCCGCGATGGCGGTATTATAGCGCATCGTGGAGAAGCTTAACCGCGATTGTGCGCCTGGGCTGGGCGGGTGGAGGCATTTCTGCACGGAGGGGGGAGCTAGTCCAGGCAGGCTGCCGCAGTCGCGAGAGCTGCCCAAAGTGGCACTACGGCAAGCCTCATTGTGCCAAGAACAACTCGTGAAGCCAAGACATTCTTTTCGCGGTGTGCGGCATCTCTAGTTCGATTGCATCCTCATTCAGACCTCTGAGGTACGAGGACATAGAGAAGAGCCATAGCCTTGAGAATCCTGTGGAGGTTTCCAAGTCATCTGAGAAGAAGCTCTCACTTAGCCCTTTGGGATGAATTACCCACCAGTAGATCAGCAAGGGTTCCAAGGGATGAGACGGATCTGCGCCCTGAGGCTTCTTCATCAGTGTCAGTACTTTACTGATAGGCTTAAAGGTGTGAATGTTTCTAGCGTGCCCCTGCCACTGCTCAATTCCGAATGTCGCAACGTCGTCCGGAGATGCGTTCACCTTCAGCGGCCGACCGCCTATCGCGTGGGCCGACCAGTTCTTGATCTCAGTCTGGAAAAGTCGGCCCGACCCATCTGGCCAAACGACATCGACCCATCTATCAAGACGAGGCCCCTTTCGCTTGCCTGTTCCCACCGGCCCGGGCAAGATGGTCACCTTTGCGTTCCGAGTGCACTCCAGGTAATGCTTCAGAAGACCGACTCCGAGATCTTCTCCAGCAATAGCCACGATACTTGTCGCATGCCCTTGACTGTCGATCGGCTTTTCGTCGAAGAATCCCAATAGCCGTTTAACGTTGATCCTTAGTCGCCTGTCGATTTCAGTGCTCACTCAGACCTTCCCCCTCGAAGATTGGACGCGGCAGAACTCCTCCATGTCGGTGCCGATGCCGGTGATGGTCATGTCGGGCCTCCTGTTCTGGGGGCGGACAGCGAGGCGTCGCCCCTCTGGGTGACGGGCTACAGGGGAGCGACCTCAACCGTCCGCTCGCCGCGATTGTGCGCTTGGGCTGGGCGGGTGTCAACGGGACGACAAAGAAGAACCCCTCGGCGTGGAAATTCGTGGTTGCCGCCAACGGCCACGTCGAGGAGCTACCCAAGGGAGGTCCAGTCAGTAAACGCGGCTGGCCTGGGTGCAGCGCCCCATCTCGTCTCCTGGTTTACGGCCGGCCCTCTGGTGGGCTTCCACAGTCGAGTAGGCTCGACCAGTTTCCAGGCAAAGCGCGCATACAGGGGATCTTTTGGTTACAGTAAGCTCTTCGGGGTAAAATAAGCACATGAAGACAGAAAAGGAAAGGCTGTATGAAGAGGCGTGGCGTGAGGACAACGAAGACTTGGACAAGTACTTAGCCGCTTGGTCCAAGGAGCTTCGAGAGCATATTCTAAGAGAGCGGGGTCAGTTGCCACAGAAGCGTCCGTCACGCAAGCGTCCGAAGATGAACGGTTCTGGCGAATTGCATGAGGAGGGCATGGCCGCGCGCCTCCGCGAGCGGCTGGCAGCCCTGGCTGCATTCCTGCCGGCGTTTCGTGCAGCCGAATTCAACTTTGGTCACTGGGAGGGCGAGTCTCGACGAGAGGGGGCGATTACATTGCCCTACTTCGTTCTCAGCGACCAAGCCACCTCGTTCGTCGATGCGGCGTATCGCCTTGGACAGGTCCTCACAGATTTCAACTGGCCAGCATGGAAGGAGACGCCGGAAGCGAAGCGCTTGCGTGACGACCCCGCCGTACTCGCGAATGCTACCCCAGAACAACTTGCGTGGTTGTTAACCGTTTGCATCCGACAGGAGCGGTTCGTGGAAGGGGCACTGGAATCCGCATTCAAGTCGGGTCTCCTTACTCGCATTCATGAACGCGTCGCAGAACTCGCCGCCACAACGCAAAAGTCCGACCAGGCCGAATCAGAATCATGAGCTAAATGGGTCCAGACGACGCCGATGGCCGGGCTTGGAGGAGATCCTGCCTCCGCGATGGCCTCCGAAATTGTGCGCCTGGGCTGGGTGGGTGTCAACGAGGAGCCGGTCACACGGCCAGGCGATTGGCGTCAGCCGTGGCGATCAGTTAATTCGCCAGCACCTTGGGGATTTCGATGTCCCCGATCTAGCCCGAGAGGGTGTATTTTGCCAGGGACAGCTCGATCCGCCAGGCCCCGAGTGCACTATCCCAGATTTCCATGCGGAAGTCGTGGGGCGCATGCACTTCGCGGAAGATGGCGTAGGGGCGGCTGATGGGGCAAGCCCACGGATCACAAGTTCTACGCCTCGCTTGGAGTTCTCGGATGAAAGTCCCAGTGTACATCCGAGTACATATTGGAGGCGGTGCTGGCGAGCCGCTGATTACTCCCGCCAACGGACCGTGGCGAGCTTAGTCACGAGTGCTAAGTCTGGCTGGTCTTAAGGGCCAGGACCGCTCGCTGAAACGCTTTCCATGACTTGCGCGAGGTAAGCGCTGCGACATCGAATAACTTCCAAGTATCCGTGGCAATCGCTTCGCGAGGCACATCTTCAGCGATCGCAAGGTCATCCCGAAAGGAGCTGATGACCTTTGCATCGAGCCACTTCCTGAGCGTCCAGAAATCAATCGACATCCTCCCGTTGGCCTGCACGTAGAAGGCTGGCAGACGCTTGCCGCTTTCATTAGTGAACGTGAACTGGAAGCTGGCGAAGGTGGCGCCTCTACCCCAATCCATAGCCTTCTCGCGCTCAGCGAACTCCAGGAGGCGTTCGAGCACGGGCACGCTTTCCCGGGCCTTCGTCGATGCTTGCTGTAGGAATCCCTCCCTATCCCACAGGCGGCCAGTCGGCCGGCCGGTACTGCCAACCCTGCCAAATAGTGCCGGCACGAAGATGTTTTGGTCTGTGGCCTCATCATGGAAGCGCTTCAACTGAATCAGATACATCTCAAAGCGTTCGCTGAAGCGGTTCACGAATTCGACCGTTCTTAGCAGCGATGGGGGAATTTCGTCAATCGCGATAATCAATCTAATGTGGCCGCGCTGCAGATTCGCGCTGACTAGGTTGAGAAAGTCCTCGTATGAAAAGCCTTCTCGGGCGGATGAATCGGTTGATTCGAGGAAGCGCCGCAGGGCTTCTTCCAAGGTCTTTCCTTCATACCCAGGCGGGCACTCCTTGCTCGCATAGAATTTCTGAGCGTTTGCCTCGACTTCACTCGTCGTCCAGGCGGAAGCGTAAGAGGCGTATTCAAGAATCTGACCGACCACCTCACGTCGCGCTTCGGGGTTCTTCTTGAGCTTAGTCTCCACAATAGTCAGGAGCCCTGCCTCATCGATAAAGAGCAGGTCCTGGGACCCGCTGGCGACGCCTACCTCCCAGCCAATGCAAAGCAGCGGGGGAGTGCCGAGCTCGATTTCGTCCATGGGCATCAAATCCGAATTCTCACGCAAGAAAGTCTGCAACTCCTTTTCATCGGCGAAGCCCGGTTCCAGAGCCCGCACGCCCTGCTTGTCTTGTACTAGTATCTTCACTTACCGCCTTCTTGTCATAGCGTCGGCTCCATCAACGTACCCCCTCGCAGTGTCCGAAATGCCGAGGCGGCGCCCCGGTTGGAGGGAAGGTATAGCCCCGATTCACTCGTTCGATGTGCCCTCCCGCCACCTAACCTCGACCAGCCGCAGCCAACAACAGCTCGACCGGCAGGGTTGTCACGGATTGCCTCCGTCGCGGCCGTCCTCATCCTCGAGAAGTCGCGCCCGCGCTGCGGCCAAGAGTGCCGCGGGGTCCCCGGGCGACTCCTCCACGCCCGCCCGGGCAAACACATAGGTCACCCGTGTCACGATCCGACCCGTGGCCGACTGGATCCCGAGGACGTACAGGCCGGCCTGCAGCTCGTACTCGCGGAGACGCTCCCGGACCTCCTTCGCCGGGATGTCGTCGGTCTTCCAGTCCACAATCTCGATCCCATCCGGCGACTCGATGACGAGGTCCATAAACCCCTCGAGGATCGTCCCATCGAACTCGGCGGCGAATGGCACCTCGCGCAGCGCCCGCGAGGCCTCGCGGGCACGGCCCGCCGCCCCCGACTGAAGCGCCCGCCGCACGAGGCGGGATACCTCCGCTGAACGACCGGGGATCGCCTCCGCCACCGCCTGGGCGCGCGAGAACGCATCGATCATGTCCCCGTCGGCGTCGAGCGGGAGGCTCTGCAGGGCGGCGTGCACGGCCCTGCCCAGGCGGGTGCCGCCGCGGCCTCGGGCCCAGGGCTCGCTCTCGTCGCTCGTTTCATCCTTCTTGAGGGGTCCAAGCGCCGTGGCACTCGTGTACCGCTGACGTCGCGAATTCCGTACTATGCTCGCTCGGGCGGCGGCGAACTCCTCTGCCGAAGCCGCCTGAGGCGGATCGACGCGAAGGTCGGCGAACGGTGCACTGGCTCTTCGGTCGGCGACGGCGAGTTCGGGGCGGGACTGAGATCGCTCGCGGGCGCCGGCGTCGATGAGCCGGCGGGCCCCGCAGCTCTTCGCTCTGGACGGATGGTAGAGAAACAGGACCAGGTGGTCGCGGGCGCGCGTCGAAGCCACGTACAGCGTCCTGTCGAACTCCGCTCGATCGTGCTGGCCCTCCGCCTCGTTAACGTCGTCCGCTGGGCCTAGCTGGAACCGCGCCGACCGCGACCGGGCCCCGATGGACACGGCGATCCGGTCGCCCGCGTGGTCGATGCCGTACACCGGCAGGCTCCGGTTCGGGCTCGCGCTCAGACCGGCGATGAAGACGATGGGAAACTCGAGCCCTTTGGCGCCGTGGATAGTCAGCACCCTGACGGCGTCCTCGTCGTCGTCAACGCCCGCGCCCTCACGGTCGAGGATAGCCTCGGTGGCCCGCCGCTCGAGCCAGCTCGCGAAGGCGCGCAGGCTTTCTGGCCCGCTCGCCTCGAAGGAGCGTGCCTGCTCGACCATGAAGCGCATCCGCCGGAAGCTGTTTCTGTCGCCCCGATCAAGGATGCCGATCTCCACATGTCCCCGTTCGGTGACGAACCGCTCCACTAGCGCCGCCAGGGAGTTGTTGTGGCGGACGTCGTGGTATCGAGCCAGCGTGCGCAGCGCCTCCGCGACCGGTCCATCGCGTCCCTCCAGCTCCTTCGCCAGGTAGTTGAAGCGGCCTCCGGCGGCCCGGTGGCGGGCAAGGTCGACGTCCGAGCAGGCGAAGGCGGTGCTCCGCAGCGCGCCGACGACCGCGACCTCGTCCGCGGGGTCGTCGATGGCGGTGAGGCAGTTGATCAGGTCCCGTACCTCCTGGGTGCTATAGATTAGGCTGCCCCCCTCGACCCGGTAGGGGATCCCGGCCGTCGCCAGGGAACGTTCCAGCGGCGAGAGTATCGCTCGGGTTGGGATCAGGATTGCGATGTCGCCGAACCTGGCTCTGCGGACCGTGCCGTCCCGCTCCGCTACTTCCCAGCCTTCGTCCAGCACGGCACGGCATTGGGCGGTGACCTGGGCCGCCTCGTGCTCTCGCACGTCGCGAGCCCTCATGTTCATCGCTTCTCCGAGGGTGGCGACGCCTGATCCTTTAAGCTCGTCCGAGCGATGGGGATGGATGGGGTGGTAGGGCGGCTGGATCTCCGGGTTGGCGCCGTCGCCGATGATCCCCTCGAAGACCGCGTTAACCCAGTCAAGGATCTCCGGTCTTGACCGTCGGCAGAGGGCGAGAGCGGGGAACTCGCCCTCGTTTTCCTCAACGAGATCGCGCGTCCGAGAGTAGATCGCCATGTCCGCCCGCCGGAAGCGGTAGATGGACTGTTTCGGGTCGCCGACCAGGAAGAGCCTGCCCGGCTCCAGGGCTCCTGTGTCTGGGTCCGTAGCGAACGCCCGCGCGATGTCGACCTGCAGCGGGTCGGTGTCCTGGAACTCGTCGATGAGTAGGGCGTCGAAACGCTCTCGCAGGGCAGCCGCGGCGCCGGCGTTCGTCCTGAGCAGGTCACGAGGACGAAGGATAAGGTCGTCGAATGTAAGGGTGCCCTCCCGCCCCCGCGCCAAGGCGTCCTCCTGCACGAACCGGACGATGGAGGGCATGAGAGCGGCGAGCGCCGCCGAGCGGCAGGCCGCCAGCGTCTCCTTTAGAGTTTCACTGATCCCCGTCGCCGTCTCTCGGACCCGCGTGATCGTCTCCTTCCCTCCCCAGTCCTCCTGGCGCCCGGCCTTGTAGCTTCTCGCCAGGATAGCGGCGCCAGCGGCGAGCACCTGCTCGCGGTCGTCTCCCGCCCCGGCGAGGCGCTCAACCAACGACAGGAGGTCCTCGATCAATGGCTGCAGCCGATCGCCCGGTGGAGCTGCATCCAGCGGCAACGCGGTCAGCTCTTGCCGCATCCCCTCGACATTGGGCCAGGCGGCCTCGGGCGCGCTTAGCGGACTCTCCGTGAGTCGAGACGCGAGGTGGGCGCGAGCTGTGAGCTCGCGGATGAGTGTCTCGAGGTCGCGCGGTGTGAGCCCCAGCCCCAGGGCACGCTCGATGGCGGCCATCGCCGCACGGTCATCCACAAGCCCTTCTAGATAGGTGCGCCAGCGCTCCTGAAGGCGGCGGTCGGCGAGCACCTCGTCCTGGACGACGAAGGCGGGATCGATGCCGGCCTCGGCAGCGAAGGCGCGCAGCAGCCCCTGCCCGAAGGCGTGGATGGTGGAGATCTGAGCGCGGTCCAGCGAGGCTAGCGCCTCCCGGATGAGCTTCGCGCCATGCGAGTCGTCGGCCAGCGCCCGCTCCAGTTCGCCCCGCACGCGGTCCTTCAGTTCGGCGGCGGCCTTCTCGGTGAAGGTGATGGCGACGATGCGCTCTATCGGCCGGCCGCCCAGAATCAGCGCCACCACACGGTCCACGAGCGCCCGCGTCTTGCCGGTGCCGGCACCGGCCTCGACGAACAGCGTCTCACCCAGCGCCTCGCGGATTCTGGCCCGGGTCGTCTCGTCCTGGGCCGCGTAGTCGGGCCGGGTCTGGGTCACTCCTCGTGCTCCTCGCGGGCGGCCTCGCCGACGCGGAGCCATGGCGAAACCGCCTCATCAATAGCCTTCGCCTCGAATTCATAGTCCCGGCGGCGGGAGCAGATGCGGTCGAAGTCGCAGTACCTGCAGTTCTCGAAGCCGCCGTAGAACTCGTCCTCCTCGCCGGGTACGGCTGGGAAGGCGCCCGCGCGGA
Organism: uncultured Dehalococcoidia bacterium; assembly: GCA_964649215.1. Lineage (GTDB taxonomy): Bacteria > Chloroflexota > Dehalococcoidia > SM23-28-2 > RBG-16-64-32 > JADFNQ01. Next base: position 8,902 of record CAZYOV010000040.1, read on the forward strand.
CCCCGTCCACGATAGCCGTCAAGGTCCGCTCGAACAGCGCCCGCCTCTCTGGCGTTGGCTCGTAACCGATGAAGGAGTAGTCCCCCTTGTGGGTGATGAACCAGTAGGCGGCGGTCACCTCCTCGGCGTCACCCGCCGCCCTTACGTAGGTCGGCAGCTGGAGCTTCGTCCCACCGGCGAACGGGTCGTCGTCGGGTTTGATGCCCTCGAAGCTCTTTTTGCTGCCGGTCTTGTAGTCGATCACCCAGGCACGCGTGCCGTCTGGGCTCCGGTCGACTCGGTCCACGTAGCCACGGAGCGTAACGCCCGCGATCGACACCTCCGGGATCGGGGCCTCGAAGTCGCTGGGCACGGCGCCGGTCCCTCGCCTGAACTCCGTGTCCTTCTCCAGGAATGTAGCGAGGTCCGCTCTCATCGTTCGCGCCTCGTGCGCAGAGTAGACCTCGAGCCCGGTGAGGCCCCGCCGCCTCGCCTCTGCGATCTCCCCCCCCATGATCCGGAGCAGGAGGGTCAGGTCATTCTCTGTCCAGGCCTCATCGACAGCGGGCCGTCCCCGCTTCTGCTGCTCCCTGAAGAACGTGTCCAGCACCTTGTGGATGAGCGTACCCCGGGCGGCCGCATCCATCACCTCCCTCTCCTCAGGCTCCTCGACCGTGTTGAGGCGGAGGAGGGAGCGGCACAGGTAACGGAAGCCGCAGACGCTGTACTGCTCCAGCGAGGTCGGCGAGACGAGCTTTCCCGTGTCGAGCCAGGCTTCAACGGTGAGCGCGCCTAGGTTGCCGTCCCACTCCGTGAACCGCCGCCCGCGCCGAGCCCGAAGCATCGACAGGGGCTTCCAGCGGGGGTGGTCGGGCCCCACGCGGGTGCCATCTTTCCGCTGGAGGACGGAACGGCGTACCAGGACCTCCGCCGGGTCGACGACTGGCCCGAGCAGCATCATCGCCAGAGGCGACGGTCCGCGTCGCAGCCAATTGGTGCCGCTGCGGCGCCGGAGCTCCGAGGCCGTGCGGACGTCAGCGTCCTTCTTCGCGGCCGCCACTACCATCATCGGCGAGGGGTAGTACTCGCGGGTGCCGCCCGGCTCGTATATGGGCGCCGACCAGACCAGCTTCCCCTGGGCGGCCACGGCAACCGCCCTCTCCGCCGCCTCTTTCGCCCGTTGGATGCGCAGAGAGGAGTCCTCGATGTATGGATGGTCACCACGCAGCCGCGACCAGGCGCTGTCCTGCACCAGCGCGTCCACGCCAGGACCGGCCGGGAACGCCCCCTCGTAGGCGCCACAGAGCAGGACGCGCTTGAAGCGGAGCCCGGCGGCTGCCCGGTAGTCGCTAACCATGATGCCGTCGCCAAGGTTGCGCTCCCGGATCGTCGCCGTCTCCAGATTCGCACCGAACGACTGGGCGAAGCTGGCCAGGCTAAAGCTGCCTCCAACCGCTCCAACGCTACCCAACTGGTCGATCTCCTGCATCACCTCGTCAAGCGCGTGTGCCGCCCGGTCGAAGTAGTCGGCAATGACCTGCTTGAACGCCGGGACGAACTCGTCGGCTGGCTGGGGAGTGGTTAGCGGCTCTAGCCGGGAAGCGAGATGCTCGACAACGGCCTTCAGCTCCTGGGCCTTACCCCGCCGGAACTCGATCGCTCGCTGCCGGCCCTCGTTCTCGGCAACTCTGTTACTGGCCAGCTCAGCCTCCTGGTCGGCGATCAACGCTTGCAACGCATCCGACCAGCGATCCGTGCCGTGGGTGATCCCGGCCTCCCGCGACAGGCGATCCCACACCGACGTCAGCGCCCGCACGTCGCCGTCGCCCGTCGGCAGCCACTCCCGGAGCGGCGCGACGCTGAGGAAGTCGATGGTCTCGGTGCGGGAGAAATCCCGTTCGGGCAGAAGCGCCAGGGCGAGCGCCCCTCGTCCGGCCGGCGTCTCCGACAATGGTACGCCTGGAAGGGGAACGACAGGGATATCCGCCGCGTCGAACGCCTCCCGGAGCAGGCGCCGGTAGGCGGGATTGGCCCCGTGGAAGACCGCGATCTCGTGTAGCGACAGCCCCGACTCCAGCGCCCACACAACCTCTCGGACGACTTCCCGGACCTCGCTGGCCGGGTCGGGGGCGAGGACAAAGCCCATCTCCGGTTGAGCTGCTGGGTCTTCGAGCTCAACGTAGGCTGGAGCGACCTCCCTCAGGGCCGAGAGGAGCGCTTCTGCGCCGGCGGACTGCGCTCCCGGCGGAACGACGTAGATGGAGCCGAGATCGGACACCGCGCCGGCCTGGCCCGAGCGCATCCCCTCGGCCGCCGCCTCCAGAAGATCCTCCTCGTCGTAGAAGGCCGCGGTATCCTCGCGGAATCTATCGTACAGCCGTAGGATCTCTCCTAGGTGGCCGACCATGTTGTTGTTGGCGGCGTCCCTGCTGGCGCGGATCCCGCCGCGACGCAGGCGGCGGAACATCTGCCGGAGCACCCGGGCGTAACCGGGGAGATTGGCGACTTGTGACAGGGCGCCCCGGGACTCACGCGCCACCTGCTCCGCCAGGTAGTCGCCTATGGGCCTGGCCAACGGGGCGCGTCCGGCGGCCGCCAGGTGCCCCGCCCCTAGGAGCTCGGCGATCCGAGGCAACGTCTCAAACCGTACGCCCGCGAACGGGCCAAGCTCGGCCAGCCGGCGGCGCATCTGCAGCGCCGCCACATGGGAGGGGACCACCAGCGTGACCGGTGCCAGCGGGTCGCCCCCTCGGGCGGCGGCGATCGACTCGAGCGCGGCCAGGACGTCAGTCATCGGATGAACTGTCCCCCAAGGGCGCGCCCTCGGCCAAGCCGCCCGCTGGGGTCTGGTGGCGCGCAATGTTGCCAGCCTAGTGACGCCACCCCGTCTTGAGCGGCGGGAGATGACCACCCTGTCACCCGAACAGGCCCGGACTCTCCTTGAGGCGGCCGCAGGCGATAGGCTAGAAGCTCTCTACGTGCTAGCCATTAACACTGGCATGCGGCAGGGCGAGCTGCTGGCACTGCGCTGGACAGATGTGGACCTGGACGGCGGTACTCTGCAAGTCAAGGCTACGCTACAAAGTGCCGGGGAAGGGTTCGTATTTGCTGAGCCTAAGACGGCCCACTCACGTCGCCAGGTGGCGCTCAACAGACCGGCGGCAGAGGCCTTGCGCAGTCACCGCGCACGGCAGCTGGAGGAGCGGCTGAGTATGGGGGTCGCCTGGGAGGACAACGATCTAGTGTTCGCCAACGAGGTGGGTCGCCCCATTGCAGCGGCCAACTTGCGGAATCGCTCCTTCTGGCCACTCTTGGAGCAGGCTGGCCTCCCGCGCATCCGCTTTCATGACCTACGGCACACTGCGGCCACGCTGCTATTGGGCCGGGGAGTGCATCCCAAGATTGTCTCCGAGATGCTAGGGCACTCACAGATTGCGATTACGTTGGACCTCTACAGCCACGTCACCCCCACCATGCAGAGGCAGGCGGCTGACGAGCTAGAGGCCGCCCTGAGCCGCTAGTGTTCGTTCGGGTTGCCGTCAACTCTGCCGTCAAATGGCTCTTCGCCGGTATGGAGCAACGCTCTAGGCCGCTCATTTAGATACGAATTTGTGGAGGGCCCGGTGGGATTCGAACCCACGACTCCCGGATTAAAAGTCCGGAACTCCTGCGCCGGCTGATGTTATCACGACCCTCTGCCTAGAAAGCAGATGGTGCGGGAGGCTTGACCCGCTCGGATACGGATGGAATCTTGGTACCCCACAACGTAATGTTTGGGTAAGTTACTCCATGCGAGCGAATGCACGAGCTAGTGGGCATTCGCTGGTGAGCTGTACAGCCGATGCTGGCCGGCGGGGCGAATTTCACTTGTGTTGCTTGTTGTACGAGGGCTTGGTGCGGGCGATGATGCGCTGCTCTTTCTGCCTAGCCTCAGCGATAGAATTCATCTGCTCTACGTGAACCTTACTACCTGGAATTGGGTCTTTCGCCCCGGGCAGGTGTTCTCCAATTCGCGCTTGTACGCGCCCCCGCTCAGCCACTCCAGTGTAGTTATTCTTTCCTGTTTTGTTGAGAATCTTGTACACAACTGGTTTGTCGTTCGGCAGCTTTTTTATGGGGTCTCCCTTGAAGGGTACAGTCTTGCGGGCCATCGCATCCCTCCCGAGTTGGCGCTGGATCTGCAGGTTTCGGCTGTTCATGACAACCGCTGGTCTGACTCATTGTAACACTGAACCTGTGGGTGCAAAGATTGCACCCGCATCTGGAGCGGGCGATGGGGATCGAACCCACGGCCCCCTGGGAGGGTTTTGTCTTCGCCGGCCCGCACCCGCCTCACGTTCTGCCTGCCAGCCCCGCCGGACATACCCCCAGCCCACCTCGAACCTGTAACCGTGCGGCCTCTGCAGCGTCTTCTCGCTTGGAGTAGTAATGGTGGCTGGAAGCCCAACATCTCGTAGTGCATCGCCCGAACGGCGGCAATGTAAGGGTAATGGGTGCTCCTCTATCCTTGCGTCGGATCACTCATCGGACCTGTGTTCGGTATGTCAGAGAAAGCGACCCGAAGAGCAATGGGTCAAGCCGGACGAGAAGAGAGGCGACGGCGCCGATGGGCGGACCTACCCTCGCGAGCGCACTGTACCTCTAGACGAAACGGATGCGAGCGCCGAGGAGGAAACGCCAATTAGAGCTGAGTGGCGCGGGCTAAGCTTTGTGGATGGCGACGAATTGGCGGCCGAGGCGAGCAAGCTCACGGGAAAGGTCATAACCGCTGCGGATGTCGACGACCTTGTCGAATATTCCCCCAAATATGATGACAAAGACCTTGGCGTGATAGTGGAGGCAAACGGGGGCGTTCGAGAGCCCCGGCCCAAAAGGGCCGTCGCAGAACGACTGCTTCAGCTACGTCAACTGATCGTCGAGGCTGGACCCGAAGCCTCCGCCCCTCTTCCACCCAGGGAGGACCTCTCCTACGAAATAGAAGACCGCATCGACGACTTCCTGGCAACCCTGAAGCTCGGCCTGACAGGGGACGATTGGTTAGAGGCGAGGGAATTCGTATATCCCGCCCTCGACACCAGTACCACCGAGCCCGAGGGGGCCCTTCAGAAGGTTGTGGCTAATCTACGCACCCGATGCCCCAAGTGGCCACCGCCTGATCCCTTTGACAAGGCCAGGGACGCCTTTTCCGCCGTGTGGAGCGAATGCAAAGTTGCCGAGGACATGGAGTTGGAGTATAGGCGACGCTGGCGGGTATCCAACCGGATTGCCGGAAAGATGGTCAATCGAGGGAAGAAACGAACCAGACGGTCTCGAAGGAGCAGCGTCGGAGAGTTGATCTTCGACTATCTGTGCTTCAGGGTCCCCATAAGCGAGAAGAACCTCGATCGCTCATGGAAATGGGTGATTCCCTCAAGGAAGCGAAGGGCCCTGCGACGAGCGCTTGAAGACGCCGCGGCGACCTTAAAACCGCCTCGTAAGGCCGAGTTCATTATCAGGGGTGCGCATGAGAGGCTGGACGACTCTCGGTCGTATTCAAATTTCCGGCAAGGCGTCCTTCGGTACATTCGTGAATATTCTAGCCGCAAGCAATGGTGGGAGCGACTAAAAGCAGGGAAGCCCATCGGTGAACGCACTAGGCAACCGTCCTCGGCTGCACTAGTTCCCATCCCTTAGGCCTTACACCGCCCACCGCCATCTTAGTTACGGCTAGCTCGTCGTGCCGTCGCCGGTTTCGCCGAGTGTGGCCAGGTCGGCCTCAGGTCGCAGCCTCGCCCCGACGGCAACTCGCTCTCATAGCAGACACGGAAAATCGCCAGGCACATCAGGGCCCGTCATTACGGCCAGAATTCCTCGCTAGATCCGCCGCGGCTCAGGTCGTCGTCCAATACTGCTGGCCCGGGAGATTCCTTATGGCCATGCCCCGACGGGGCTTCTGATAATCGGTCCTTGTTCAGCTTCCGGCTATCCCGCCCTTTCGTCTCTCGCACCCCCCGCAGCGCCTCCCAAACTGTGACATGAAATGTCACAGATACGCTTCAGGAGATGTTAAAGAGCGGCCCTGCGATGGCCGCCGGTAAGGGAGGCTAGGGGATGTATTTTCTCGGGGCGTGTCCACGCTGTCGCTGGTGCGACCTGGCAGACGGGTCCGACAAGGGCGGTCATTACGACGGCTTTCCTTACGCGTGCGCTCGGTCCGACCAGGAGTTCCGCCTGATGGCCGGCGGCGGACCGCCTCACTTGGCAGCCTACGACCCTGTGACACGAAATGTCACAGGTAGGTTATGGGTGAAGTTTATGAGCGGCCCGCGGGCAAGGCAGCGGGAAAGAAGACATGACGATGAATAGAGCTGTTGTGCTTGACTGCTTACGTGAAGAGCGCCATAAGTTTCACGAGCCTTGGCCACGGCTAGGGGGCGATTACGCGGTAGAACCAAACGTGTGGAACCTTTGTCCTTGGTATTTGGTTAGCCAAGGCAGGGGCATGGGCTGGAAAATTGAGCCCCTTGTTCTAGCCCTTTATGCCGACGATAGTGGCGGTGTCTTCGTGCCTGCATGCACGGTTGAGGACTTGAAGCCCGTTAAAACCATACTGCCGGTGAAGTGTCTTCACAAGGCCAATCACTACGGCAAGTGGGAGGGGTGGTGCGGTAACCGTAGTGTCTACTCATGTGATGTTCCGTATGATTCACGTCCTCCAGATTTTCGTTGGATTGACATTTGGATGGAGAAAGTAGCATTCCACGGAGTGTGCCGTCGTCACATCCCTAGTGTCCTCGGCATCAAGCCGGAGAACCGCCTCGGCACTACGGTCAGAGACTTCCAGCGGAGCAGGGTGTACAAGTGGGAGGACGAGGTTTTCCCCAGCACTAATACTCCTACGCTGTCGCTGGATGATAGCCGAGAGCTTGTTCACACGATCTGGGATACGCGAGGCCCTGATGAAGTCCCGCCGCCGCAAGTCATTCTGGGGAAGAGTAACGGCCGGAGCAGCGGCTGTCGTGAGTGGATTCGGCTCCACCCCGACCATTTGAATCCCATCGTTACGATCCACGAAACAGCTCACGCGCTGCTTGGCGCGGCTGGCAGTTGCGACGGCCACGGCCCCCTGTTTATGCGACTCTTCCTGGAGCTTTTGGAGCGCTACGCCGGTGAGATGCCGGAGCTAGCGCAAGACCTGAAGGTTGCGAGCTATCAGGAGCTAGCGGCAGTAGAAGCACTGCGCGGGTTCGACATAGCCGAGATGGCGGCGGCATAGGCTACGGCTATTGCGCACGGCCCCAAGGCTCCGCCACTAAAAGACTGGATCGGCTACGTCAACTGATCGTCGAGGCCTGACCCGAAGCCTCCGCCCCTCTTCCACGCAGGAAGGACCTCTCCTACGACCGGCCCTGGCGGTCGGTCAGCTGACCGCCTCAGTTCCGGCGAGGAGTGCGCCTGAGATTCGAGGTTAGAGCCTACCGGTTGGGGAAGCCCACAAGGACTGTGACACGGAATGTCACAAATACACTACCGAAGAACTAGTAGAGGGGTCGGCCGAACGCGAGGCCGGCTGGAAAGGAGGGAAAATGTGGTACTTCAAAGCGTGCCCGCGCTGCCTTCGCGGTGACCTCATCCGCGAGCCCGAAAGTAAGTTCGGCCCCGAGGTCAGCTGCTTCCAGTGCGGCCACCGCCTCAGTCCGGACGAAGAGCTGCGTCTCACGACCGATATAGCCTCGGTAGGACAACTGTCGGCGACGAGGGAAGCGGCCTAGCCGTGCGAGATGCGAATTCCATTCTCCGGCTGAGAAAGCCGGGAGTAGAAAGAGAGAGATAAGCGATGTCCCATGAACGATTTGAGCCAGACGAGACGCTCAGCAGCATCGACGAAGGGAGCAATACGATGCCTAATAAAAGAGCGGAAGACAGACAGCAAGTTCAGAACGGAGGAAAAGCGATGACAATAGCGCAGATTCGGGAGCATTGGCTGGCAGGAGGGAGCGTGGCTTCCCCTTCTGAACAGTCACCGGACAACCCAGCCGTGGTATACGTTGCTGACTTCATAAGCGATATGGGCAAGGGAGAAACGATTGTCTGCGTCATGAAAGAGCACGACGACGGCCGGTCGCCCGATTGGCGCCCGTTGGTGCTCTGGTGGCAGATTCCTCGAGACAAGGTTGCAGACTGGGTAAACGGCAGCCCTAAAGGCAATTATTTCGACGTTTGGGCTGCTCGTGGGACGCTGCGATTGGAACGACCGGTGGAAAGCCCAGACCCACAAATTGCTCAGTTCTATGTTTACCGGCGCGACACCGGTGAATACGTAGCATACAGTGACGTATTCGCGGGCCGCGAGCACGTCGGCTTTGCGGACGGCAAGCACGTCTGCTTTATTGAACCTGACGCTTTCGAAGCGCTGCAGCCGTTTCGGGAGCGCGCCCGGGTCATGTTGAGTCCGGCCCAACGATTCGGAGGCCAAGGACTAAATCAGAAAGCAGATACTCGGCACCAACCAGATAGAGCGGAGAACAAGAATGACTGACGAGCAGCGAATCCGAGAAAGGGCTTGAGGCTGCGGAACGTTTTGAGAGCCGGCCCGCAGCCCCAAGAACACGACCATCCCTGTGAAAAAGGAAAGCCGCTATGACATCTTCACCGCCCAAGAAACGCAAAGTCAAGTCCTCCCTCACCGCCGCCCTAGATTACGCACGGCGGGGCTGGTCGGTGATTCCGCTGCATACGCTGACCGCTGGTGGCTGCTCCTGCCGCCGCCACGAATGTAGCAGCGCGGCCAAGCACCCTCGGACGGAGCACGGCCTAAAGGACGCAGCAACTGATGAGGGAACCATCCGCCAGTGGTGGGACGAGTGGCCCGACGCCAACGTTGGCATAGTGGCGGGTGCTGAGAGCGGTCTAGTGGTGCTGGACGTAGACCCTCGCCACGGTGGCGATGAGTCGCTGCGCAGGCTGGAGGAGCAGCACGGCCCGCTCCCTCATACGCCGAAATCGCGGACGGGTGGCGGTGGCCAGCACCACGTGTTCGCACACCCAGGCAGGAAGATAAAGAACAAGGTCAACCTCGCCCCTGGGCTAGACATCAGAGCCGACGACGGTTACATCGTCGCCCCGCCCAGCCTACACGCCAGCGGCCAGAAATATGAGTGGGACGTTCATCCCGACGAGTCTCCCCCCGCCCCCACCCCTCATTGGTTGCTAGCGCTGATAGAGGGCGGCAGCAAGAAGGCGAAGCCGTCGAATGGCCAGCGGTCACACGGCGATAGGCCCTATGCGGAGCTCGTCAGTGAGCCTGTCCAAGAAGGCGGAAGAAACGCCGCGCTTGCTAGCCTGGCTGGCTATCTGCGCCATGTTGGGTTCGGCGAGGACATCATTGCTCCTGTCCTTGAGACGGTCAACCAGGAGCGCTGTAACCCGCCCCTTCCTCCAGTAGAAGTCGCAGGCATCGCCAGGAGTGTGTCGAGGTATCCACCTCACCTCCCATTAGAGACAGGGGGCGTTGGAGGTTACCAGGGTCTTGGTATTCCCCAAACCACCAACAACAACGGGTCTCCTATAGTGGGAAGTAAGGTTGACTACAAGGTCAACGCCAAAGCTCAGCGGGACAAAGCACTGGCAGCGGGAGTAACGAAACTGCCGTACCTACCGCTGCTCGGCCAGGACAAATTCCTGGTTGAGGGCTGGACTCACTTGATAGCGGGGTACCCCAAGGTCGGCAAGACCGAGCTGTTGGTTCAACTCTCTACGTCTTGGTCTCCCATGCATGTCCTCTACATCACCGAAGAGCCCCGGCATCTGTGGGACTACCGTCTGCAGAAGATGGAGGAGTGGGAGCAAGGCACGATTCTATACGGCATGGGCGTTCCCGCTCCTCAGCTATTGCGCGACATACAGGATGGCGATGAGGAAATCATCGTCATCGACACCATCCGGCTGCTGGGCTTCAAGGACGAGAACGACAATTCTGCCCTAGCTGCACTGCTCTTCCCGTTCATCGGTGCATGCCGAGAGGGCGGTAAGACACTCATCCTCCTCCACCACACTCGTAAGGGCGGTGGCGAGCATGGCGAAGCCATAGCCGGTGGCCACGCTTTCTTGGCTCTCGTAGACATCGGCATTGAGATTAAGCGGGACAAGAGCAAGAACCGCCGGCTGGTGAAGGCATACGGACGAGTCGGCACCGGCGGCGAATTCCTGTACGAAATGCGTGACGACGGCTTGATGGTGCCCTTTGGCAAGCCAACGGACGTTGGCCGGAAGGAGGTCAAGGAGAAGGCATTGCAAATCCTGACCTCCGCCAGCGACTGGCTCACGACAAAGGAAGTGCAAGAAGCGATGCCTAGTCCCCACCCTTCCTCCGAACAACTCCGCTTGTCGCTCACGGAGCTGGCCGAAGAGGGGTCGGCAGAACGCGACCCGCCGATAAGAGAAGAGGCGAAGGGAAAGCCGCATAAGTGGCGAGCGATAGTAACTGACGAAGCGAACGAGGAAGCATTGGCGGCGCTATGAACGTGCAGGTGGGCAACGGCTCAGAGGCACTCCTCCTGACCGTGAAAGAGGCGGCGGGGCTCTTACGCATCTCTCCCAACACGTGCTACGAGTTGGTCGCGCAAGGACGGCTGCCCCACATCCGCTTGGGCCGCGTCATTCGTATTCCCCGCCATGGGCTGGAGACCTGGATAAGCAAGGAAGCGGGGCTACCCGAGCCGCTGCCACCAGTGGTATCGTTCGGGGCACAGCGCCATTAGGAGGAGGAAACGCTATGGCGATTCGTAGGCGACGAAACAGCTGGCTGGTCACTGTGGAACTCGGGCGCGAGTCCACAACAGGAAAGCGCCGCCGGGCCTACGTGACGGCTTCTACCAAGAGGGAGGCAGTGCGGGAAGAGGCCAAGCTGCGGCACGAGGTCGACACTGGCCTTGACCTCGAACCTACGAAGATTACAGTGGCGCAGTACATCTGCCGCTGGCTGGCCGCAGTGCGCCCCAACCTGGCTCCCTCGACATTTCGGCGATACGAGGGTCTCATGGATCACCAGGTAATCCCCTACATTGGCGCCACGCCTCTTTCCAAGCTGCGTCCCCTCCACGTCCAGCAGCTCTACGCTCGCCTCCGGGCGGAGGGCCGAGCTGACGGCAGCGGCGGACTGTCACCCCGAACCCTCCTCCATGTCCACCGGGTGCTGTCGGAGGCCCTCCGGCAAGCGGTGCGCTGGCAGATTACCTCTCGCAACGTATGCGAGGCAGTGGAGGCGCCCCAGGCGCGCGGGAAGGAAATTCGAGCCCTTACGCCGGAGGAAACACGCCGGCTGCTTGAGGTCGGCCAGGAAGAAGACAGCGTTCTGGGTGACGCTGTGATACTCGCTGTCCACAGTGGACTGCGGCTGGGGGAGCTGCTGGCCCTTCAGTGGGAAAATGTCGACCTGGAGCAAGGACGGATCACTGTTCGGAGAACTCTTCAGTACGTGCCGGGTGCCGGCCTCGACTTCAGGGAGCCCAAGACGACTAGGGCCAACCGAACGGTGCCGCTCGGCTCGGCTGCGCTGGATTCGTTGAAGCGGCTCAGGCACCGTCAGCTTGAGGAGCGGCTTGCCGTGGGTCCAGAATACGACGACAGGGGTCTCGTCTTCTCTGACCCGCTTGGTCGCCCGATTCCGCCCTACCGGCTTTCGCAGCGGTTCGCCGCCTGGATAAGGCGCTCGGGCCTGGCACCCATGCGATTCCATGATATGCGGCACACGCACGCCAGCCTGCTTCTTGCCCGCGGAGTTCATCCGAAAGTCGTCAGCGAGCGCCTGGGCCACGCTAGCATCGCTGTCACACTCGACACTTACAGCCACGTGCTACCCACCCTCCAAGATGAGGCAGCACGCGACCTGGATGTCTGGCTTTCGCAGCGGGCGTGAAATTATGGGCGACAAATGGGCGACAAATGCTAATCGCCCTAATCAATAACCGAGAAGCCAGGCCTCCGAAGCCTGCGCCCTCGCTAGATACGATCTCCTATCTGGCGGGAGTGCATGGGAGTCGAACCCACCCGGGACGGGACAACCGCCCCGCAAC
>CAZYOV010000041.1:0-20796 GCA_964649215.1 uncultured Dehalococcoidia bacterium
CTCGGTCTCGGAAAGTCCAACGCTCGTGAGAATTGAACTGAAAGATGATGGCCACCTCTACTGCGAGGATCGAAGAGAACAACAAGCGTAGGTCGGGGTGAGTGAACAACAGGAGGTCAGCGGCGGTGTCCTTGGCGGGCAGGAACCAGAAGAGCGACGTGTCGTAAAGCAGGAACAGGGCGAACTGATTAATGAGATAGGCTATCCCGCCCACTATCAGGAACTTGAAGAGGGTGGAGGACAGCCGCAGGTGGCGGAAGGTTGAAGCCTCCGCCTTCAACAGACTCTGGTCTTTCTGTCTGGCTAACTCCGGCTGCATTATCGCGCTCCGATGCGACTCGCCGACATTGTACTATGTGCCGGTCAATAGCAGATGTGACCTGCAGGCGGTCAGCCGCCATTTCACCGAATGTCAACCCTGGCTCCACGGCACCCTCCCCTAATCGGGGTGGAGGATTCCGGCCGCCCGGGGCGGACATGCTACCATGCTGATATGAAGCCTTCCGGTGCGCTCTCCCTCTACGTCCACATACCGTTCTGCACCCTGAAGTGCTCCTATTGCGACTTCAACTCCTACGCCGGGCTGGAGGAGCTGGTACAGCCCTACGTCGACGCTCTCATCGCGGAGATGGAGCTGTGGTCACAGTACGCGCGCGGCCGCCCTGTAGCTACCGTCTTCTTCGGCGGCGGCACGCCCAGCCTGCTCGCTATCGAGAAGATCGGGCGTATTCTGTCGGCGCTGCGCGACCGGTTCGCGCTGGAGCCGGAGGCAGAGGTGACGCTGGAGGCGAATCCCGGCACTGTGGACCTGGAGTACCTTCGCGCGCTCGTGGCCATGGGGGTGAACCGGCTGAGCTTCGGCGTGCAGTCCTTTCACGACGACGAGCTGGCCGCCCTGGACCGCATCCACTCGGCAGCGGAGGCGGAGGAGGCGTACCGCTGGGCGCGGGATGCGGGGTTTCAGAGCATCAACCTGGACCTGATCTACGGCCTGCCGGAGCAACCAATGGAGCGCTGGCAGGCCTCACTGGAGCGGGCGATACGCCTGGCGCCCGACCACATGTCGCTGTACGCGCTCACCGTGGAGGAGGGAACGAAGCTGGCCTACGACATCGACCACGGTCGCGCGCCCGAACCGGATGGAGACGTTCAGGCATCGATGTACGAGTGGTCCCAGGAGCGGATGGCGGAGACGGGCTACCAGCAGTACGAGATCTCCAACTGGGCCCGACCGGGTAAGGAGTGCCGCCACAACCTGGTGTACTGGCGTAACGGCGACTGGCTGGGGCTCGGGGCGGGAGCCCACTCGCATCTCGGCGGCACCCGCTTCGCCGACGTCTACTCGCCCAAACGGTACGTCCAGCTTGCCCAGGAAGCGGCCGACGCCGGCCCGCCCGACACTACGGACGTCGCCGCTCTCCTGAAATCGATGCGCCAGGTGACGTACGTGGAGGAGCCCAGACCGGAGCTGGCCCGCGCCGATACGCTGATCATGGGGCTCCGCCTCAACGAGGGCGTATCGCTGCCGGAGTTCCGGCGCCGGTTTGGGGCCGGAGCGGAGGCGGCCTACGCCGAAACGTTCGCGGAGCTCACGGAGCTTGGGTTACTGGAGCGTGCCCCTTCGTCGAGCTCAGGGCAGGCTACCGGCCGCATCCGCATCACCGACCGCGGCCGCCTGCTGGCCAACGAGGTGTTCACGCGGCTGCTGCCGGACTAGGGACAGGCTGAAGCCTGTCCCACCGAATCGGGCCCGCTGCTAAGAGCTGCCCAGCCCGTGCGCCCGCTTGACCGCCGCCAGCAGCGCGTCGATGTCGGGCCCGGGGACCGGAGGCGCCGCGCCCAGCGGGTCCTGCGCGAACTCGTTCCCCAGCAGCGCATCGATGCAGGCGCGCACTGACCAGGCCAGCGCCGTGTGGTCGTAGCCGCCCTCCAGGGTACAGACGATGCGGCCCTGGCACAGCTCATCGGCGAGCGCCTTGAGCAGCGCAGCGATATCGAAGTAGCCGCGGGTGTCCAGCAACTCCTGCGCCAGCGGATCGGCGAAGTGAGCGTCGAAGCCCGCGGAGACGAGGAGGAGCTGAGGCTGGAAGCGGCGCAGCAGCGGCTCGCCCACCTCCCGATAGCAGCGCAGGTACTCGTCGCGCCCGCAGCCCGGCGGCAGAGGGAGGTTGACCGTCGTTCCCTCTCCCTGATCCTGCCCTGTCTCCGACCAGGATCCGCTGCCGGGATAGAACGGGTACTGATGAGTGGAGATGTAGAGAACATGCGGGTCGGAGTAGAAGGCATCCTGGGTGCCGTTGCCGTGGTGCACATCGAAGTCCAGGATGGCGACCCGCTCCAGGCCGCGGCGCTCCAGGGCATGGGCAGCGGCGACGGCCACGTTGTTGAACAGGCAGAACCCCATCGCCTGAGTGGGGGTGGCGTGGTGGCCCGGCGGCCGCACCAGGCAGAAGGCGGAACCGACCTCGCCGTCCAGCACCGCGTCCGTGGCCGCCAGCAGGCCACCTGCCGCGCGCAGCGCCGCCTCGTACGAGCGGTGCACGACGTAGGTGTCTGGGTCAAGCCAGGCGTAGCCCCTCTCCGCAGCGACCCGCACCCGCCCGATCAGGTCCTTCGAGTGAACTAGCTCCAGGTCGGCCGTGGTAGCGTCCCTGGGCTCGATCCTCGTCAGCCGGCCCAGCAGCCCTGACTCCTCCAGGTGGGAGACGACAGCCTGAAGGCGGGCCGGGCTCTCCGGGTGGCCGGTCGTCGCATGCTCCAGGTAAAGCGGATCGAAAACGTAGCCGACGGGAGGCATGGCGGGACGTATGTTATCAGAGGGTATGGCGGCGATGCTAGAATCGTATCGACATGTACGTTATCGGCACCGCGGGACACGTAGACCACGGCAAGTCCGCCCTCGTGGTTGTCAGACCGCGCACTAAAGTACGCGGCATCAACCGCAGGCTGCAGGCTTCAGGCTTCAGGCCACAAGTTTTCAAAGAGAGCCGCGGACTTCAGTCCGCGGGGGTGGAACCCAAAGTAGAATCGGCATGTACGTTATCGGCACCGCGGGACACGTAGACCACGGCAAGTCCGCCCTCGTGGTTGTCAGACCGCGCACTAAAGTACGCGGCATCAACCGTAAGCTGCAGGCTTCAGGCCGCAAGTATTCAAGGAGAGCCGCGGACTTCAGTCCGCGGGCGTGGAACCCAAAGTAGAATCGACATGTACGTTATCGGCACCGCGGGACACGTGGACCACGGCAAGTCCGCCCTCGTCCAGGCGCTCACCGGCATAGACCCCGACCGGCTGCGGGAGGAGAAGGAGCGCGGCCTCACCATAGACCTCGGCTTCGCCTGGCTCACCCTGCCCGACGGGGACGAGGTGAGCATAGTGGACGTGCCCGGCCACGAGCGGTTCATCAAGAACATGCTGGCCGGCGTCGGCGGCATCGACCTGGCGCTACTGGTGATCGCCGCCGACGAGGGGGTGATGCCGCAGACCCGCGAGCACCTGGCGATCATCGACCTTCTAGGCATCGAGCACGGCGTCATCGCCGTCACCAAGATCGACCTGGTGGAGCCTGAGTTCGCGGAACTGGTGGCCGCCGACGTAGAGGATACGCTGCGGGGCACCACCCTTGAGGGCGCGCCCGCCGTGCTCTGCTCCGCGGTTAACCGTCAGGGGCTGGATGAGCTGCTGGCAACGCTGCAATCGGAGCTGGCGAATACGCCGCCCAAGCGCGACATCGGCCGCCCCCGCCTGCCGATCGACCGCGCCTTCACGATCGCCGGGTTCGGCACGGTGGTCACGGGGACGCTGATCGCGGGATCGTTCAGCGTGGGCCAGGAGGTTGAGGTGCAGCCGGTGGGGCTGCGCTCGCGTATTCGAGGGCTACAGACGCACGGTCAGAAGGTACAGCTCGCGCCGCCGGGCCGGCGCACGGCCGTGAATCTGACCGGCCTGGCGGTGGAGGAGCTGGAGCGGGGCATGGTACTGGCGGCGCCGGGCTGGTTGCGGCCCGCCACAGTGCTTGATGTGCGACTGCGCGCCGTCAGCTACCTGCGTCGCCCGCTGCGCCACAACATCACCGTCACCTTTCACACCGGCTCGGCGGAGATGGAGGGCCGCCTGCTCCTGCTGGACCGGGACGAAGTGCCGCCGGGGGAGGCGGCCTGGGCCCAGGTGCGCCTCGCAGCGCCGGTTGCCGCTGTGAACGGGGACCGCTTCGTCATCCGCGACCCGAACGATACGCTGGGCGGCGGTCGCATCGTCGATACTCAGGCACGCCGCCATCGGCGCTTCCACGAGGCCACGATTGACAAGCTGGGAGCGATGGAGCGCGGCTCGCCGGGGGAGGTCGTGCTCATGGCCGTTGCCGCCTCGGAGCCGGTGACGCTACGGGAGCTTGCCAGCGGCCTCGACCTCGCCGCCGCGGAGGTGCGCGACGCGGTGGAGGCGGCTATCGCGTCGGGCGACCTGCTCGCCCTGGATGGCCAGTCGCTGACGGAGGGGACGCTCCTGTTTTCAGCGGTGGGGCTTGCGGCCCTCACGGGTCGGATGACGGACTCCCTGGCGGAGTACCACCGTCAGTCTCCCCTCCGCAGGGGTATGCCCAGAGAGGAGCTGCGCAGCCGCCTGCGCCTGGATAGCCGGGCGTTTGACCAGCTGGTAGCGCTCTGGGCCGGCCGGGGCGACGTCAAGGAGGCTGCGGGCTCGGTCTCCCATCCGGAGCACGAGCCCCGCCCGGATGCCAGCCAGCAGAAGCGTGCGCGGGAGCTCCTCGCTGCCTTGCGGGCTCAGCCGTTCTCGCCGCCGGCGCCGAAGGATGAGGACGACCTGCTTTCGTACTTGGAAGATCGCGGCGATATCGTGTGGGTAGACGAAGGGATCGTGTTCGCCTCGGAGGCCTATCGCGAGATGGTAGAGCGGGTATTGGCGCACCTGAAGGAGCGGC
Source organism: uncultured Dehalococcoidia bacterium (assembly GCA_964649215.1). Classification (GTDB taxonomy): domain Bacteria; phylum Chloroflexota; class Dehalococcoidia; order SM23-28-2; family RBG-16-64-32; genus JADFNQ01. The sequence goes on from CAZYOV010000041.1 coordinate 4,940, forward strand.
AGACGGTAACGCTGGCCCAGGTGCGCGATCTCCTGGGCACCAGCCGCAAGTACGCCCAGGCGCTACTGGAGAACATGGACCAGGAGCGCATCACTCGTCGCGTCGGAGACGAGCGGGTGCTGAGGGGCGGCCCTAGACGCTAGGCGGCTCCGGAGCCTCCGCTTTTTGGGGCTTCTCCTTGGCCGCCCCTGAGCTGAGGCGGCGGTGCAGATACCAGCGGGTGCCTTGCGCCTCACCCTTCCGGCGGCGCCGACCGGGGGACCAATCGGCGTAAAGCTCGTACACCTCACCCTTCTCAGTACGTACTCGGTAGTAGCGACGCTGCTGCTGTTGCCGCCAGTCGCGGCCGCGCTGAAGCGCGGCGAACGTGTGGTCCTCCCAGGTGGCGAGCTGCTCGACGATCTTGTACTCGCGCGAGCCCAGGCGGAAAGCCAGCGGCACCGGTGCCTCGTCCTCGCTAAGCTGCACCTCAATCTCGCGGTCGACGAAATCGACGGGCATATTACGTCTCCGGCGCGGTGACAGTCCGCCACGGTACGAGGCGACGCCACAGCCCACCCAGATCGCCCTCCTCCCAGGAGACGAGTATCTGGCTGGCGAGGAAGATGGAGCTGTAGGTGCCCGCGATCACCCCGATAAGCAGCACCAGCAGGAAGCTCTGGATGGTTGAGCCTCCCAGGATCAGGAGGGCGACGATGGTGAAAACCAGTGTCACGGACGTGTTGAGGGAACGCACCAGCGTCTCCGTAAGACTGACGTTGACCACCTCGGCGAAGGGCGCATCCGGGTTCATCGACGTGTTCTCGCGGATGCGATCGAACACGACGATCGTATCGTGAACGCTGAATCCGATGATTGTGAGCAGGCCGACGATGAACATCGTGTTGATCTCCGTGCCGAAAAGCTTACCGAGAATGGAGAATACGCCCAGGATGATCAGGGCGTCGTGGCCGGCGGCGATGATAGCGGCGATGCCGTAACGGTGAGCCTTGGGCACGTTGCGGAACGACCATAGGATGAACAGCAGAACAGCCCCTGAGGCCACGATAACAGCGATCGCCGCATCGCGGGCGATCCCCGTGGATACTATCTCCGACACCTGGCTGAAGTTGGTCACCTGGAACGGGCCTAATGCCTCCTCGAGGCCGGCCTCGATCTCGTTCCGCTCCGAAGGCGGCGCCGGCCCAACGGGCGGCCCGGCCAACCCCTCCAGCTCGGCGGTGCGGATGATGAAGCCGCCGTCGCTCGTCCTCTGGACCCGCGCCTCTTCGTGGTCCAGGTCCGCCAGCACCTCTCGCACGTCCGCCGGTCCGAGCGATTCGTCTTCGAACTCCATGGTGAAGGTCGCGCCGCTGCTGAACTCGATACCCGGCCTCAGCGAAGGCGAGATGAGCAGGGAGACGATGCCGGGCACCAGTATGGCCACTGTGAGCGCGTAGTAGAAGCCGCGCCGCTTGACAAAGTCCAGTGTCCAGCCGCGGACCTCCCCCCTCCGCGCCCTCCGGGGTAGCCGGTCCGGAGACGATCCGGCGGCAGCCGGTTCGATGCCCCCTTCGTCCGGCTTGACGCCGAAGAGCGCTAGGTTCCGCGCGAGTGGCGATCCCACCAGCAGCCGCAGGAACGTGCGCGTCACTGTCAGGGCCGTGAACATGCTCACCAGCACTCCGATGCCCAGAGTGATAGCGAACCCTTTCACGAGCGACGCGTTGAACCGATCGCCGAACCAGTAGAGGATGACGCAGGTGATCAGGGTCGCCATGTTGCTGGCCCAGATAGCCATCCAGGCCCGGTTGAAGCCGTTCTCTATAGCGGCTATCAGGTTGCGTCCCGCCCGCAGCTCCTCCTTGACCCGCTCGAACACAAGGACGTTGGCGTCCACCGCCATACCCACCGATAGCACGAATCCGGCAATACCGGCCAGGGTGATCGTGACCGGCCCGAGGATGGGCGGCCCCACCTTGAATATCATCAGGACCAGGGAGATGTAGATGCCCAGGGCCAGCGCGGCCAGCACGCCCGGCAGCCGGTAGTACAGCATCATGAACACCATCACGGCCAGGATGCCGATGAGCCCGGCCTGCACCGTACGGACGACCTCACGGTCGCCCAGGGTGGCGTCAACCTCCGTCTCCTGAATCGCCCGCAGCTCCAACGGAAGGCGTCCCTCGTCGAGCTGGATCGTCAGCGTGCGGGCCTCACCTATATCCAGTCCGGTGATGGTAGCGTTGCCGCCGGCTATCGCTTGCTGCACCGTCGGCGCACTGATAAGCTCTTCGTCAAGAAAAATAGCCATTGGCAGGCCAATCAGCTCCGTGGTGATCTGCTCAAACAGCAGGCCTCCCTCTTCGGAGAACTCCAAGCCCACAGTGGGAGGCGGTCCCAACACCTCGGCATCGCGGAGGAAGTCACCCGTCAGCCCTCTCTCTACCCCCTGACTGTCGGTACCCGTTGCCGGTTCCCAGAGAACCTCGCCGACCTCACCGGCGGTGCCAAAGCACCGGGAGATGCGTAGATCGTCCTCGTCAGCCACGCTGACCTGTGCCGGGGGCACGGCGAACTGGCTTCCGTCCTCCGCCGTACAGACGATGTTCCGGGACTCGTCCAGTACAGGCCTGCGGAACTCCAGTTGGGCGGTCTTACCCAGGAGCTCCCGCGCCTCATCCGGATCGATACCGGGCACCTGGATGGCCAGCCGGTTGGACCCCTCGACAGTAATCTCCGTCTCCGACAATCCGAAGCGGTTCACGCGGCGCTCCAGAATATCCTTCGTGCCCTCCAACTTGTCGCGGATGTCTGTGTCCGGCGGCAGGCCGCTGGTGACCGCCTCCAGCAGCACGTAGCTGCCGCCCTTGAGGTCCAGCCCCAGCTTCATCTCCCGACGCTCCAGGCCGAAGATATTTAAGCCGTTACCCGACGGCCAGTCGATGAAGTCGGGCAGGTAGCGCTTGGGCATGTCCGGCCACACTACGATGACCGAAAACACGGTAAGCACCGACACCAAGGCCAGGGTTATCCAGTTAATCGAGTTACGCATCGGCTACCTCTGCCCCCGTTCCACTGCCGTCTCCTCCTTGATCACCTGCTCCGCTTGCGGAAGCCTCTGCGCTATCGCCGAAGCGTAGGCGCGCACTTCAAGCCCGCCAAGGTCCAGGATCACTTCCGTCGGACCCCGCTCTTCCGGCACTCGTATCTCCTTGACCACTGCGATGAAGCCGGCCTGGGTCAGCACCTCGTCCCCCACCTGGAGATCGGCCAGCTCTCGCCGCTGTTTCGCCCGCTCCTGCTGCACCGGCCGCAGGAAGGCGAAGTAGAACAGCAGCGCAATAAGCGCTGGGTAGGCTAGGGCCAGCACCCAGACCGCCATCCTACGGTTCTCCCTCAACAGGCGGGCCGGATGTCTCCCGCGCCAGCGACGACCGGGCCAGGGCCAGCGCCTCCTCCCGATTCGATATCTCGCCGGCGGCCTGGGCCTCCCGCAGCGTCTCCAGAAGACGCCCGACGAGAGGCCCGGGCAAAAGGTTTAGCTCTGCGATCAAATCATCTCCGCTCATCAGCTTGGGTGGGGAGATACTCTCCTCTTCTTGAAACCGTTTCGTGAGTATATAGTTTACCAACGCTACGTGCTGGCGCCAGCCCGATGCGCTGACGCGGGGCCCCACCGTTCCCAGGTGGTCAGCCAGCGAAAGGAACAGCGTCTCGATCGCCGCGCCACCGCAATCACGGAAGTAGCGGTAAAGAGCGCGCCGACTGGGAGACCCCTGTTGGGCCATCTGAACGGGACGCAGATGGGCCTTCACCATCGTCTGCACCAGATCCACCTCTCGCGCCGAGAAGTGGAACCGACGGAGGATATGGCTCGCCCTGTCCGCCCCAACATCGGCGTGGCCGAAGAAACGCATCCTGCCGGTCTCGTCGAACGTCTTCGTCTCCGGCTTGGCGATGTCGTGCAGGAGACCACCCAGCTTGAGCACCGCCAGGCGCGGCCTCTCGGCGAGCAGCTCCTCGCGGAAGTAGTCGCGGCCTTCCGTCCACCAGGCGAGCTGGCCCCACAGCTCCCGCCAGAGCGCGCGCCAGTGACGGTCGCCCGGCTCCTCCTCGCCCATGAGGATGTCCAGGTTTCGCACTGTCTCCAGGCAGTGGTCGAACACGTCCCAATAGTGCTCCTTGGGTTGCTCCACGCCGCGCGTGTCGGTCATCTCCGGCAGCAGCCGCTCCAGCAGGCCGAGATCGTCCAGCAAGCGCAATCCTGTACCGGCGCGAGGAGTGGCCATGATGCGCATCAGCTCGTCTCGCTGTCGCTCCACGGCCACTTCCGGCAGCCGCGGCGCGTACTGCCTGATTAGCTCCATCGTTCCTGGCTCCAGCGTGAATTCCAGCTCCGTAGCCAGGCGCGCCCCCCGCAGGGGGCGTAGAGCATCGTGGCGGAAGGCGTCCTCCCGGATCACTCTCACCAGGCGGTCGCGCAGGTCGCTCAGGCCGCCAGTGGGATCGATGACCGTCACCTCTCCCGACGCCGCCGCGGCCAGAGATGCGGCCATGGCATCGATGGTGTAATCGCGCGCTCTCAGGTCAACCTCGATCTCAGCCCGCAGGGGCATCAGGTCGATATGAACGTTCCGCTGAGGGAGGATTACGCGCGCCACGTGCTGCTCCTCGGCCAGCGGAAAGTAGTGACCACCGTGGGCGTCCGCCAGCTCCCGTCCCAGCAGCAGTGGATCGCCGGCGATGGAGATGTCCACGTCGTGGCTGTCGCGGCCCAGAAGGGCGTCGCGGAGAAAGCCGCCCGCGACGTACGCCTCCACGCCTCGGGCGCTGAAGAAATCTCTCAGGTCAGTCAATATATCCCGAGCTTCCGCGCCGATGCCGAGGCTGACCTTAGCCATCCGAGCCTCGCTAGTCGCTCTCACAGGAGTCGGCCTCGCTGGAGGACTTCGCCGGTTCCCCTTCCGGGCTCGACGGCGGCTCGATCTTGATCAGGTCGTCCTTGCTCTCCAGACGGTCGATATAGAGGACGCCGTTGAGGTGGTCGATCTCGTGCTCAAGCGCCTCGGCCAGCAGGTCATCCTTACCCTTGACGCGAACCTTGCGTCCGGATGGATCGAGCCCCTTGACGACGACCGTCAGCGAGCGGGTGAGGTTCTCCGTGCGGTACCCCGGCAGCGAGAGGCAGCCCTCATCCACCTTCCGCTCCCCCGACCGCTTGACGATCTCCGGGTTGATAAGCACGAGCGGCTCCTCATCCGGCAGGCCGATGACGATGACCCGCAGGGAGACGCCGATCTGGGGGGCGGCGAGGCCCACGCCGCTGGCTGCCCGCATGCTATCGAGCATGTCCTCGATGAGCCTGTGGGTAGACCCGTCGATAGAGGGGACACGCTTCGCCTTCTGGTGGAGCACCGGGTCGCCCGCTATGCGGATAGGTTGAACAGACAACTAGCACCTCCCCGACCTGTCGGGGCGCCTGATTGAACAGGGAGTGATTTGACCCAATTCTAGCGAACCTAGGCGCTAGCGTCGCCTCACAGCAGCGTGACAGGGTCAATATCTACCGTCCAGCCGCGGGGAAACGCCACCTCCACCAGAAGCTCCGTCGGGTTCTGGCCGCGGAGTACGATCTGCCAGCGCCAGCGGCCGCGCAGGCGGGGAACGAAGGCCGGCGCCGGTCCAAGCACGTCCAGGTTGGGCAGGCCGCGCCTATCCCGCTCGCCGCAGAGGTGCCGCACCATCTGCGCCGCCTGCTCCTGGGCGTAGCGCTCGTTCGTGTGAGCGAAGATCAGTCGCGCCAGCCGCCCAAAGGGCGGATAACCCAGCCGCTGCCGGAACTCCACCTCACGCTGGTACAGGGCGTGATAGTCGTGCTGGGCGGCCGCCGCTACGGCGTAGTGCTCCGGGGAGTAGGTCTGAATGATCACCCGGCCGCCGCGCGGCCCACGCCCGGCGCGGCCCGCCACCTGCTCCAGAAGCTGGAACGTGCGCTCTCCGGAGCGGTAGTCGGGGAAGCGGAGGGCGGTGTCGGCGGAGATCACACCCACCAGGGTGACTAAAGGCATATCCAGGCCCTTCGCCACCATCTGCGTGCCGATGAGGATATCCGCCTCGTGGGCCAGGAAGCGAGCCAGGATGCGCTCGTGAGCGTCGCGGCCGCGGGTGACATCGCGGTCCCAGCGCAGGGTGCGGGCGCCGGGGAAGGCGTTGCGCGACTCCTCCTCCACCCGCTCGGTGCCCAGCCCCAGGAGGCGGATGCGGGCGCTGCCGCACTGAGGACAGCCCGAAGGAGCGGCCCGGGCGCGGCGGCAGTAGTGGCAGACCAGCCGGTTCTCTCCGCCTGAGGCGGAGTGGAGGGTGAAGGCCACGGCGCAGGACGAGCAGGTAGGCACGTGGCCGCAATCGCGACACTGGAGGAACGAAGCTGTGCCGCGGCGATTGAGGAACAGGATCACCTGCTCTCTGCCGGAGAGCGCGCCGCGGACGGCGGCGTCCAGGGAGCGGCTGAAGATGCTGCGGTTGCCGGCCTTGAGCTCCTCACGGAGGTCCACCACCTCCACCTCCGGCAGCGGGCCGGGCGCAATGCCGCCGGATTCCGTTCTCTGTAGGCGCTGGGCAAGCTCCAGCAGCCGGTACGATCCACCGGCGGTGGAGCGGAAGTGGCTTTCCACGTCCGGCGTGGCGGAGCCGAGGACGAGGACGGCGCCGGTCAGGCGGCAGAGCTCCTCAGCGGCCAAGCGGGCGTGGTATCGCGGCGACCCCTCCTGCTGCTTGTACGTCCATTCGTGCTCCTCGTCCATCACGACCAGACCCAAGTCGGGTTGCGGCGCGAACAGGGCGCCGCGCGGCCCGATGACCACCGCGTACCGGCCGGCCCGCACCTCGTGCCACATATCGAAGTGCTCTCCCAGCGATAGGCCGCTGTGCATTACCGCCACCTGGTCAGGGAACCGCTCCCCGAACCGGCGTACCGTCTGCGGCGTCAGCGATATCTCCGGCACCAGCACGATCGCCCTCCTGCCGAGCGCGACCACACGCTCCAGCGCCTGCAGGTACACCTCCGTCTTGCCGCTGCCGGTTACGCCGTGCAGCAGGAACGTCTGAGCGTGTCCGCCGCCCTCCAGCGCCTCCTCAATGTGTCTGTACGCCCGCTCCTGCTCTTCGGTGAGGTCGGGGGCCTCTCGCCTGGGATAGTCGCGGCCGGCCAGGGGATCGCGCACCACAGTGACGTCCGCCGCCGCCGCTAGACCCTCCGCCTGCAGGTCACGCAGGACGGCCGGCGTCAGCCCCCGCGGGCGCAGCTCGGCGAGGGGAAGCGGGCCTTCCTCCGCCAACGTCTCCAACACCATCGCCCGCCGCAATGCCGCCGATTTGTCCTCCTCCCGGAGCGACCGCGCACGCCGGAGGGCATCATCAGCGGAGACCAGCAGCCGCAGATGGGGCACGACCTTCGGTCGAACCTGGGGCCGCGCCAGCTCGTAGCCGCGCTCGATGAGCCCCTTCAGCAGGAGCGCGTTCACCAGCGTGCCGACGCTACGCAGCTTCAGCGCTTTCCGCATCTGGTCCTGCTCGGTTTGCCCCTGCGACACCAGGTATGTCATCGCATCCCGCTGCCTGTCCGTGAGGCGAAGATCGGGCAGCTCCCCAAGCGATGCGAGTGGCCGCAGCACGGTCAGCGGCCTGCGCTTGAACCCCGGCGGCAGCATGAGAGACAGACAATCGAACAGCGGCGCCAGGTAGTGGTCACTCAGCCAGCGAGCGAGCGCCGCCCGCTCGCTCGAGATCAGCGGCTCGGGGTCGATCAGGGCCTCTATGTCGCGAGCGTCGGCGAAGGCGGGCGTCTCCGTCACCGCCATGACGATCCCCTGAAGCCGGCGGGACCCGAAGGGGACGTAGACCGCATGCCCCACGCGCAGCGACAGGCCATCGGGAATGCGATAGGTGAACGTCTGGCGGATGGGAGCCGCGGCGTTGACGGCGACCTCAGCGTAGGCCATCGGCACCTCCGCGCCGACTATACCACCGCGCCCGTCACAAGTGGGAAGGGGGAACGGCACACAGGAAACAAAAGGGCCGCCCCAAAGGGCGGCGCGACGCCTCGTGAGTATGCGCTACTCTGCGGAGGCCTTATCCTCATCCGGCTTCGGCTCAGCTTCCTGGGGCTCAACCTCTCCCTCGGCAGCGGGCTCCTCAGCTTCGTCGGCTTCCTCGGACTCAGCCTTGACCTCTTCCTCGGCGTCGGCGTCGGCAGCGGGCTCCTCAGCCTCCGCTTCTTCCTCCTCAGCCTCCTCTTCGCCCTCCGCCTCTTCCGCCTCGCCCTCAGCTTCGCCTTCCGCCTCTTCCTCTTCGGCCGCCTCGGCTTCGATCTCAAGCTCGTCAGCCGCTCCGACGTCCTCGTCGGCCACCTCCTCAGCCAGCTCTCGCGTCAGCTCCTCGAAGCGGTCACGGGAGCCGACGCGGATGCGGGCCTTCTTGCCCACCAACTGGCGCAGATAGTACAGCTTGGCGCGGCGGACGCGGCCCACTCGTACAACCTTTACGCTCTCCAGTCGCGGCGAGTGCAGCAGAAACGTCCGCTCAACGCCGATACCGTGGCTCACGCGACGAACGGTGAAGTTGGAGTTGATCCCGCCGCGGCGCTTGCGGATGACCACACCCTCGAACGCCTGAATGCGCTCGCGCTCTCCCTCCACGACGCGGGCCATTACACGCACGCTGTCACCCGGACGGAAGTCGGGAATCTTGGGGTTCTTCTTGAGCTGAACGAACGATTTCAGGTCCATAGCAACCTTGGCCAGTTTACTGTTCGCCTAACTGGAGGGCAAGCCACTCCCCCTCCTCAGCGGTCAACTCCAGCAAGGCGAGGAGATCCGGCCGCCGCCGCGCCGTCAGGAGGATGTTCTGTAGCCGCCGCCACTTGGCCACCTCACCATGGTTCCCTGACACCAACACGTCCGGCACCGCCCAGCCACGGAACTGCGGCGGCCGTGTGTAGTGCGGCGCCTCCAGCAGCCCTTCAGCGAACGATTCTTCCACCGTCGATTGAGGGGAGCCGAGGGCGCCCGGGATGTGGCGCACTACGGCGTCGACCAGCACCATCGCCGCCAGCTCGCCTCCGGACAGCACGAAATCGCCGATGCTGATCTCGTCCGTCGCCAGATGCTCGTGCACGCGGGCGTCGAACCCCTCGTAGTGGCCGCAGAGAAGGACCAGCCGCTCCTTGGCCGCCAGCTCCACGACGATCTCATGAGTGAGGCGCCGCCCGGCAGGCGTGAGCAGGATGACCGGCTCCCGCTGGGGCGCCAGCTCCAGCACCGACTCCGTCGCGGCGAACACCACGTCCGGCTTCATCACCATGCCGGGCCCGCCGCCGTAGGGGTAGTCATCCACCGTCTTGTGCCGGTCCTTCGCCCATCGCCGGATGTCGCGCAGGTTAATGGAGACGAGGCCGCCCTCCACCGCCCGCTTGACGATCGACTCGTCGAAGGGACCGCGAAACATATCGGGGAAGATCGTCAGGACATCGATTCGCATGGCGGCGACCGCCTAGCCCTTGTGCTCCGTCTGCCCGCGCAGCGTCTCCAACGCGTGCGGCAGGACGGGCAGCAACACGGAGAGGTTCTCGCGGACGCCGCGAGGGCTGCCTGGCAGGTTCACGATCAGCGTCCGCCCCCGAACGCCGACCACGGCGCGGCTGAGCATCGCCATCGGTGTATGCTTCAGCCCCTCCAGGCGCATCGCCTCCGCCAGCCCCGGCGCTTCGTAGTCAATCGCCTCTCGCGTGGCCTCGGGCGTCACGTCGCTTGGCCCGAGGCCGGTACCGCCGGTGGTGACGATGAGGTCCAGGCCGACATCGTCCACCCAGGAGACGAGGCGCTCAGTAATGGAAGCTTTATCGTCGGGGATCACCTCGTAGCGCTCGACGGCCGCGTCCAGGGCAGAGATCATCTCGCGGATGGCGGCGCCGGACGTGTCCTCGCGCTCGCCGCGGGCGCCCTTAGTGGAGATGGTCAGGATGCCGGCGAGGACGGACATATCTGAGGAGGAGCGAGTTCCCAAATTAGCGGCAAAGATATTGCTTAAGCGCTTGACAATGGGTGTCGGAATGGTATGCTGTGGGGCGAAGTGGGGAGGAGTGGGGGCTTCCCCGTATTTTCTTTTCGCTCATGCCTGCCGGCAGCGAGCAGGTCCATATTAGCACAACCGTCCCTCACACAGAAGGGGAAGCGGGATATATGGCTTTTAGGGGCGCGTACGAACATACGGTGGACGATCGCGGCCGTGTAGCGATACCGGCCCGCTACCGCCATGAGTTCGCGGAAGGGGTGGTGCTCACCCTGAGCCCGGAACGCTGCCTGGAGATATACACCCCGGAAGGCTTCGATCAGATGTCAAATCTAGTGACGGCAGAGCCAGCGACGCACCTCAAAGGTCGGCGGTTGCGCCGCGGGTTCTTCGCCCGTTCCTGGGACGCCGAGCTGGACCGTCAGGGACGCATCCTGATTCCGGCACAGCTCCGAGAGACCGCCCAGCTCAACAGGGAGGTCATCGTCAACGGTCGTCGCGAATGTCTGGAGGTCTGGAACCGCGACCGTTGGGAGAAGGAGCTAGAAGAGGTTGATGCGGCCTACGCCGCCGAGCTGGAGTCGCTGGAGTAAGGGGAAAGGTGGTTGCACAAGTCTTGCCCCCTAACGAAACCCAGATTCACGCTCCGGTTATGGTGGCTGAGGTCCTGCGTTCTCTGTCTGTCCAGCCCGGCGGCCGATTTGTAGACTGCACGGTGGGCGGCGGTGGCCATTCTCTGGCCATCTTGGAGGCCGCCGCCCCCGGCGGCCTACTCCTAGGCATCGACGCCGACGCCGAGGCGCTGGAGATAGCCCGCGCCCGGCTCAAACCGCACATCGACTCCGTACTGCTGTCACAAGCGAACTTCCGCGACCTGGCAGCCGTCTGCCGTAAGGCGAACTTCATACCCGTCCACGGCGTCCTGTTCGACCTGGGAGTCTCGTCCTACCAGCTCTCCGCTGAAGGACGTGGCTTCAGTTTCCAGGCGGAGGCGCCGCTGGACATGCGCTTTGGTGAAAGCCAGACCGTGACCGCCCACGAGATAGTCAACACCTATAGCGAGCGCGACCTTGCCGACCTCATCTGGCGCTACGGCGAGGAGCCGGCCAGCAGGCGCATCGCCCGCGCCATCGTTAGAGCCCGACCTCTGGCGACGACGTCCGAGCTCGCGGCCGTGATCCCCAAAGCCGCCGCCGGCGCCCGCCGCCGCATCCACCCGGCGACCCGCACCTTCCAGGCCCTTCGCATCGCCGTAAACGACGAACTGAACGCCCTCACCTCCGCCCTGGGACAGGCTGTCGATGTGCTGGGCCGCGGCGGGCGACTGGTCGTCATCGCCTTCCACTCGCTGGAGGACCGCATCGTAAAGCAGTTCATGCGCCGCGAGTCTCGCGACTGCATCTGCCCGCCGGAGGCGCCGGCCTGCACCTGCGGCCACCGCGCCCGCCTCAGGCTGGTGACGAAGGGCGCCGCGCGTCCCTCACAAGAGGAGGTCGCCGTCAACCGGCGCAGCCGCAGCGCCCGCCTTAGAGCGGCAGAGAAGCTTCAGGAGGGATAATTGGCGACCATTCAGAGGCCAGGGAGACACATCGTATCGGGTCTACTCCGCTCCCCCAACATGCCTACTCTCCTGATAATCAGCGCCCTGGTGATCGGCGCCGCCGCCCTCATTCCGCTGGTGCAGTCCAGTATCGCCACCACCACCAACGGCAACGTCCGCCAGCTGGAGCAACAACGGGACGACTGGCAGGCCCAGATCCAGGAGCTGGAGCTGGACGTCGCTACGATGGCCGGCCTCAACCGCATCGAGGATGAGGCTAGAAACGGCCTCAAGATGGTGGAGCCCAATGAGACACGCTACATCACTGTGCCGGTGGAGGCGCCGGAGCCGCGCAGGCTTCCCAGCCGCTACCTGCCGCCCACAGCGGACGAGCGAGAGGCCGAGCCCAGCGCCTGGAAGAAGTTGCTGGATTGGCTGCCCTTGCCGTAGGGAAGGAGTAACGTGGCGTCACGCAAGCGGGGAGTGAACTGGCGTCTAGGGGTCGTGATAACCGTTTTCGCGGTGGCAACTCTCGCCATCGTCGGCCGTCTCGTCCAGCTCCAGATCATGGACCACGACTACTACTCCGCCGAGGCGCGTAACATCCACGTCGCTCAGGAGACGGTGACCGGGCGCCGCGGCGCCCTCCTGGACCGCAACGGCTATCCTTTGGCGGCCAGCAAAAACACCTACGACGTAATGGTGGAAGTGAAGGCCTGGGAGAGCGTCACGAAGGCCCGCGAGGCGGCAGATGTCATCTCCAGCATCACAAACGGCGACCCGAACAAGATGGTGTCGGACGTCCAAGAAGCCAGCATCTACGAGATCGCCGTGGCGCGCGACCTGAACTACGAGGCAGCTACCCGCATCCGCGAGCTAGGCTTGACCGGGGTGCGCCTCCTCAGGAGCAACGTCCGCGTCTATCCGGAGGGCAACCTCGCCGCCCAGTTGCTGGGCTTCGTAGGACAGGATAACACCGGCCTAACCGGGCTGGAGGCGGACCTGGACGAGATCATCGGCGGCGCCAGGGGCACTGTGGTCTTCGAGCGTGACGGCCTGGGCAATCAGATAGCCCTGGGCGACCGCAGTGAGCTACCACCGCTCCTCGGGTCCGACGTCGTCCTCACCGTCGACCGGTTCATTCAACGGATGGCGGAACAGGAGCTGGACAAGGCGATCAAGGACCACGAAGCCAGCGGTGGCACCATCATCGTCGTACAGCCGGAGACGGGCGCTATTCTGGCCATGGCCAGTCGCCCTACCTTCGATCTCACAAAGCTTGACCTGAGCGATGAGTCCAAGCTGGCGCTCTTCCGCAACCGCGCTATCACTGATCAGTACGAGCCCGGCTCGGTGTTCAAGCTGGTAACGATGGCCGCTGCCATCGACCTGGGCCTCGTGACCCCCGACACATGGTGGTACGACGAAGGCGTGTATCCGGTCAGCGGTTGGAGCATCAGAAACTGGGACCTGAGCGCCAACGGCTCCCAGACGGTCACCCAGATCCTGGCCAAGAGCCTTAACACCGGCGCCGCCTGGCTCTCCCAGCAGGTGGGCCCAGAGGATTTCTACGACTACGTCTACCGCTTCGGCTTCGGTGAGCCGACCGGCTCGGGGCTGAGCGGCGAGGTGGACGGACGCATCCGCACCCCAGAAAACGACCCCTCCAACTGGCGGCCGGTGGACATGGCGACGAACAGCTTCGGGCAGGGGATCAGCGTCACGCCCCTGCAGATGGCGATGGCCGTGGCTGCCCTCGCTAACGACGGTAAGCTAATGAAGCCGATGCTGGTGAAGGAGATTATCGGCCCTAACGGGGCGCAGACCAGCCAGCCCGAGATGATACGGCAGGTGGTGAGCCCTGAAACCGCCCGCACCCTACTTGACATGATGGGCGTTGTAGTGCAGGGATACCCGCCTGGCCTGGTGGACATCCAGGGCTACCAGGTAGGGGGCAAGACCGGCACGGCCAACATCGCTTCTGGGGGCGGCTACAAGGAGACGGCGTACATCTCCTCCTTCGCCGGCGTCGCCCCGCTGGAGGACCCTCAGATTGTGGTAATGGTGAAGATCGATGAGCCGAAGGGTCTGCCTTGGGGCACAGTCGTCGCGGCGCCGGCGTTCGATCGCATAGCCCAAGAGGCGCTGGCCTACTTCAAGATCGCGCCCCGGGAGCCCGTTCTCGTTTCGGAGATAAGATAGTCGGTTAGTACCTAGACGGATGCTAGCGGTGGATAGCGTAGTTCAGGGGACGGCTGAACTCCTGGTCGCGGGGCGCGGCCCGGTCGATGACGCCTTCAAACGCGCCATCATCGACTCCCGAGAGGTGGAGCGGGGAGACCTGTTCTTCGCCCTCCACGGCGATCACCACGACGGTCACGACTTCGTAGACGAGGCCGTCGCGAGAGGCGCGTCCGGGCTGGTGGTTGACCGCCCGCTGGATGCCCCGGAGGGGGTGGCCGTCTTTCAGGTGAGCGATTCGCTGTCCGCCCTTCAGCGGCTCGCCGCGTACTGGCGCGGACGCCACGAAGCCCGCGTGATCGGCGTAACCGGCAGCGTCGGCAAGACCACCTGCAAGGAGCTTATCGCCGCCGTCCTAGCCGCCCGCTGGCCGGTGCTCAAGAGCGCCGCCAACCTGAACACGGAGATCGGCCTGCCGCTCACGCTGCTCCAACTCACCCCCCGGCATGGACGGGCCGTCCTGGAGATGGCGATGTATGGCCGCGGCGAGATCAGCCTGCTATGCCGGATCGCGCGGCCCCAGATAGGGGTGGTGACCAACGTGGGGCCGGTGCACATGGAGCGCCTCGGCTCCATGGGCGCCATCGCCAGCGCCAAAGCGGAGCTGGTGGAGGCGCTGCCCGAAGACCCCGATGGACTCGGGATCCTCAACGGTGACGACTCGCGCGTCGCCGCCATGGCCTCCCGCACCAGGGCCCGCGTCCTGCTCTACGGCCAGTCGCAGCAGTGCCACGTACGCGGCAGCGACCTCAAGGGCCGCGGCCTGGACGGCATCTCCTTTCGCCTCACCTACGGCGATACCCAGGTGGAGGTGGAGACGCCGCTTCCCGGCCGCCATCACATCTACCCCGCCCTGGCCGCCGCCGCCGTGGGGCTGTCCGAAGGATTGACTCTCGCCGAGATCGCAGACGCGTTGCGGCAGGCGAGGCCGGAGCTGCGGCTCCGCGTGCTGCACACGCCCAACGGCGCCACAGTCCTAGACGATAGCTACAACGCCAGCCCCCAGTCCATGCTCGCCGTCCTTGACCTCCTGGCTGAGCTGCCCGCCCGCCGCATCGCTCTCCTGGGAGAGATGCGGGAGCTGGGCACTGCCGCGGAGGAAGGCCACTGTCAGGTGGGCGAGCGCGCCGCCGCCTGCACCGACCTCCTCCTCGTCGTCGGAGAACCGGCGCGGCCGCTATACGAGGCCGCCTTGAAGGCGGGAGCCGCCGAAGCGCGCTTCTTCGACTCCCCATCGGACGCGGTGCCCGTCCTTCGAGACGAGTTGCGACCGGAAGACCATCTGCTGGTGAAGGCCTCACGGGCGGTCGCCCTGGAGGCCGTAGTCGAGGCGCTGGTGGCGTCATGATCTACGCCTTGACCGTGGGAGCGATGACCCTTACGGCGACGACGATAGCGGGAAGGCCCTTCCTGGAGGTGCTGCGTCGCCTGAAGGTGGGCAAGCAGATCAGTGAGTGGGGGCCCGAGAGCCATCAGGCTAAAGCCGGCACGCCCACCATGGGCGGCCTGCTCATCCTGGCCGCGGTCATCGGGTTCAGCGTCGCCGCCAACCTGTTCGGGCGATACTCTATCGGCCTGCCGCTGGCGGTGATGGCGGCGCTGGGCGCGCTCGGCTTTCTGGACGACCTGGGCTCCCTTCAGTCCGCCAAAGGCGGATGGAGCGCCCTTAACAAGAGGGTAAAGTTCGTCGCCCTTGTCGCCATCGGGTTCGCCGCCGCTTTCGGCCTGTACGAGTGGCTAGAGCTGAGCGACGTCAACGTGCCTTATGCGGGCCGATACGACCTCGCCGCCTGGTACATACCGATCGCCGTAGGCGTCATCGTCCTTACCGCCGGCGGAGTGGCCGTCAGCGACGGTCTGGACGGGCTCTCCGCGGGCACCTCGGCCATCGCCTTCGGCGCATACGGCATCATCGCCCTGATACAGGATCAGACGTTCCTGGGCACGTTCTGCTTCACCGTGGCGGCAGCGGCGCTGGGCTTCCTCTGGTACAACAGCCATCCGGCGCAGATGTTCATGGGCGACA
>CAZYOV010000042.1:0-2632 GCA_964649215.1 uncultured Dehalococcoidia bacterium
AGCTGACGCACCTGCCACAGGTGCTCCAGGTCGTGCTGGGCCAGCTCCCGCGCCAACTCGCCCAGCGTCACAGGGCCACGATACGGGTGCTCCGCGCTGCGCTGCCAGTCAGCCTCTGTGAGCGCCCACAGCAGGTACGTCGTCTCCCGGCGCATGCCGCGGAACGAGGCCAGCACCCGTGCGATCTCCCCACTCTGGTAGTCGCGCTCCTGAGGCAGCAGGTCCACGTCCCAGGCGGGCAGAGCCGAAGAGGACCCGGCGACGAAGGCGTTGAACTGGGCCAGCGCCAGCTCCTCGGCGTCCCGCAGGTGAGCCGCGATCTCCTTGAGCGACCACTCCCCTTCCGCCGGGCGCCAGAGCAGGCTCTCCTCGTCAACGTCATACAGCTCCGATATCAGGGAGTTGCCAGCCTCTCGCAGCGCCTTCAACACCCAACCCTGGCGATCTGGTTCCTCCATCACCACGCCATTGTAGCGCGTTGCGCTGGGCGAGGCCCGACCGCTCGTGGCGGTCTTAGGCCGCCTGCCAGCCCTTTGACCGGCCAACCCTTTGACCCTATCATGAGGAACGGCCCATGAGCGCGGACGCCCTCCCCTACACGCTCCTCATCATCTTTGCCGAGTTCACCATCGGTGGCATCTGGGTGCTCTGGCTCGCCGATATGCGGGGCAGAGCCGCGGCCTCCTTCATCAAGTTCGGGGCCGGGCTCGTATTCGTCACCGCCGGCCTCGCCTTCTGGATCGCCGCCAAGATCTCAGTATCGAACGAGGTCGACGGCTACCCGCTGGACCCCTCCTTCATGCCCCCGACGCGCATCGCCCTGGCGCTCGTATTCGCGCTTACCCTGCCCTACGCCCTGCTCACTCTGCGCGGGGCCCGCCGGCCGGGGCTGGTCGCCGGCGGTCTCGCCTCCGCCGCCGGGCTGGCCGCCATCGCCCTCCTTGCGCAGGTGTTCGCTATCCCCACCTGGGGCTACGTGGGCACTCTACTCAGCCTCACAATCGGCGCCCTCGTCGTCGGCGCCGTCTCCATGGGGATGATATTAGGTCACTGGTACCTGGTCACGCCGCGGCTGCCGGTGCAACCGCTGCGGGAGATAACGTTCGTCCTTCTCCTGGCGCTCGGTTTCCAGGCCCTCCTCCTCATCCCCTCCCTGGCCCTCCCCCGCGACGCCATCGTCAACTCCCTTGATACGCCGATCGGCCTCAACCCGTTCTTCTGGATGCGCGTCGGCGGCGGCCTCGCCTTCCCCTTCGCCCTCTCCTACATGGCGTTCGACTCCAGCGGCGTCCGCGCCATGCAATCCGCCACCGGACTGCTGTATATCGCTATGGCCCTCGTTCTCTCCGGCGAGATCCTGGCCAAGGGACTTCTGTTCGCAACGGCGGTTCCCACATGATACGACCACCACGGGAGGAGACGATATGGCCCGCGCTCTAGCCCTGCCACTCCTGGCGTTCAGCGCCCTAGCCCTCATCGCCATCGCCTGCAACGGCGAAGACGACTTCCTCCTGGACGACGAGCCGGATGCCACGTCCACGCCGCCCTTCTTCCAGCGCTCGCCTCAGCCCAGCCCGACCCCAACCCCTACGGCTCCTGCGGCCGCCGGCGAGTGCGGCGAGACCTACACTGTAGAGGCCGGCGACTCCCCCTTCAGCATAGCCGAGAAGTGCGGCGTGGACGTGAACGACCTCCAAGACCTCAACGACATCGACGATCCCAGAAGCCTGAGGGTCGGCCAGGAGTTGAAGATGCCACCAATTCAACCCACGCCCACGGGGGACGAAGAGTGAGCGATTCACACGATCGCCAGGCCGCCTGGGACCTGCTCTGCGAGTACACCAAGACGGAACCCCTGCGCAAGCACGGCCTCGCCGTGGAGGCGGCTATGCGCGCCTACGCCCGAAAATTCAGCGGCGACGAGGACCAGTGGGGTATCGTCGGCCTCCTCCACGACTTCGACTACGAGGCCCATCCCAACCCCGAGGAGCACCCCGTCAAGGGCGCCGAGATCATGCGCCAGCGCGGCTGGCCGGAGGAGATCATCTACGCTGTCTTGTGCCACGCCGACTACCTAGAGCTGGAGCGGAAGACGCCCATGGACCGCGCCATATACGCCGTCGATGAGCTAACCGGCCTCGTCATCGCCGTCGCCCTCGTCCGGCCCAACAAGAGCATCCACGAGGTGGACGTGCGGGCGGTGCGAAAGAAGATGAAGGACAAGAGCTTCGCCCGCGCCGTCAACCGCGACGACGTCGTTAAGGGCGCCGACCAGCTCGGCGTCGACCTGGACGAACACATCGGCTTCGTCATCGAAGCGCTGAAGCCGGTAGGCGGCGAACTGGGCATCGCCGGCCCGACATGAACGCAGCGGAGCCCTCCAGGGCTCCATAGCCAACGTAGCTGCCCCGTAGGGGCTAGAAGGAGCACACCGTGACCGACCAGACCAAGGCCCTCAAGGTGGGAGATCCCGCCCCCGATTTCACCCTTCGGGGCACAGGAAACACCAAGTTCACCCTCAGCGAGCAGCGCGGCAAGAACGTCGTCCTCGCCTTCTTCCCCGCCGCCTTCTCCCCAGTCTGCTCCCAGCAGATGCCCCGCATCCAGGCCGAGAAGTCCAGCTTCGACTCCT
>CAZYOV010000042.1:2732-20150 GCA_964649215.1 uncultured Dehalococcoidia bacterium
GTCTGCTCCCAGCAGATGCCCCGCATCCAGGCCGAGAAGTCCAGCTTCGACTCCTCCGACGCTGTGGTCGTCGGCGTCAGCGTGGACAACACCTGGGCCCTGGACGCCTGGGTCAAGCAGATGGGTGTGGAGTTCCCCATCCTCAGCGACTTCCATCCCCACGGCGCCGTCTCCGAGAAGTACGGCGTCCTCCACCAGGCCGGCGTCGCCGAGCGCGCTGTCATCGGCATCGACAAGGAGGGCGCAGTCCGCTACATAGACGTCTCCCCCACCTTCACGGATATCCCCGACACGCAGCCCTGCCTGACCGCGCTCAAGGGCTAGCGCGCCCGGACAACCTAAGGCGCTCAACGTGCCGCGCGACGGCATGGCCCACCTCTCCGTGCCCACACTGTTCATGGGGGAGACGCCGATGTGTTCGCCCCGCCGTTAAGCGGCAGTACATGGCGGCCAGGATGCCAGGCGCACAATCGCGGCGGCGCTCCTCACCGCGTGTTTGCGGTCTGCGCTAGCTTCCTCCGCTTCCAGCCCGTCAACGAGCCCACGACCGGCCGCCGAACTGCGCCCATGACTAGAAGGATAGGCGCCATTATGGGCAAGACTGTTAGCGAAAGGATTTCGAACCAGAGCCCCCAACTTTCTCAGGGCGAGCTCGTTGAGCTCCCTCAGCCAAGACCAAGGGACTGGCTCCAGGATTCCGGCGGAGTCATTAGAAGCCGCGGCAGAACGCCAAGGACATCCGTGGCGCTAAGCTGACTCAGGGCATCCTGATTTCGGTCAATGACGCGGAGGTACTCGTCGTGAGCCTTAGCGACCGCTTCAAGTGATACCTCTGGTCTATATTGAATGTCGAGAGACTTCAGCCAGGACTCATCGCCCGGAGAGAGAAACGGGAGGTAGGTTCCTGTTCGATTTGTCAGATCGAGAGCGCCAACGATGGCTCCGGCACGCACGACTTCATACAGGGAGTCGATAGACTTATCCGCCGCCAAGACGGATTCCGCGTATCTCTCGTGTATACGGCAGGTGTCGGGGGGGCACGCGAAGTCATGACCCGCTGGACACTCGCACCAACCCATGATATCCCTCCTTTTACTGCGTGCTAATCATCTGCCAGGTGCTGTAGAGATCCTTCGCGAAGAACCCGAGAGCGAGAGCCAAAGGTAGAATGCCTATGACGATCCAAGCCTCGGCTCAGGGAATGTCAAACAACAAGAATCCGATACCGATCAGCAGAAGAATGGTTCCAGCGTCGCGGAACTGCTCCACCACATACACGGTCCAAGGCCGCCGGAGCCGGCGGCCTGTGTCGGGGCTCACGAGCGGCGCCGTCGCTGTAGCTGCCGGCGGTTAGGTTTCCCGCCTAATCCACGCCGCGGCCCATCTTGCGGTCCGCGGCGGAGTCGGCCGCGTCCATGAAGCAGCTGGGCGTTCCTCGAGAAGGAGCTCCTCTAGCCTATCTATTGACCGACGAAGGGTGTGCGTCTTCCTTAGGGCCTCTATGACGCCCTCGTCCTTCTCGATCTTACGTCGCAAGGCAGCGACGCAGCCCTCAATGTATCCGACACGTGTGACAGCGTGCCTTCTGGTTGACGCATCCATCGATTCCCCTTCCCCTTTCTGCTCCAGACCGCGGAGTAGACAGCCTGGCCGTACTCATCGCTCAGCCGCTACGTACGTCTATTTCGTATCAATTCATCGGCTTGATGCTGGGCGTGCGTCATTCGGGTCCAGTTGGGCTACTAGCTCATCAGGCGTGGTGACCGGCTGCTGGCAGGTATAGTGCTCGCACACATAGGCGGTGGGCCGGCCATCGACCATGCTCCGCCCCTCGAGTAGAGGGACCCCCTTGATGTGGCAGTCGCCAGGGTCGCAACCTACCAGTACTTTATTCGGCAGGTAGCGGCCGTAGATCACAGCCAGGAGCGCCTCGGTCGCCGCGTCTTCCGGTGGTCCCAGCACGGCGACCTCCTTGGGCGTTGAAAGGTAGAAGTCCAGGGCAGCCAACCAGTGAGCAAAACCGGAAGGGGTCACCGCCATCGGCTCCCGCATCGATCGCAGGGCCCTGGTGGACAGACGCGAATACTCTGCCTCCCCGCTGATGACGCTCAGGCGAAGGAGCACGTCCGCCGCCATAGCGCTGCCGGAAGGGG
Organism: uncultured Dehalococcoidia bacterium; assembly: GCA_964649215.1. Taxonomy (GTDB): domain Bacteria; phylum Chloroflexota; class Dehalococcoidia; order SM23-28-2; family RBG-16-64-32; genus JADFNQ01. Next base: position 4,886 of record CAZYOV010000042.1, read on the forward strand.
TGGCGTTGTCGAAGACATCACGCGGGCGAATGACCAGCGCCTCGTGGTCCTGCCCGGTGTCGTAGAAGACGCCCTGTCCCTCCTCCCAGAAGAGGGCGATCATTGCCCGGGCCAGGGATACAGCCTCATCAAGCCAGCGGCCATCGAAAGTCGCTTCATGCAGGGCCAGGAGGCCGTCGATGACAAAGGCGTAGTCCTCCAGGTAGCCCTTTAGCTTGGCCTGGCCGTCCTTGTAAGCACGCAACAGACGACCACCATCGTCGACAGCCGCTTCCAGCAGGAAGGAGGCGTTGGCCACGGCCGCCTGCCGGTAGTCGGGCCGGCCGAGTATGGAGGCCGCCTCGGCGAAGCTACGCAGCATGAGGCCGTTCCAGGCGGTCAGCACCTTCTCATCGCGGCCGGGCCGGGGACGCCGTTCGCGGTCCGCCAGTAGCCGGGCCTTCCCCCGCTCGACGGCTGAGCGAAGGGCCTCGACGCTGACGCCGATCTGCTGGGACAGTGCCGCCTCCTCCAGAGGAACGTGGAGGATGTTTCGCCCCTCGAAGTTGCCCTCCTGGGTCACGCCGAAGTACTGACTGAAGAGCTCTCCGTCCTCGGCGCCAAGCGCAGAGATGATCTCCTGGCGCGACCAGACATAGAATTTCCCCTCCACGCCCTCGCTGTCGGCGTCCTGAGCGGAGTAGAAGCCGCCGCTGGAGGCGGTCATCTCCCTGACCACGTAGTCCAGCGTCTCCTCAGCGATACGCCGGTAGATCGGTCGGCCGGTCGCCTGGTAGGCGTGAAGGTAGAGACGGCTCAGGAGGGCGTTGTCGTACAGCATCTTCTCGAAGTGGGGCACTAGCCACTGGGCATCGGTGGAATAGCGATGGAAGCCGCCGCCGAGTTGATCGTACATGCCGGACAGGGCCATCTTCTCCAACGTCAGCTCGACCATCGACAGCGCATCCTGTTCCCCAACGCGGTGCCAGTACCGAAGGAGAAACTCGTGGGCCATCGGCTGCGGGAACTTGGGGGCCAGGCCGAATCCGCCGTCCTTCGCGTCGAACTGGGAGGCCAGAGCGCGGTAGGCCTGATCCAGGATGTCTACGGTCAACGGCTCGGTGCCAGGACCAGGCTGGGCTGCCTGGCGGAGGCTGGCGGCCAGCTGCTGGCCGCTGCTCACGACCTCTTGCCGCCGCGTCCGGTAGGCCTCGGCCATGGCCAGCAGGACGCGGGGGAAGCCGGGTAGCCCATGGCGGTCCTCGGGCGGGAAGTAGGTGCCGCCGTAGAACGGCTCCCCCTCAGGGGTCAAAAAGACGGTGAGCGGCCAGCCGCCGCGTCCGGTTATCGCCTGGACGGCCTGCATGTAGATGGCGTCGAGATCGGGGCGCTCCTCTCGGTCGACCTTGATGCTGATGAAGTGCTCGTTCATGATGCGGGCGATCTCTTCGTCCTCGAAGCTCTCCCCCTCCATGACGTGGCACCAGTGGCAGGCCGAGTAGCCGATGCTGAGGAGAATGGGCTTGTCCTCCTCCTTGGCCCGGCGCAAGGCCTCAGCCCCCCAGGAGTGCCAATCGACCGGATTGTTGGCGTGCTGGAGGAGATAAGGGCTGGTCTCTTCGATCAGTCGATTGGCCACGGCACTTCCTATCTATGCGGTGTGTCCAAGACTCCGTTTAGTATGTGCGCAGGGGAAGAGCTAGGGCATGGCTGATGCTAAGTATATTCCTACCTACTTCTCGTAAGCGAGCGCTCGAACGACGAGCCGGTCTCGGAGGTCTTGGTCACGGCGAGGTCGCTGCGGAGAAGGGTCCGCACGTTAGCGGTCAGCGTGCTCTCAAGGACATCCGCAGTAAGTTGAAGACCGGCGATTGCACCGACACCTACCGCTACCGTGAACACGGCGAAGATCGCCGCCGCCGCTCGGCGCAGGAGGGAGTTGATGGCATTTCTGAGATAGAAGCTAAGCCGTTCCAACCGCTCGACCCCTATCCTTAGAATTGCCCATACGTGGGCCAATGATACTCAGGACGATCCGATCCGTCGATCTCGGATGCTACGCGGAATCAACCACTCGCAGGGGACTTGACCTTCCAGTTGGTGGAATGTTTAAACTCAGTGCATGGCCATCACCATAGGCGATCTAGCAAACGCGACCGGAGTAAAGACCCGTACTATTCGTTTCTACGAGGAAAAGGGGCTCTTGCCCTGTCCGCGTCGCAGTGAATCTGGCTACCGCCTCTACTCTGAACAGGACATCAAGCTGCTTCGCCTCATTCGCTCCGCCCGCTCGCTTGGCCTGAGTATCCGAGATGTCGGGGGGTTGCTGGCCACGGCTGAACACAATAGTTGTGGCTCGTTCCAGGGTCAGGCAGCGCGCCTGATCGTGGATAAGCTGGAGCAAGTTGAGGCTAGTATCAGAGAGATGGAGGCCTTAAAGGAAGATCTAAGCATGGCCATGAAGAACCTATCGGACGCAGCGGAGGGTCGCGAGACCGGCGTCTTGGAATGCACGGATTGCCGCTGTCTTGGGGACCCGTAGGAATCATCCGCGAGAGGGGAGGCGATTCAGATGCCTAAGAAACCAGGCGAAAAGGAGCTGGCCAAAGGCTGCGACTGCGGCTGCGGTTGCGAATGCTGCAAGTAGCAGCTATGTCCAGGCTAATGGGAGGGGCGACACTTGCCCCTCCCATTGCATTCTCAAGAGTCTCGCAACAGGCTACCAGCAGGGCTAGACAGTGCAGGTTATCATCGTGGTACGTGCTTAGAGGGTATAGTTACCAGTGCCGTTGGTGTCAGGGCTGAGCAATCGTTGGCCGGTGGGCAGATGATTCCCAAGCATCCCCGACTAAGCGCTGTGCCTCACGTAGCTGGACCCCGAGCGAAACGCATCCGGTTGTAGGCTGTATATCCCTACCACAGCCACCGCCTCCGGGCGTACCAGCCGCCCGTTCGGGGGCTCCTACGGCACCCGCCACGATAGCCTCGAAAGTTGGGCACGTCGCTTGCCCCGTGCCTTCCTCTGGGTGTACTATTCCACGAGACGACGCGGAGGCACATGACACAGACGAGTCCCCCCTTCTCCTTCGACCGGCTCGCGAGCCAACGCTTCTATACGGCGGCCAACCAGAGGCTCTTGGACCTGGTCTCATTGGGCAGCGGACAGACCGTGGTCGACCTGGGCTGCGGGACCGGCGCCGTCACGAGGCTGATGCTGTCGACTGTGAATGGATTGGTCGTCGTCGCTGCTGACCCCTCCGCCGAAATGCTGGAGGAAGCCAAGACAAACCTGTCTGACGTGGCCGCTAACGTCATCTTCGTACGCGCAGGAGCCGAGAACCTCTCCAAGTACCTTCCTACCAAAGTCGATGCGGTGGTCTTCTGCAATGCTATCCACCTGATCAGCGACAAGGCGGTGGTAATGAGGGAGATCTCCAAGGTGTTGGGGCCTGGGAGGCACTTCGCCTTTAACACCGCTTTCTATGAGGGTGCCATGCCGGCCACCACGCTGCCGTTCTACAAGAAGCTGATGCTGAAGACCGTTAGAATACTCAGGAGGGATTACGGTGTGAAGCACCAGAGGAGAGAAAAGACAGAGGCAAGACAGTTCCTTACGCCGGACGAATACCAGGAGCTCCTTCTTAGATACAACTTCCGGATACTGCACCAAGAAGTGGTCGAGATGCAAATGCCCTTCGAGGCCGTCGAGGCAATATTGGAGTTCGACGGCTTCATATCGGGCGCCCTGCCCGGAGTCCCTACGGCTCTTGGAAGCGTGGCGCTGAAGACAGCTGCGGCTGAGTCCTTCGACGATTTGAGCATGCAGTGGCTGCCTCGTAACTCGCTTCAGATCGTGGCAGAGAAGAGTTAGGCTTGTAGATATCGCTGCTGTCGAACCATGTCGGTGACCGTGACGCCGGTCTCCCGCCGCCGCGACCTCGACGCATTCATCAAGCTGCCCTTCAACCTCTATCGGAACGACCCCAACTGGGTGCCTCCCCTCCTGTTTCGGGAGCGCCAGCGGTTCGACCCCAAGACCAACCCCTTCCTCCAGCACGCGGACGCCCAGCTCTTTCTCGCCCATCACAATGGCCAGACCGTCGGCCGCATTTCGGCCCAGGTGGACCACGAGCACAACCGCTATCACGAGGAGCGCACCGGCTTCTTCGGGTTCTTCGAGTCCGAGGACGACCCTGATACCGCCCGCGCGCTGTTCGACGCGGCCGGAGGATGGCTGCGAGAGCGCGACATGGAGGCCGTCCGCGGTCCGCTGAGCTTTTCGATCAACCAGGAGGTGGGTCTCCTGATCGAGGGCTTTGACATGCCGCCGATGGTCATGATGCCATACTCGCGACCCTATTACGGTCGGCTCATCGAGAGCGCCGGCTACGAGAAGGTCAAGGACCTATACGCCTGGCGATACGACTCGGCGACCGTCCCTGCCAAGGCGCTCCGCGCCGTCGAGGAGCTCCGCCGGCGGCCGGACATTACGATTCGCACCGTCAACAAGTCCCGCTTTGAAGAGGAGATCGCGACGATCCTGGACGTCTTCAACTCCACCTGGAGCGATAACTGGGGCTTCGTACCAGTCACACCGGCGGAGGCGCGCCACCTCGGGGAGGAGCTACGCCGGATAGCCGACACAAACCTGATCATCGTCGTGGAGGTGGCGGGGAAGACGGCAGGCGTGATCCTGGCGATCCCCAACATCAACGAGGCGATCCACGACCTGAACGGCCGCATTTTCCCGTTCGGATGGGCGAAGCTGCTGTGGCGGCTCAAGGTGAGCCACATCAAGACCGGCCGTCTCATGATCTTCGGCATCAAGGAGGAGTACCGTACCCGTCGCTACCTGGCCATAGCATATCTTCTCTGTGACGAGATCTACCGCCGCGCTCGCGAAGGCGGCTATCACTGGAGCGAGTTCTCCTGGACGCTGGAGGACAACACCGCCGTGAGCACCATGATCCGCAACGTCGGCTGCCGCAGGTACAAGACCTACCGCATCTACGAGAAACCACTCTAACCATGAGGGTGCTGGGTACGGGCGCCACCTGTTTCCTGGGCTCCCACATCGCGGAGGAGCTCGCCCGCGCGGGCCACCGAGACCTTGACACACACTAAGACTTCATAGTGCGTTGAAGGGGATGCCGCCTACTCCCACGCCACCTCGAACACCTGATGCGGGCCGGCGAGCCCCTTCAATTGCACCTCTCGCCCATCGCCGAACGCGGGCCCGCCTCTATATTCCAGTCGAGGATTCAAAGCAAGGGCAATTGTGCGTGAAAGAGGCCTAGCATCCCGCCAGCCCAGCGAGGTGGCGAGACTGCCCGCCGCGAAGCTATTAAGGGACGCGGACCAGCCGGCGAATGGCTTGGGCCTCCGAGCTGCTCATCCTCTTCAAGAGACGGACAACGAAGTAAATATACAGGGGAATTACCAGGAGGAAGAGCAGGCTGAAGTAGTCGGATACAAGTTCCGCCAGGCCCCATGGCGCGTTCCATCCCATGTGCAACAGGACGGCCGCAACGACCCCTAACGCGATTAATCCCTTCCTGTTCTCGAATTTGGCCTTGCCGAGATAGTACCCGGCAACGCCCGTAAAGAGTGGATGTCCCAAGGGCAGCAGAATGGAGCGGAATGCGAGGGTACCAACGCCGAGGCCGGCAGCGTACACCAGATTCTCCACCACAGCGAAGCCCAGCGCACAACTGATGCCGTAGATCGCCCCATCTACAACCTGTGTGAAGTGCCGGCTGCTGTACGCCACAAGTAGGACAACGGCGATTTTGGATAGCTCTTCCACCGGAGGCGCCACAAGGATCACCACGAGTCCCCCCGGCAGTATCAAGTCGAAGATGACCTCGACTAAGCCTGCGAGCAGGGTCACACAAGCTCCCGCTATGAATAGCTTCACGAGGAGGCCCCTCGGTTCAGCTTCGAACCTGTCGCGGCGCAAATACATGTGCGACCAACCCACGGTGGTAGCCGCAGCGACAAACAGAAGTAGAAATATGATCAATGGTCAGCGCCTCATTCTTCGTGCGGATCGACCCCGGCTAACCAGGACGAGGAGCCCCCTCGGTTCGACACGCCAGTATAGCACCACGCGCTCATACGGACGCCGAACGGCCGGCCCGGCATCACCCGTACGCCCCTCGTTGGAAGGCAGCTACCACCGCTCCCTGGCTGCGTTGAGTTTACAGCCTGCCCTCTCAGGCCACTACAGCGCCGCCACCTTCCGCCATCCGCCGTCCTCATCGCCCTCGGAGATAGCACTGGGGGCAGCTCTCCCCCGTAATGCTCTATGGCGGCTGCGAGGCGGTGGTATAAAGTATACTTCCGAGGAGCTGCAATTCTTACGAAGTATCGAGATGACAAACCGTATCGCGTTGGATGCCGAAGAGGATCTGGCGGGCGAACGTACGTCTCCTCTGATCGGCTCAGTCAGTTTGATCAGGAGAGTCGGTCGCGGGACTGTTTCCTTTTATTGGCGCTACGAATGGTGGCTCGTTGCTATCGTGTACATCGTTGCCTTGTATTTAGGATTCGTCGGGTTTAGAGAAGCGCTTAGGGGAAGCAACGAGTTGCATTCGAGCTTGGACCCTTTCTATCGAGCCCTTCAGCTCATGGGTCTTCAAGGTGGCGCGCTCCTACCCACAGGATCGCCGGTTCCGTGGCAACTCCAGGTAGCCCGTTTCCTTGTACCGCTCGTTACGGCGTACGCGGCGTTGAAGATCCTGCTGGCGATCTTTCGGGAACAGTTCGGAATGCTGGGCGTCAGAGTCTTGCCACATCGCGTGGTGATCTGCGGCCTGGGCGAGAGGGGATTTCTCATCGCTCGATCGCAGCGGGATCGGGGGGAGCGGGTAGTAGTTATAGAGATGGACATTAACAACGAACTGATCGAGCCGTGTCGACGGACCGGCGCCGTGGTTCTACTCGGCGATGCGAGGAATCGGGAAGTGTTGCGTAGGGCCCGAGTGCACCAGGCGAGATACGTCATTGCCGTCTGTTCGGATGACCGCACGAACGCGGTGGTTGCCATCCACGCGCGCGAACTGGCCTTGGGGCGGACATCTGGAACACTGACGTGCGTCGTCCATGTCGTCGACCCCCAACTGTCCAAGTTGCTCAAAACGTTTGAGATTGGTGATCCCCACGAGGAGGGTTTCAGGCTCGACTGCTTCAATATCTTTGAGAGCGGCGCCCGTGCGCTGTTGAGGGAATACCCGCCCTTTGGAGAGCGGGACGTGATTGGGGAGGAGCCGCATCTGGTCGTCATCGGCCTCGGTAGGCTAGGGCAAAGCCTGCTGGTTCAAGCGGCTCGACGCTGGGTGACTACGCGGCGGCGGTCCGGCGAGCGGCTGCGAGTGACTGTGATTGACAAGCAGGCCGGGGAAAGGGTCACTGCACTGGTTGCGGGCTTTCCGCAGCTGAGTCGGGCGTGCGACTTGATCCGTAGAGAAGTTGACGTCGAATCCCCAGAATTCGGTCGGTCCGACTTCCTGTTCGATCATCAGGGACGATGCGATGTCACCCGGATCTACGTGTGCCTCGGTGACGATACGGTCGGATTGATTGCGGCACTAACGCTGCTTCAGCACCTGCGTGAGCGCAAGATTCCCGTCGTCGTGCGCATGGCTCGTGCCACCAGCCTGGCATCGCTGCTCGAACAGAAGCAAGGCGTTGGGTTCGAGACCCTACGCACCTTCGGGTTCTTGGATCAGACATGCGACGCGGAACTGCTCCTCGGGGGCACCTACGAGATCCTCGCCCGCGCGACGCACGAGGAGTACGTGCGAGCGCAGGAAGAGGAAGGGCGAACACCCGAAACCAACCCGGCGATGGTGCCCTGGGACGACCTGCCCGAAGCACTCAAGGAGTCGAACCGGGACCAAGCCAGTCACATCGGCGTGAAGCTGAAGGCTGTTGGCTGTGGCGTCATACCTGTGGCTGACTGGGACGAGGAGTCGTTCGAGTTCACGACGAGGGAGATCGAGCTACTCTCTGAGATGGAGCACGAGCGCTGGCTGGCCGAACGCCTTCGGTATGGCTGGACCTACGCCTCTGGGACCAAGGACATCGAGAAGAAGACGAGTCCATACCTGGTGGACTGGGACGAGCTCAGCGAAGAGGTCAAAGAGTGGGATCGTGTCACGGTTCGCGGCATGCCGGGGTTCCTCGCCAGGGCTGAATTCCAGATCGTCCGCCTCAGGCCGCGTGATGGAGAACAAGAAGCCAACTGAGCGAGCGGGCGCGCATCGCCGGGCTCGCCGGGGGGGGGGAAGTTGGCCGACCCGCGCGCGGTTCACCTGATGGCCCTCTCGGAGCGGGTCCAGGCGGCTACGATTCTTTGGCGCTAGCCGCGGGGCGGTGCTTGGGGCCGGCCCGACGCCGAGCGAATGATCGATCGGAGCTTGTGCGCTGCGTCTAGGACTCCGGCGACCACCGATCAGGGGTGACGTCATTGGCTGTGTTATCGGTAAGTCGCTTCAGATCCGACCCGTCGTCGGCGTCCATGATGTAGATCTCGAAGTCGCCGTTGCGACCGGATTCGCCGCCATCGGATTGGAAAGCGATGCGGCTGCCGTCGGGCGACCGGGCCGGTCAGGCTCCCTGCTCAGCGATCGGCGGGTGGTGCTGGGCGGAGCCGCCGGCGTTCATGACGTATATATCGGCGTTGCCGTCGCGCTCCGATGAGAACGCGTTGTGCCCCTAAGGCGCCCGCGACCACTCAGGGCCGGCGTCAAGGAACGTGTTATCAGTAAGTTGCTGGAGATCCGACCCGTCGTCGGCGTCCATGACGTAGATCTCGAAATCGCCGTCGCGGTCTGAAACGAAGGCGATTCGGCTGCCGTCGGGTGACCAGGCGGCGGCGCCGTCAATGGCATCGTTGTTGGTCAGGCGACTAACGGTCGAATCCACGAAGTCCATGACGTATATCTCGAACTTCTCGTGGTCGCGGTTGGAATCGAAGGCAAGGCGGCTACCGTCGGGCGACCAAGCAGGGGCGCGGTCAACGGCTGTGTTATCGGTAAGTTGCTTCACATTTGACCCGTCGGCGGCGTCCATATCATAGATCTCGAAGTCGCCGTCGCGGTTCGATTGGAAAGCGATGCGGCTACCGTCAGGCGACCAGGCGGGATCGCCGTCGCTGGCGTCGTTGTTCGTCAGGTTCCTCAGGTTGGAGCCGTCGACGTTCACGACGTAGATATCGTCGTCGCCGTCGCGCCTGGAGTGGAAAGCGATCTTGCTGCCGTCCGGCGACCAGGCGGCAGCGAGGTGACCGTCCGCGGGCTCGTGCCCGAGCGAGTTCTGGCCGGAGCCGTCGTCGTTCATTAGTATGAGGTCGAAGCTACCGGCGCCCCCGGAGGAAAACGCGATCTGACGGCCGTCAGGTGACCAGGAGCCGACGAAGTCATCGACGCCGTTCACAGTCAGGCGTCTCGGGTCCGAGCCGTCGTCGTTCATGACGTAAATCTCGAGGTTGCCGTCACGGTCGGTCCGGAAGGCGATCTTTCCCGTTGCAGCGGTCTCGCCCCCTTCCTCCGTGCCACCGTCCGGGGTTGGTGTCGCCGCCGGCTCTGGCGTGCGGCTAGGCGATGCCACGACCGGCGTAGGACTAGGGGCGGTCGCGGGCGATCCGTCGCCATCCGGCAGGAGCGCTACCACGGCCGCGGCCGCCAGGGCCACGCCAAGGGCCGCACCACCGCCATACGGGACCCAGCCGTACGGCATGTCTTCGAACTGGCCGGAGACGGTGGTGGGTGGCCCTCCGCCATCGCCCGAAGCGGCTACGCTGAACCGGCGTGTCTCGCTGCCGCCTCGCCAGCGCCGGCTACGGGGCCTAACCTTCATGGTGACCGTCGTCTCCCCACGCGGGGGAACGGTAACGCTCCCCGGGAGCAAGAAGGCGCAGTGGCCGTCGTCGTCCTCAGCGTTCAGCTGAAGCTTCACGCTCTCATCGCCGCTGTTGCGCAGGGTCAGATCGTAAGACGTGGCGGCCAGGCGAGCGCCAAAGGGGCCGGCGACCCTTGGCAAGCCGAGCTCCAGCGTTACCGGGACGATCACCGTCGGGCGAGCGGCTGTTTGGGTCTCGGGAGCACCGCCTGGCGCGTCCAGCAATGCTCTCACGCTGCGAGCGAGCAGTTCAAGGTGCTGCTTGAGCGGCGGTGTCAGCGCATCCAGCCAGTGCGTTCCGCTTATGAAGTATTCCATAGACGGCGAAGGCGAGACGTCTTCGATTCGGAGCGGAAAGATCGGTATGCTCTTGTTCACCGCCCTTTCGATCTCTTTTATCACGTGCGGGGAGGAATTCGCGCTCGATGAAAACACGAGCACCATCACGCGGCTGCCATTTATGGCGTGTATTAAGGACTCGGCGTAATTTCTCCCAACGGGCACATCGCGTGGAGCAAACCAGCATCGGATCTGCTGGTGTTCAAGAGTCGCCACCAGCGCGTCAGCCGTGGTCTTATCCTCGTTCGCGTAGCTGACAAAGACGTCGTGAGCCATCGATACGTTCTCCGGTCCCCTGACCGCCGCTTGGGAGAGGATAATACCATAACCGGCGCTCCATTTTCGGCGCAAGCGCCTTCGGCACCTGTGTCCACGCCCTGCACGAGCTGGGGGCACGGAGCTAGTCCCGCGGATTGAATCGCTACGTGATATGAGCGCCGGCGAGAGGATGAAGGAGCTGCCGGGGCTGATCGCGCAGGCCGACGGGCGGGTCGCCGTGGTTATTTCTGTTCCGCTGGCGACGCGCGCGGGTTGTCGTCTGCTTGACTGGGCGCAGACGTTGAACCCGCCGATCCATCTTCCTCCGGTGGCGAGACGGCTTCAGCTGCCACGGGAGCCGGAGTGAAGTTTGGGACTCCTGTAGCGGTCTCGCTGAGCGTTGGCACGGCAACGTCGCTGGAATCGGGACCGCCTTCAGCGAATACCAGGAAAGCGACGGCGATCGTGAGGGCGAGGACGATTAGCGATGCTGCGAGAGCCTCTGACCTGCGGATCATAGTATCTAAAGAAACGAGATGACAAGGCCGTAGGTTAACTTCGAAATGGAGTCGGCTCCGACGGAACGGGGCAAGTTGCACCGACGCTTCGCCACGCCGTCAGGAAGTTGACTGACCGGCTATGTGATTCTCAGGACGGGGGCCAGGGTCGCTCATCCCGCCACCCTCATCCGGCCGTCATCTTGTGTACGACTTCAGATTGCTCACCCAACGAGCCCACGTCCTAGCCCACTTCGATACCGGCCTCGTCATCGTGCGGCGGGCCGGACCCTAGGCCGATGTTCCCACGGTGCCGACGTGGTGCAGAGACTGTAGGACACCCCGGTATGACTGAATGACGCTCTCCTCGCAATACGAAACCGAACGATTCTGACAAAACGCCCTGACGATCTTCTGCGCTTCCCGCAGATTGTTGCGAGGCATGCTCGGGAACAGGTGATGCTCAATCTGGTAGTTGAGTCCGCCGTACCAGAAGTCGGTAAGAGGGTTCGCTTTGACGTTTCGTGCGGTGAGCACCTGACGGCGCAGGAAGTCCATTTGGCTGTCCTTGTCTAAGATGAGCATGCCTTTGTGGTTGACAGCGAATGTGGCGCCCACATAGAGGCCGAAGAGCGCTTGGTGGACGAAGATGACCGCGGTTGCCTGCCAGACGCCCAGTACGGCGAAGAGAAAACCAAAGTACAGCACGAAATGGACTGTCGCAAGGAACAGTTCCGGCAGGATGTACCTCTTCCTGATCCCGGCCATATAGTGAAAGCTAGCGAGCCGCAGGCCTAGCCCTTCCAGCGCCAGCAGTGGGAACAGAAGATAGGCCTGGTATCTCACGACGAACCGCAGCACCCCCCGCTTCGCGCGGGCCTGCTCTTCGGAGAAAGCCAGGACAGGGATCGAAATGTCGGGATCGACATCGAGCTGATTGGGATTGCTGTGATGCCGGTTGTGCTTGTCTATCCACCAGCTTCGGCTCGTGCCCAGCAGGAAATTTACCGCCAGGCCGGTGACCTTATTCTTCTCATTCGCCTGGAAAATCTGTTGATGACCCGCGTCGTGGCCGATGAAGCCTATCTGGGCGAACACAAACGCTAGAAATGCGGCGTTCAGGAGCTGTAGCCACAGGGCGTCTATTAGCACCACGAACGTCAGGCTGAGAGCCAGCAGGCTGAGAATCAGCAGAATATGGCCGGCGTAGTAAGCAGGCTGCTTGTTCAGCAGCCCCTGCTTTTTTATTAGCTGTTTCAACTCCGCATATTCGTTCTCGCGTAGTGCCGGCGTGGGCCGTGCTTGGTAACGCTGAGCCGGTTCGCTGTCCAGTGTTTCGTCTGCAGATCGCATTCGGAGGTCCCGTCCGATATTCCCCATCTGATGCTACCTCCTCTGGGGGCTGCCTGAGTCAACTATGAGGCGATCCTCGGCTCTTGTTTGCCTCATCTTGGGGGACGGCGTTCTAGTAAGTCAACTGGATCGGGCGATGAGGATCGAGCCCACGGCCCTCTGCTTGGGAGCTCCCCTTCGATAAGGAGGGCTCCGTCCGCTACATAGACGTCTCCCCCACCTTCACGGCAATTCCCGACACGCAGCCCTGCCTGACCGCGCTCAAGGGCTAGCGCCCCCGTCCCCCCAAACAACGGGCCGCCCTTGGCGGACGGCCTCTAACTGTCGTAGCCTGGCGCGGTTTAGGCGTAGGAGCCCATCTTGCGCGCGATCTCGTTAAGCCTCTCCACCCGCTTCTTGACCGGCGGGTGGGTACTGAACGCGTTCCCGAACAAGCCCATAATCATGTCGCCGCCTTCCCTCTTCTGCGTGTTCTTGAGGGGGTTGACGATGAACAGGTGCGATACCGCCGGGTTCACGTTCATCGGCCGCGCCTGTGAGTACGTCTCCAGCTTCTCCAGGGCGCTGGCCAGCGCCAGCGGCGTGTGCGTTATCTGCGCCCCCGTCTCGTCTGCACCGTACTCCCGGGTCCGCGAGAGCGCCATACGGATCATTGCGGCCGCCATCGGCGCCAGGATAAGTGTCGCAAGCAGCGCTACAATGCCGAAGATGCCTCTTGAACGGCCGAAGCCAAAGAGTAGCAGCCACGGCAGGAACCCGATCGCCGCCCCTATCGTCACTGCTATGGCGCTCACCAGGATGTCACGGTTGCGGATGTGCCCCAGCTCGTGGCCCAGCACCGCCGTAAGCTCGCGGTCGTCCAGGATGCGCATGATGCCGGTGGTGGCCGCTACGGCCGCGTGCTTGGCGTTGCGCCCGGTAGCGAAGGCGTTCGGAGCGTCGTTCTGCATGATGTACACCTTCGGCTTCGGCATCCCAGCCATCGCCGACACCTCATCGACGATCCGGTGCAGGTGTGGCTCCTGGTGCGGCGTCACCTCCCGAGCGCCCGTTATCCTCAACACGAGCTTGTCCGAGGACCAATAGGAGAAGAAGTTCATAGCCAAAGCCACGAAAAAGGCCACAATGAGCCCCGTGACCCCGGCCACGAGAAACCCGGCAACCAGGAAAATCGCCGAGAGTAAAGCGAGAAGAGATACCGTCTTTATAGCTTTCATACGCCTTTCACCTCAAGAGCACCGAACTGACGTGCTCTCATCTATAGGATACTCCCAACCGGCAAGCCTCTCAAGCGCCGTTCCCCTCGATCAGCCCGCACACGTAACGCAGGCTTCCCGCTATCCGAGGCCCGTACCAGGACAGGTGCTTACCCTCCAATAAGTAGATACGACCATCGCGCACCGCGCAGACGTCCCTAAAGGCGGCGATCTCCGGAACATGCTTGGCCCCGAAGCGGTACGGCTCGTCCGGCAGCAACACCACCTGAGGGTCGCGCTCCGCCATCTCTCTCAGCTCCACCCGCGGATACCGCTCATGCCGCCATTCAAACACGTTCACGCCGCCGGAGATAGTGATGAAGTCGTGCATGTAGGTGTGGGGGCCGATGGTCATCCAGGGGTTGCGCCAGATAGGACAAAACGTACGCACAGGCTCTCGCCCTTCGGTTCTCGCCTGTACCTCGGCCAGCGCCCGCCTCGCCCCCTTTACGATATGCCCGCTAGCCGCGCCGGCGCCCGTCATCTCCGCCAGCTGCTCCATCAGGTCGATGGCGTCGGGTACCGTCTCGGGCAGGGTCACGAACACGCTCAGCCCCTCGCGAACCAGCGCCTGGATGTCCTCCTTGCGGTTCTCCTCGGCGCTGGCCACCACCAGATCCGGCTGGAGCGCCAGCACCTGGTCTACTTTCAGGGTCTTCGTCCCGCCCACCTTTAGCTTGTCGGCAACGGCATCCTTCGGCTCCACGCAGAAGGTAGTGACGCCCACGACCGCCTTGTCCAGACCGAACGCGAACAACGCCTCCGTCAGACTGGGTACCAGCGAAACGATACGCCGCGGCGGCGACTTCACCTCCAGGGTCCTTTTCAGCGCATCCACGTAGAGCATGCCGGAATCCACTATAGCATGCGCTAGCCCAGCGTGATCTCAATACTCTCCAGGCTGCCATCGCGATAGAACTCGACCGTGACCGTGTCTCCGGCCAGGTTCTCTGTCAGCACTTTGAACAGGTCACCCGAGTTGCTAATCTCCTCACCCCCGAGTTCAACGATGATGTCCCCAGGCTGCAGGCCAGCCTCATCGGCCGGACCGCCATCAGACACGTCCCGCAAACCGATGCCGCGGTCCACCGCCAGGTCGAAGCTTTCGGCCAGAGACGGCGTAATCTCCGTGATCGTCACGCCCATAAAGCCTCGCTCCACCTGCCCCTCTTCGATCAGCTCCTCTACTATGGGCCGTGCGCTATCGATGGAGATCACCAGGCCGATCCCCTCGGCCTCACCGCGGATCACGGCGGTGGTGATCCCCACAACTTGGCCGAACCTATTCACCAGAGGCCCACCGGAGTTCCCGGGGTTGATGGAGGCATCCGTCTGGATTACGTCCGGGATCGTTATGCCGTCCTGCTGGATCAAACGTCCCTTGGCGCTGACCACCCCCTTGGTCACCGTCGGCCCGCCGGGGAGGTCAAGTGCATTGCCGATGGCCAGTACGTCATCGCCCACCTGAAGCGCGTCGGAGCTGCCCAACTGCACCGGCGTCAGGCCGTCGGCATCGATCTGGAGCACCGCCAGGTCGTTGGGTGGATCCCGCCCGACGATGCGCGCCTGGAATTGACGACCATCGCTCAGGGTGACGGTGATCTGTTGGGCCGGCTGGTCACCGTCCACCGTGATGACGTGGTTGTTGGTTACGATATGTCCCTCCTCATCGATGATGAA
>CAZYOV010000043.1:0-19844 GCA_964649215.1 uncultured Dehalococcoidia bacterium
TCCGTACCGGTGGCTGGACATCGAACGCGATGATGAGGCGCTCAGACTGCTGGAGACAGAGGGGAAGGGCTCGCTCGGGGCCAACGCCGCCAACATCCAGATCAACTTCATCGCTCAGAGCGACCCCCGCTTGGAGCACCCCGATACCGTAGAGGGCGAAATCGTTGCCGATGGGGAGGTAGTCGAGGACTAGAGGGGCGGGGGGAGGGGCAACCTCTCGTACGTCGGGATGCAGTTGTCGCGGTAGCCAGGGGAGGGGCACGATGAGGAGGGGTAGCGGCGCGCCTGCGTGTCTCATGGACGTACCAGTGGGGACGTAGGGTTGGGTGGACCAGGGATACGGATCGTGGACGGTGGGTGCGGACGAGGGACGGCGGACGGTAGGTACGATGTGGAACCTGTGATCTGGATACAGAGCCTGACGTTCTAAACGCATGTGTTGAACCTGTGGCCTGGGCCTAGATACAGGGAAGAGTTAACTGCCCCATATGCCCAGTCTCTAAAAGGATCACCGTCCCGAATAAGCGGACGCTGGAATAAGCGGACGGAATAGGCGGACGCTGCTGCGATTAACGGACCCGTCTCTGAACCCAGTGGCCGTCATCCGTGGCCGTCAACTGTATTGGTTAGATAGGGCTCCGTATCTAGCGACAACGCAATAGAAGTTGTATTCAGCTCCGACGGGCAGGGTTAGACAGGCTCAGGGACGCTCTGACGGGTAGGGCCAGGATGGGCTCAGAGGCCGCCCAGGGACGGGTTCCCGATCCGCGTCTCTCTATACAGTATCTAGGCTTCACCCCGTGCATTTTGAGTAACGGAAAAGGGTTCTTCTGCCCATAATCCAAGGGCCTTGTCCGTATATAATTCGGGGTTTGCAAAAAGGCCTTCCCTCTGAGGCGGCGGCTATCGACTGGCGGTGATGGCGACTATCGGTTTGACACACCTTTCTACCCACATGACCGCCATGATTTGCACTTGACAATAATGCCTATCCCTGCTAGCCTATCCCCCCTGCATCACTCAAACAAAGGGAGGGAACCCTAATGCGCAAGAAGATAATGGCCTTTGTGTTCGCAGTTGGCCTGACCTTGGCCTTGGCCGTGCCCGTGTTGGGCGGTGGCGGCACTGTCTACGCGCACGCGCACCAATGCAACGACGGTGGTGCGGTCCCAGGACCAGAAAATTGCGACCAAGGCGAGCAAGGCGACCGCGATGGAGCCGGTGGCGACGGCCCTCAGAACGACTAGCACCTTAGCGCTTTACGGCTAGGTCTCAACGGGAACACTCCCTCAGTTCGCCTAGCCTGTTTGCGAGCCGAAGACGTTGATTCGGCGTGGCGGTGTGATACCGTAGACGTAGCCTGAGTGGTATAATGATGCCTCTCGGCTCCATGGCTGAGGGATGGCGCAGCGGTGTATCGCACACTCCCAGCCCGTGGTAGCCGCTGCGCTTGTTTCTTAGGTGGTATAATCAAGCCTCTCAGCCCCCCAAGGGCTGCGAGGCAGCTAGGGCGCGGCGGTTCGGCGACAGGCCGCTGCGCCCGTTCCTTGTTCGGAAGGGGCGGACAGGAGCCGCTACCTGCATTGGGGGGCCAAAACCATGGGAGGATTCTCATGGTGGAGCGACTTCCACTGTCCGCCACCGCCATCGTGCGCCTGGGCTGGGCGGGTGTCAACTGGGGTGTCTGCCGTGCCATGGCGGGCGGCTACCGCAGGGGCAGTGTTCAGCCTGTACGCAGTCGGCGCAGTAAACGCTGACTTGGAGCGGCCCCAGCAGGCGGGGAAGGTGACTTCCGCAGGTGGTACAGGAGACGGGCTGTTTCGTATCTGTAAGCGTGACATCAGGTGGCCCTGGTAGTGGGTTGGGGGTGTGGGACGGATTCCTGACCATCTGGGGGCGTCTGAGACGGTTCTGGTGAGCGTTGATACCGCTTTCGGCAGCCGGGGGAGTAGTACCGCTTGGAGCGGCGGCCCGTGACGGACCTGCCGCAGCCGCAGACACAAGGGCGCTTTCTGAGAAGGGTAGTGGTCGGCACCTCTAAATGATATCTCAGAGGAGTCCGAGGGCAGTTTCCTGGGAGATACGGTCTAGCCCGCGTGCAGGACGGACTTTATCACTTCCCGCACCCGCTTCTCGCCCAGGCGCTTGTGCGTCATTAGCTCCGCAGCCAACGCCTCTATCGCCGCCCAGTAGTGGGGTAGGGCGATGAGTTGCTTAGTCCGTATCCATAGCCAGTTGCCGTACGCTTCCAGCTCTTCTATTGAGCCCACCACGTAATCCGCCAAGTCGTAGGCGTAGTGCCAGTCAGTGTCCGCTATAGCAGACCTCCTGCGTCGTGGATTCAGCTTCGCTTCGGCCGCCCAACCCGCCAGCGCGCAGATGACGCGCCTTTCAATCTCGTTTCTGGTTCGACCATCGACCTCTACATCGGGCTGGATCGTCAGCCCCTTGCCGTAAATGTTGTAGCCGAGAATATCGCCGTCAGGGATCACGGTTACAGACCGCACGCGCCGGTTCAGGGCGTACGCCGCGACAGCGTGGCCGGCCTCGTGGTAAGCGATGCGTTTCAGTCGGGCTGTCGCCATTAGTTCTCCCTAGCCTGGGGGCGCTAGCCGAGCCGGGAAGGTGCAGCTTCGGCGGGAGGCTTGGTAGCTTGGTCCTCAGGATTACGTGTCCCAATCACCCCCAGCCACACTAAGCAGACTTAGTGTTCGCATGGCCGCCGGGCTTCACCATCTTCTGCTTCAGGAACGCGAGCAGGGCGTTTCTGTCCGGGAAATCGCTAACATCCAACCATATCTTTGCGCCCGCCATATCCAGCCCGATCCCTCCGGTGACATCGGTGGTCGCCTCTATGATGCATGCGTAGGGGATGGTCAGCTCACCGAAGGGTGCACGTATCTGCAGGGCGTTAGCCCTGGCTGAGAGGCCAACGTAGACCGTCGCCTCCGCCTTCAGCAGCGCCTCCAACTGCATGGGAAGTTCCACCCCGGAGTGTTCACTCACCATCAGCCTTTTTGCCTCCCCATCTCGCTTCTCCTGACAACCCCCCCAAAGGCCGCCAAGTCTACGTACTCGCGAATCAGGTCTGGTAGCGCACCTGACTGAGTTTTCAAGTGACCCAGATTACCTCGACTACGGGCGCCTAACAACAAGATGCGCCTCTTTCGCAGGATTTCTGCTCTGCTGAGTCGTCGAGTTGACCGTTTGCTCGGCGTCGAAAGTGAATGTGGCCGTAGTGGTCGCGTTCTGGTAACCGTTGCCGGTGGCTAGCGCCAGCTCCACCCGGAAGCAGAGCGTCTCGCTGGCTCCGGCGGCCAGCACCCGGTCGCCCGCTTGAGCGCCTTGCGCGTTGCTGCCGATGGCGCCAGCGGACAGGGCGCCCGCCGGCCCGTACAGGAGCGTGCCGTCGAAGTCGTCACAGGGGGTGGCTGGTGTGGTGACGTCGATGGTTCTAATCGTGAGCTGCAGCTGATCCCGAAGCCCCTTGCCGTCTGGATCGGTGGCCGAGGTGATCATGGCGTAGCGGAGCTCCGAGGTGCCGATGTTACTTATTACCAGGGGCGGGGTCGTGCTGTCGCCTGGCGCCATATTGCTGAAGGTGATCGGGGCATTGGTCGGGGCAGTGCTGATGTCCACCGTCCCCGGGCTGAAGGTGCTGCCACGGACGGAGGTGGAGGTGCTGCCAGTAAGCACCGTTAGGGCGATGACGGCGCTCAGGGTCGCTAAAAGCGCCAGGATCGCTATCGTAGCAGCGAGTCTCCAAACCATTGTCTCCTTTCACTTTCCACGCCGGGAGACGCTTGCTGCGGCAACAGTGGTTAGCGGGCTCTGAAAGGCTCTATCGGCGAAACCGCTCCGAATAATGGATTATTAATGGGAAAAGATATAATGTCAAGGGGTGCGTGTTAAGGGGTGCGACAGCAATTACCTGTCGTCGCTACTATCGGGGGGGATATGCTGCGCGGCTTATAGCTTGTTGCTGTACCGCAGCACATGTAGAATGGCTGCGAATCCTTGACTCCATCCCATTCCCCAAAAATAGCGAGGCGATCGACGCGGCCGAGTGTCAGAAGGAGGGAAAGGCGGTGCCACGACCGTACTCCATGGCAAAGCGGGAAAAAGCCAAGGATCGCATCCGCAGACAGATAGAGAGAGCCCTGATTAGGGTTCTCGTGTCCCAGCCCTACGATACAACCACCATTACGGGCATCGCACGGGAAGCCTCCGTCTCCACGCGGACTGTGCAGCGCCACTTTGGCTCCAAGGACCAGGTACTCGCCGCTGCCCTTCGCTACCCAGGGGAGGCGCTTGGCGAAGAGTTGAGCAGCCGGCCTGCCGCCGAGTCCGCCGACGAGGCAATCGGCCAATTGGTTGAAGCAATCTTCGCCGTGTACAACAGCCATCGTCGGGAGATGTGGGCCGCGTACTCCCGGGCGGGCGATGTGCCGGAACTGGCTGAGGCGGTGCGCCTGGCGGTGGTGGCATGGATGGCTGCCATCGAGGATTTCTTCTCATGTTGGCCGGACGTATGGGCTATCGACAGGCAGATGGCGAAGCGGGCGGTGATAACGTTCACCAGCTACCCGACCTGGCGAGGTGTCACGGCAAGCGGTGGCTTCGGCTCTCCGGAGGCGGAGAGGTTCGTGACTGACGTACTCTGCCGGTACTTGCTGCGAGAGGGCCGGAGGTCACAGAAGCAGTCTTAGTGTGATACTTTCCCCGACGGTCACACGGCGACCGCGGATCTTCCCCAAAGGGGGTGCGGCCTCCAGGTTCTGCTGTGAGCTACCCGCGAGGAGCCTGGGCGTCGAACGCAGCCAGCAGCTCCTTGTAGCGGGCCTCAACGATCCCTCGAACCTGCGGGTGGCTCAGGATGAAGAAGTCGCCTCGGCGGATGCCCTCGACCGCAAGGCGGCCTACCTCATCGGGGTCCATACCCGAGGCTAGGGCGTTTCGGAACTCCTCGGGAGATCGCTGGGGCCCGCCGAACCGCTCCGGGCGGGTCCGACCGGCGTTCCAGATCTCGGTCCGCACGGCGCCTGGGCAGAGGATGCTCACCCCGATGCGATCGGACTCAAGCTCACGCCGCATCACGTCCGAGAGCGCGAGGACCGCGTGCTTCGTGGCGGTGTAGATCCCCATGCCAGGGAACGGAATGTCGAGGCTGTGTTCAGAGCCGGTATTTAGGATGTGAGCGGGCCCACCACCTTTTCGAAACCTTGGCACGAAGACCGAGCAGCCGTTCCAGACTCCGAGGATATTGACCGAGAAGACCCATTCGAGGTCTTTTGCTGGGGTGTCAGCGACTGGGCTGAACACACCTACGCCTGCGTTGTTGCAGAGGACGTCGACCCGGCCGAATTCCCGCCAGGCGCGATCTGCTAACGCCTCGACTGAGGTGCGGTCGGAAACGTCGCATGACACCGCCAGGCTCCGGATGCCGGTTGCCGCCAGTTCTTCCGCGGCCGCCCCCGCCGGGCCTTCCTCCACATCGGCCACGATCACGTGAGCCCCCTCGGCTGCGAGGGCCCGCCCGATGCCGAGGCCGATGCCACTCGCGCCGCCTGTGACGACTGCCACCTTGTCTTTTAGATCCCTCATTCGTTCACCCTCCTTCTTGAGATCGAACAGCCAGAGCGTAGCGACGATGCTGCGATGACGATGGGTGATCTTGGCCGCCAGAAGGGAGAATACCATGTGACCAAAATCGGAGTTGAGCTAGAGGGGCTCGCGGGGCCGCACCGAGGTACACCAGATACGCTGGGACTAAGCCGGCTTAGTCTAGCACACTAAGAAGTCTTAGTGTCTGACGCCGGCGGCTCTGGCGTGTCTAGATTTGCCTCACCCGGTCCCGGTGCGCTTGAGGGTTGGCAAAACGTGCATCGCACTCATCCACGTCAGCAGAAGTGCGGTTATAATAATTCAACAGGATTTGCAGGAGCCGAGCATGCCGCTCAGATGGATCTCCGTGCTTGTAGCGCTCCCTCTCCTCGCCTCCGCCTGCGGTGGTGGGGCCGGGCCGGGTCCTACGCCCACGCCGACGGCCGAGGTGCAGGCGCCCACGCCCGAGCCGACGCCGACGCCGGAGGCAGCTGCGCCCGAGCCCGCCGCCCAGGCGCTCGCATTCATCGACGACGGCGACATCTGGCTTGTGGACGCCGACGGCAGCGACAGGCGGCGTATCACCCAGTTCGGGGGCACTGACCGCGAGGTGGCAAGCTTTGAGTGGCTGGCTGACGGGCAGGAGATCTCCTATAGGGATTTCTCTGACACCACAGCCACGAGCGCCCTTGTGAGTCTCAATGGTCGGGTGCTATGGGAGGTGGACGGCGGGCCTACTACTTTCTGGTCGCCCGATGGCCAACTCGTCGCTATCCTGCCCGACAAGGGCCCCGCAAGAATCGAAGATAGGGCGGGGCAGTCAGTCTGGACTGGAAATGGTGGCGCGGGCTCAGGGTCATGGTCAGCGGACGGCAGTCACTTCGCTATCATGGAGGGCAATGAGATCGTCGTTGTCTCTCGGGACGGGATCAGCGTGAGCCGGCTGGACGTGGGGCCTCCTCTGGACGTGTCGTCCAAGGAGGGGGGATGTAATGGTACAGAGTTTGGACCTGGTACACGGGTTTTCGGGCGGCCGGTGTTCACGGCCGACAGCGGGAAGGTACTGGTTGTCGTGGGCTGCTCGATCTTGATGGGGGCAACCGGGAACATTGGAGGCGCGATCTATGAAGCGTCCTTGGACGGGCTGGTTAACGTGCCCATACCTGACTCAGCGGTCACGGGGGTACTTTCTCTACCGGTCCCTCTATTTTCCCCCAATGGCAGCTACATGGCTCTCAAATCAAAGTGGAACTTCAGCTACTGCGAAGGTGAGGAGAGCCTTGCCGTCTTAGACATTGGCGGATCGAGCCGGATCCAGCTGAGTCCAGTGGAGATCACCAAGGCCGTGGCCGCCGTTGCGGGAGCCTCTACAATAGGCCGGACGGCGGCGCTACTTATGTCTTCACCAGATTGGTCGCCCGCCAGTGATGCCGTGGTAGGCGTCTTCCAGGTTGGGGACTTTTGCGACGAGCCTGGACATGTGGCAGAAGGCGTTGTGGCAGAAGGCGTTTATCTGCTCCGGATCGACGGCGTTGCCGACGAGAAAGTTGCTGAAGCTTCGTTGGGGCCCCCGAGTTGGTCGCCCTCCGGTAACCTCATCGCATATGCGACGGGAGAGCCCGACGCGTCGCAGATTCGCGTTTTCGACCTCGTAACCGACGACGTGACGGACCTGGGCCCTGGGCATTCGCCTGCCTGGCAGCCCCTGGCTCCGGACGCCGTAACCCTCCCCTGGGAGGCCGCGGTCACTGATAACCTCCGCATCCGAAGCGAGCCGAACACAGCGTCCGACAGCGTAGGCACGCTCCCGAAGGGTGCGAAGGTGCGCGTCTACCGTGAAGCACAAGGCGAGGAAGCGGAGCCGGGCAGCAGCAATCGTATCTGGTATCGCGTCATCGGCGGCTGGGTGTATTCGGCGTTCGTGGAGCGCTAGGCGCGGTCGGGCGGCCAGTCGCCGGCCTAGGTTCTGGCGGGATGATTAGCCGCCGCCTGCATCGTTGCCAGCCCTTCACATACTGGCCGCTGGTGGGTACAAGCTGCCGACCCCAGTACTCCGTCACCACTGCTCAACCGCGCCTGTGTCCTTGACGCCCTGTCCCGAGCCCCGTAAACTTCGCCCGTAGCTCAACAGGCGGGCGACATGCGCAAGTTACTCTTGGTTCCACCATTTCTGGTTGCCCTCGCTGTCGCCTGCGGCGGCGGGCAAGAGGCACAGCCTACGCCCACACCGACGGCTGAGGTGCAGGCGCCCACGCCCGAGCTGACGCCGACGCCGGAGGCAGCCGCGCCCGATCCCGCCGTCCAGACGCTCGCATTCATCGACGACGGCGACATCTGGCTGGTGACCGCCGACGGCACCGACAGGCGGCGCATCACCAATTTCGGGGGCACTGACCGCGAGGTGGTCGACTTCCAATGGCTGGCCAACGGGCGGGAGATCGCTTATGAGGTTTCATTACGTCTTGAACCGGGCGCCGCTTCCCCATCCACATTCACTAGTGTGCTAGCCAACGCCGATCGTGTGGTCCTATGGGAGAGAGAGCTTCCGCAGTTCGCTGGCGTCTTCTGGTCGCCCGATGGCCAGCTCGTCGCTATCCTGCCTGACAAGGGCCCCGCAAGAATCGAAGATAGGGCGGGGCAGTCAGTCTGGACTGGAAATGGTGGTGAGGGCTCAGGCTCATGGTCAGCGGACGGCAGTCACTTCGCTATCGTGGAGGGCGATGAGGTTGTTGTTGTCTCGCGAGACGGATCGAGTGTGAGCCGGCTGTACGGAGGGCCGGGTTTTGCCATAACTAAGGTTGAATCAAGGCAGACGTGTCCGGTTTCTCCTAACGACGAGCTTTTGCTCGGGCGGCCCGTATTCGCGCCCAATGGAGAAAGCGTGCTCGTTGCCGTGAACTGCTCGATCAACCAGGGCACAGGCGGTCTTTTCAACACCGCTATCCGTGAACTCTCCTTGAACGGGCTAATTGATAGGCCGGTGCTGCCCCCCAAGTCAGGCTTCACCAGCTTGCCTACCCCTGTGTTCTCGCCCGATGGCAGGCGAGTGGCGCTGCTAGGGGCCGCAAGAGGGGTCCCCTGCCCCTACGGTGCCAGCGCTGTTGTCACTATGGATCTTACGCTCATGAATCCTGGCGACGGTACCACTAGCGAACTCACGCCTGGGGAGATCGTTCAGTTGGCCAACGATCTGACCGCGGAGGAACGCTTCCCGCCGGACATACACATTTCTGGTAGGGACCAAGAGAGCCCAGCACTATGGTCGCCAGTGAGCGACGCGGTTGTGGCGTACTTCAGGGCGACGGAGTGCGTGCTGGATGAGGATGAAGAAGTAGGCGAGCATCGGCTGCTGGCAGAAGGCGTTTATTTGCTCAGGATCGATGGCCTTGCCGACGAGAGGATCGCCGACGAGTTCTCAGAGGTGGCGAGCTGGTCGCCTTCCGGCGACCTCATCGCCTATGTGTCAGGACGCGACTTCATAGCGTATTTTCTTGGAGAGCCCGCATCAGGGCAGATTCGCGTGTTCGACCTCGTAACCCGCGAGGTGACGGACCTGGGTCCCGGGCACTCGCCTGCCTGGCAGCCTCTTCGGTCAGAGGCGGTATCGCTCCCCTGGGAGGGCGAGGTGACGGATAACCTCCGCATCCGCAGTAAGCGGAACACAGCGTCCGACAGCGTAGGCACGCTCCCTAAGGGTACGAAGGTAGGCGTCTACGGCGAGGCGGAAGGCGAGGAAGCGGAGCCGGGCAGCGGCAATCGTATCTGGTACAGGGTAATCGGCGGCTGGGTATATTCGGCGTTCGTGGAGCGCTGACGTTCAGGGCGGACCGACAGATCAGCCGTGGTCGCCCAACATTCGTTGAACGAAGTTGGGGGAGCGGTCCGATTCCGTTAGCTGGTGCCCCCCTAACGGCACTTAGTGTGCCTTCTGCAATGTCCAAGCCGCTACAGGTCCCCTAGCAGAGCCTCCGCCATCTCCACGTGCTTGGGCATGCCGATTTTCTGATACATCTCGATCGCCTCCGTCAGCATCTGCCGGGCCTTGTCGCGGTCGCCCGGACCGTCTCGGTCGATGAGCATGCGGGCGTACCAGCGGCGCACCTCCGGCTGCTCCATGCGGTTCGGCAGCTCGTGGGCCTGGCGCAGGGCCGTCTCGTAGTGTTCCTCCGCTTTCTCCCACTGGCCACCGGCCGCCGCCGCCATACCAGCAATAGTCTGGAGTAGACCAAGATCCAGCTGCCTCAGGAGGGCGCCGGTATCGATCGCTTCCAACACCTGCGGATAAAGCTGGGCTGCCTCGCCCCTCTCGTCGAGCATGGCCAGTCCTTCCACGGCCACCAGAAGCATCGTGTGAGAACCCATTAAGCTAGGCTGACCGGGCTGGGGGAGATCGCCTCTTTTCTCCTCCAGCATGGCGATGGCCATATCCTTATCGCCTGAGTACGACTTCGAGAGAAAGAGAAACGCCCAGTCAGCGCCAGCGTAGAAGCCCGCGGGCTCTAGCTTGACGGCCTCCTGGAAATGCTCAAGCGCCTTCTGCCACTGGCCCCTCCAGAAGTGCGCCAGACCAAGCCATGTGTGGGAATTCGAGATCCAGGGGAAATCAAAGCCTCTGCCGAACTCCAGGTCGTCTCTGGCGAACTCTTCGAACGCATTGATGTCAGCGGTGAGCATGAAATTCCGCGAGCCACGTTGGCGGCTGGCGAGGAGCAGAGCGCCCAGATGGCCCAATCGGGTAGCGAGGGGCTCCAGTTCCTCGCCGATCTCGGCGGCCTCGTCCAGGCTGCCGAGGTTCAGCAGGGCCCATTGCCTCATCCACAACGCATCGGCCAGAAACCAGGGATCGCCGACTGAGCGCAGCAGGTCCACGGCCCGTCGGCCGGCTTGGAGTTGTTCTCGGCCCTGCATGTAGGCCCAGTGGAGCACCGCCTTGTATTGGAGGACGTGCGCTGTCAAGCGCGGTTCACCCAGTTGGTCCGCCATTTCCAGCGCCTGGTCGATCATACTCTGGCCAGCGGCGTGGTCGCCACCGAGGCTGAGGGCCTGGCTGGCGACTGCCAGGAGACGGCAGCGGTCGGCGGTTGCCCGCTCGCCCAGGACAGCGAGGCCGCGGCGGGCGATCTCCAGGGATTCCGACCAGCGGGCGACCCATACAAATTGCTCAGAGATGTCCCAGCAGACGCGGCCTACCGCCTCAACGTCGGCTAGCGCCTCGTAGGCTGTCAGCGCCTCCCGCCAGTCTGTCAGCGCGTCCTCCCAGCGGCCCAGGCTGCGCAGGGCCCGGCCTCGCTTGTACAGGAGATCGGCGCGCCCCTGCCGGTCATCGGCTGGCTGCAAGGAGAGGGCGTCCTCGTAGTGGCGAAGGGCGTCCTCAAACGCCGCGGCGGCGAACGCCTGCTCCCCGGCCAGAGTCAGGTAGCGCGTCGTCTTCTCTGGGTCGGCGGCGGCCCCCGCTTGGTAGAGGTGGTGGGCCAGGTCGGCGGCGTGCTCCTCCGGGGCGCGGGCGTAGGCCCGCTCCATCGCCTCCGCCACCCGCAGGTGCATCCGCTGGCGGCGCGGCAGCGATAGGCCGCTGACCAGTGTCTGGCGGATAAGCTCGTGGGCAAACGTGAACTGCGCCTCGGGGCCGTCTTCGGCGGCGGCGATGAGCTGCGCCCTCTCCGCCTCGTCGACGGCGTCCAGTAGAGCGTCCGGGTCGACGTCGCCAAGCGCCTCCAGCAGCTGGAAGCTGAAGGCGCGGCCGACGACAGCGGCTGAGGTGAGCACGCGGCGGCACTCCTCGCCCACCCGCTCCAGCCGGCGGCCGATGACGAGGCGCACGCCCTCCGGCACGTCCAGCTCGCTCACCTCCAGGTCAGTGCGCCAGCGGCCCTTGGCGTCGAACAGCTTCCCCTCCTCGGCCAGGTGCTGGAACACCTCCTCCACGAAGAACGGGTTGCCCTCGGTCTCGCTATAGACGGCATCGACCAGTGGCTTGGGCGGCTCCTGGCCGCTGAGGGCGCGCAGCATCGCCGAGACGCCGTCCTCCGGCAGCCGCCTGATGGTAATGCGGTTGGCCAGCCGCTGGCGCAGCAGCTCCTCCAGCGTCCGAGCCAGGGGGCGGGCCACGTCCAGCTCCACGTCGCGGTAGGTGCCGAGGATGAGGACGGGCATCTCCTGGAGCTGCTGGGCGATGTGCTGGAGGAGCAGCAGGGTGGAGTCGTCGGCCCAGTGCAGGTCGTCCAGGACGAGGAGCAAGGGTTGGGCGCGGCCCGTCCGAGCGATGAACTCGCGCATGCCGTTGAACAGGTAGCGGCGCTCCTGCTCCGGGGGCAACTCCGGGGGCGATGGGATGTCCGGGAAGAGGCGGCGCAGCTCCGGCATGAGCTTGGCTACCTCCGGCGCCGATTCGCCCAGGGCCTCGCGCAACGTCTCCGGCGGGAACAGCCGGGCGCCCGCCTCCACCATCTCCACGAAGGGGATGTAGGGCGGCGCCCCCTCCATCTCGTAGCAGTGGCCGATGAGGGCGGTCATGTTACGCTCGCGGGCCTCCGCCATCAGCTCCTCACACAGGCGCGTCTTCCCGACCCCGGGTTCGCCGCCGATCATCGCCAGGGCACCCTGGCCCTTGGCCGTCTGCTCAAGGAGACGCCGCAGCTCCGTGCGCTCCACCTCCCGGCCCACGAAGGGCGTCCGCTCGATGAGGGCCGGGGCCGTGACGGTCTCCTCCCGCCAGACGACCTCGAACAGGTGCCAGCGCTCCGGGAAGCCCTTCAGCCTGAATCGGCCTCGGTCGACCAGCTCGACATCCTTGGCCCGGCCGATCACGCCCTTGGTGACTTCAGAGATCAGTATCTGGCTTCCCTTCGCCTTGGCGGCGATGCGAGCGGCGGCGTTCACCGTCTCGCCGAACAGATCGGCCTCTTCCTGGATGACTTCGCCGGTGTTCAGGCCGATGCGTACCTGCACCTGCTCGTCGAGCGCCTGGCCGCGGTTGTGCTCCTCCAGCGCCCGCTGGATGCCAACGGCGCAGGCTACAGCCCGCCGTGCGGAGGCGAAGGCGACCATGAAGCCGTCGCCCAGCGACTTCACCTCGTGGCCGCTGTGCTCCTCGACCTTCTGGCGGGTGAGGTCGCGCTGGGCACGCAGTATCTCCTGCGCGGCCTCGTCGCCCCGACTGGTCGTCAGGTCGGTCGAGCCCACGACGTCTGTGAAGAGGACGGTGACGGTGCCTTCGGGTAGCTCTTGGGTCATGGTGGCTGATCCTCTGCAGCTGAACGCATCCCATTGTTGTTCATCTCTTGAGAATAGTCAAAGCGAATGGACACTATGGGAACTTAGTGTCATATACCGGTGACACCTGGCGGGCCCGGTGGGATTCGAACCCACGACTCCCGGATTAAAAGTCCGGCGCTCTATCGCATGATCGGAGAGACGCGCCTGATCCTCTTGGCTAGAAGTAGGTCGCGGTCATTTACAAACGCGTCCTGGTTACGCTGGATGGCTCCCCGTTGTCGGAGCAGGCGCTGCCCCAAGTGAAGCAGCTCATCGCTGGCGCCGAGACGTCCATCACGTTGTTGACGGTGGCCGCGGCGCCGGAGGAGTCGGCGGAGGCTAGAACTCAGACCAAGCTGCCTCCCGCTATGGTGGCGGGACAGGTCGAGTCCAAGGAGACTGAGCCGCGGTTCGTGGAGAGACGCGGCCAGGCGGTGGCCCGCGTCCGGGATGAACTCGAGCACTACCTGGAGGAGGCGGTGGCCGGGGCCCGCCCTTGGTCTCCTGGCTGCTCCTCAGATTGGCGCACCCGGCGGTTCTAAAACGGCGACCTTAGTCAGGGACCGGTAAAGACTTCCCTAATCACACGATCCTTTAGCTTTCTCTCATCATCGAGAATGAAGAAGATATCGATGTCGCCTGTGAAAAGAATAAGGCTTCTATGCGTATCACGAATTAGTGCCCCAATCACTACAGTGTCCGGGGGGATTCCCGCTTCTTGCAAGACAGTATAACTACCCGCCCGTTCAAAGTCGCCGTGGTCGATGTTGCGGGAGTCAAGGAAGGCGAATATCTCTTCTGCCGTGGAACCTGGTGGTAGATTCTCATCGATCAACCTTTCCGCTTCTTCAACAGTCATCCGGGTTGAGCAGCATACCTCATATACGACGGCCACTGCGATAAACAAGACAACACCAATCACTGTGACTATCGCAACTGCCAGGATATAGCGCAGCCACAGTCTTGGTCCTGAAGTAGTCTTGATCGCCAGGGGCCCCACAGGACGTCCTACTGGCGCAACCACTAGCGGATCGGATCGCAGCGACGGGTGGTCGCGTGGCTGGGGTAGGTTAACTCAGGACAAGGCCGGTCAGCAAGCCTGACGATAACCTGGCCGTCCTCGACAGATACGGGTAGCGGGTCGAGATCGCTCGGGGAGGGTCCGGAGACAAGTCGCCCCAGAGCATCGAAGGTGCTCCCGCCGCACCCCTCCCGAAAGGCGCCCCCTTCGAATCCAGGAATGTTGAGCGGTTCGGCAGGATAGTCCGGCACCCGGTCGGAAAAGTCCCGGTGCCAGGCGACGCGGCAGCCCAGTTTCTCGGTGTCGCCCATCTGTGCCAACAACTGGTTTCGTGGATCAAGGTCGTAATGGGCAATGAAGCTGCCATCTTGCAGCCGGACCAGGAACAGATGCTGCTCCTCGAAGTAGGTGATACTAACGTTGGTGAAGTCGTCAACGGCTCCTGCGTCGAAGGTTGTGCTCGGCTTGCCGGAATCTTTGCCGCAGCCAGCCGACGCTAGGACACAGGCAACGACGGCCAGGAATAGCACCGGAACGATAAATAAGCGGCCAACTCCCATCATGGCGTCTGAATTGTACCAGCCCCGGCGCGCCGCCACAGGCACGCAGGTCACGCGGCTAGCGAGCTTTGACTGCCCCGTTGACAGCCGCCCAGCCCTGGCGCACGATCGCGGCTGCGCTGATAACCTAATCGGCTCTTAAGGCGTTTAATCACTAGGTTCAGCGAGGCCGAGCGCACAATGCCCGCGTAAGGGTGAAATCACATGGATAGGGGGTCGCTAATGAGGGCCAGTTCGTTACCCGCCGTATTCTTGCTGGTCGCAGTGTTAACTCTGGCCATCGCGTGTGGTGATGGCGGGGGTGGAGACGAAATTCAAGAGGTTACAACTTCGCTGCCCGATGCCGAGTCGCAAGAGCGGGACGAAGAGAGGGTAATCGCTGGGGTGTCCGAGGCCTACAAATACCTTTCTGACGGCAACTACGAAGCCCTTTGGTCAACATACACTTCAGCCTTTCAAGGCAGATGCTCGTATGATGACATGGTCGTCGCCCTCAACGAAATCAAACAATCAGACGGCTGGGATGAGTTAGTACCAACTCAGATAGAAGTAGACGTCTTGGACGGGCAGGCCGTTGCGGCATACGTGCTGGAGGCGATGGCCAGGGGCGAAGTCATTGACACGTACGAATACAGCGTAACGTACTTCCAGGAAGATGGAGAATGGCGCGCCGAGGAGACCTGCTACTAGCGCATGCCAGAATCAGCTGTATTCCGAACACTTACTTTGGCCTGAGTCTCCGGGCCATGGGGCACGCGTCCTTGCCTCGACAGAGACGATGGGAGCGACTGTAAGAGGACGGCTCGCCACCGGCGGCACACGCCTGCAGCGCGGCCAAGCCAGGCACTAATCTGCCTTAGTGTCAATCTTCGAGTCACGGGGTGCGCCGAGACCCCGTTGACAGCCGCCCAGCCCAGGTGCACAAGCGGGGCCTACAGTAGCCATCCAATGACTCACCGAGACAGGGATAGTCCAGAGGCGTACAATATCCCCGCCATGGAGCCGCGCATCCAGTACGCCCAGACCAAGGACGGCGTCAACATCGCCTTCTGCGCGCATGGTAAGGGCACGCCCTTGGTGCAAATGTGGAACCCGCAAAGTCACATTCGACAACAGTGGGAGGTTCCCGAGTTCCGCACGTTCTACGAGCGCCTGGCCCAGAACAGGATGCTCGTTCAGTATGACAATAGAGGCACCGGGCTGTCGGAACGCGATGTGAGCGACTTCTCCCTGGAGGCCCTTGCGCTGGACATAGCGGCGGTGGCGGACCGCCTAGGCTTGGAGAGGTTCGCTCTATGGGGGCCTATCACCATGGGGCCAGTGGCTATCGCCTATGCCGCCCGCCACCCAGAACGGGTATCCCACCTTATTCTGTGGTGCTCCTACGCACGCGGGTCCGACTTGCTAAAGTCGCCGCAGGTTCAGGTGTTGGAGCGCCTTATGGACAACTGGGAACTATACACCGATACGACGGCGCACTACGCCTTTGGATGGGGCGGGGGTGAGGCGGCGCGGCGATACGCTGCGACGATTCGGGAAGGCATTACGCAAGAGACGCTTCGGGCCTTTACGGCTCAATTTCTTACGTTTGACGTTACAGACCTGCTACCGCAGGTTAGGGCGCCCACGCTTGTTCCGGCTGTACGAGCTAAGGTGGCGGAAAGCGGGCTAGGCCCCGTTGACACCCGCCCAGCCCAGGCGCATAATCGCGGCGGGTCAGGGCAGGGGGTCGCTGGCGGACGCGTGATGGCAGATGGCCGCGGCTAGAGGCAAGGTGAGGCTCACCGGAACCCTGACCGTGGCGGGTGCCGCTCTCTTATTAGCAGCCGCCTGCGTCGACGGCGGAGCGTACGTTCGCGAGAACGAGCGCCTACTGGAGACGCTGCCGGAGATGCCCGGCTCCCAGCGACTTGAGGTGGAATCGAGCCCGTACTACCTGGGCGACGATGGGCCGGTGGACGGATACACTACGAACGTGGTCTACAGAGCGCCTCCGGAGGTGACCGCGCAGGAAGTGATCGACTTCTACGTCCGGAGTCTGGAGGACGACTGGGAGTACGAGCTTGAAGAAGTGCCGATCATTGAGCTGCCGTCGGAGGTGCCGTCGCCACCATTTCCAGACGCCTCGCCTCGGCCCGTCGCGCCCGATGAGGAACCGGAACCGATAGGCAGCGAACTCCTCGCTCATTTCATCCGGGAGAAGAATACGGTTTCCATCAACACGGCCGGCATCGACGCCGGCGGGGCGGACAGGTTCGAGGTCGTGGTGGACCATCGGGGCTGCGAGAAGGCGGACGCGGCGCTGGCGGGCTGTACACGGTGAGGATGCGGCGGGGGCAGCTGTTGACACCCGCTCAGCCCAGGCGCACAATGCCTGAGGCGGGCCGAAGCGCCCGAAGGGGCTAAAGATGTGGCATCTGCGACTCGCTCCCTTGTACCTGGTGGCGCTTGCGGGTGTCGTGGCCTGCGGAGACGGCGGACAGCCCGCCAGCATCCCTGAACCAACTGTGACTGCTGCCCCCACTGAAGGAGCGACCTCAACCGCAGGCGCTCCCGCATCCGGCAAGATCGCCTTCGCCTCCGATCGCGACGGCAACTTGGAGATATATGTAATGGATGCCAACGGTTCCAACGTTATCCGCCTGACCGATAATCCCGGCCCGGATATCACCCCGGCCTGGTCACCCGACGGCACGCGCATCGCCTTCTACTCCCTTCGCCAGGAGCGCTGGCAGTTCGACATCGTCGACGCCGATGGTGCCGGGCTTTCGACGATAGCGGACGGGCTGGTGACCGGCCATGACCCGATCCCTCCCGTGTGGTCGCCTGACGGCTCCCGCCTTGCCTTCGAGTCCGAGCATGAAGGCGACATGGAGGTGTACGTGGTCAACGCCGACGGCACCGGGCTCACCAACCTCACCCGGAACGGTGCTCACGACAGCGGACCGTCCTGGTCGCCGGACGGCTCCCGCATCGCCTTCTCGTCTGACCGGGGCGCCAACGCAGACATCTACGTCATGAATGCCGATGGCTCCGGGGTCACCCGCCTCACCAAACACCAGGCCGTGGACACCGCCCCGGCCTGGTCTCCCCGCGGAGAGCGCATCGCCTTCATGTCCTTCCGCGACGGCGAAGCCGAAATCTATGCCGTGAACGCCGATGGCTCCAGACTGACCAACGTTACCCGCAACCCCGCCGCCGATTTTCCGGGCGCTGCGGTGGGTCACTACCCGCCCGCCTGGTCACCGGATGGTTCCCGAATAGCCTTCGTGTCGAACCGCGACGGCAACGCGGAGATATACGTTGTCGGGAGCGACGGCTCGGGTGTGACAAGGCTTACGGACGAGCCGACGGACGATTTCTCTCCCGCCTGGTCGCCGGATGGATTATGGGTGGCCTTCGTTTCGTCGGGGGACGTTTACGTTGTCGCCGCCGATGGCGGCGGCCTCGCCCGCCTGACCGACGCTCCCCAGGCAGTCGGCCCGGGCGTCTGGCAGCCTGTTCCCGACGATAATTGGCGACAATGACGGCTGTGGGGCGGCAAAATGCCATCCGTATCTACATAGGTCAAGCGGCCAGCCACTCGTACCCGTGATGCAATCCACACAGCCAGAAGGCTGATCCTGGTTCTATGCTATAATTCCTGTCCGAGTTGAAGCCGGATAACCAGGTACGAATTCCATCGAAGCCCGGCTTTCGGGGGTGGGCGATCTGGGCCGCTGCCCTTGCTATCGTGCTTCTGCTCAACGGCATCGTGTGGACTCTGGTGATCGCCTACTGAAGAGCGCACCCCCCACCTCACGGGTCCGTTCTGGAGCGTCACCGGGACGTAGTGCGGCCGCGTCCTCGGCGCTATGCGCGTCCGTGTAACACCAGGGCCCATGCGAGGCAGCCGAACGCGACGGTCGCCGCCACTGCTCGGACGATGTTCCAAGTGACCCACTTTGATTCGTTGAAGCGCTCGCGCACGGCGGCGAAATCCTCGATCTGCCTTGGATCACCCGCCGCCTTGATGCCGTCGTTGAGCGGAACGTTGACGCGCAGGGTTATGATCGCCATAGCAACCTGCAGGCCAAGCGCGGTACCGATCCAGGGCAACCTCGATTGCTCGTCCGATCCAAGTTGCAGCCCTGCCGCCACAGCGGCGGCGGCCAACGGACCGAAGAAGAAGACAACAAGAAAGGGGCCGACAATCGCCGTGTCGATCTGCTGGAATGCGCCGACGAACGTTCTATCGTCCGTCCTGCCCAGCCCGGGCATGATGGCGAAGACGTAGAGTAGGTAGACCCCCGCCCCTATCCCCATGGTGATTGTCGCCGCCATCAGCACGGTCGCTCGAAGTTCCTCCATGATCGCGTCCTCCTTAGCTGTGGCGTTTAGGCCCGCCTCGCGCGCCTACCAGCGGAAGTGCTAGAGCGCTCGGCCGAGCGGCGCTACCGAGCATACACACTAACAACCCTTAGTGTCTCCACGTCTTGACGATCTCAGCATCGCGGCGGTAAGCTAACTTCCGTCGCTGGCAGGTGACCCCCTGGCCCGCTGAAGGATGGCAGATTCTTCAGTTCGCGGCCGGCCCCCCTTGCGGCGATCCTGCCGGCGGCTTCTAGCGTCCTCGCCAGGTGCCACCTGAGCCTTCTCGATCAGGCCCAGCGCGACATAACCTCAGTGCGTGATCCGCTGTGCCTTCTGTCGCCGCCGCGCCGCAGGCGTTTTCGCCGCCACCGTCCTTGAGGGGCCCCCGGAGAACGAGGACTCTTGGCGGCGCGGACTCGCCCCGATGTGCAAGCAGTGCCAGCGCATGCTCCGTGAAGCTGGACAGCAAGGCCGGCAGCTCAAGGGCTCAGAGCAAAGGTGGTGGCTCGGACACGGAATTGGCAAGGTCGGCGGCCAGAAAGCCGGTCCTGGCTCTATGCTATAATCCCATCCTGTTGAAGCCGGATAATGAGGTGCGAATTCGGTTCCGGCCCGGCGTCCGCGGATGGGCCGTCTGGGCCGCTGCCCTTGCTATCGTGCTTCTGCTCAACGGGATCATGTGGACTCTGGTGGTAGCCTACTGACGGACGCACCCCCAGGAAACCGATCGTATTTAGCACCCAAAATGTCCGGGCCCGATCCTGAATTGCCGTATGCAAAAGCCAATCTCGGAACCCGTCCCCGTGCAGGCTCCTGTTCCCCTCGGGCGATGAGCGGCCGACCCGTCAGCCGCTGCGCAGACCCGCGGATCTCCTGAGCTTGTTGACGAGCTCCGCAGGAGGCTCTCCTGGCTCGATCGGACCCAACCGCTTCTTGAGCTGCTTAATGAGCTCCTCCAGCCGCACGCGGGCGTCCTGCAGCGCCTTGCGCGTTGCGAGCTTCAGCGGGTCCTCGCCGCTGAACTGCTCCACCATCTCCTCGACAACCTTCTC
>CAZYOV010000044.1:0-18792 GCA_964649215.1 uncultured Dehalococcoidia bacterium
GGGATAGTCCAGAGGCGTACAATATCCCCGCCATGGAGCCGCGCATCCAGTACGCTAAGACGAGCGACGGGGTGAACATAGCCTACTGGACACTGGGGGAGGTGTGATGGAACAGCAGGTCCGCTTCTGCACCAGCTCAGACGGCGTCCGAATAGCCTACGCCACCGTGGGCAAGGGGCCACCGCTGGTACGCGTCCTCGGCTGGTTCACCCACCTGGAGTTTGAGTGGGACTACGCCATAACCCGGAATTTCAACGATCTATTGTCCACACGCCATCTCCTGATCCGCTACGACGGTCGTGGCCAGGGTCTGTCGGACCGAAATATCCAAGACTTCTCTCCCGAAGCTCACGTGCGCGACCTGGAGGCGGTTGTCGATGCCCTCAACCTTGAGCGCGTCGCCCTGTGCGCCATATCCCAGGGCGGCCAGATAGCTATCTCCTATGCTGTGCGCCACCCCGAACGGGTCAGCCACCTCATACTTTACGGGTCCTTCGCGCGCGCAAGGCTGCTGCAAACTGAGGAAGGTCGTAAGCAACTCGAAGCCATGCTGACGCTGATACGGCAGGGCTGGAACAGCGATCTCCCGGTCTTCCGACAGCTATTCACCGGGTTGATCATACCGGACGCCGACACGGAAGCTATCCAAGCATTCAACGAGCTGGGGCGAGTATCCGCTTCTGCCGAGAACGCCGTGGCCCTTGTCTCCGCCGGCCTCACCGTCGATGTGACCGAGCTTCTCCAGCAAGTACAGGTGCCAACCCTCGTGGCCCATCGCCGCGGTGACGCTGCCGTGCCCTTTGAGTCTGGCCGGGAACTGGCGGCGCTCATCCCAGGGGCTCGCCTTCTCCCACTGGAGGGCAGGAATCACTTCATTCTGCCGGACGAGCCACAGGGGAAAATTTTGGCCAAGGCGATCGAGGAGTTCGTGGGCGCGGGTGAGGAGGCCACAGATAAGGCACAGCGCCTAGCATCGGAACAAGTTCACACTATCCTCTTCACGGACGTCGAGGGCTCCACGGCCCTGACCCAGCGACTGGGCGACGCCAAGGCCCGTGAGCTTCTACGGGAGCACGAGCGCATGGTGCGGGAGGCGCTTACGGCCCACGGCGGCTCAGAGGTGAAGACCATGGGCGACGGGTTTATGGCCTCGTTCGGCTCAGCCACCAAGGCCCTGGAGTGCGCCATCGCCATGCAGCGTGCGTTCGCTCAGCGCAACGAGTCGGCGGAGGAGTCAATCTTGGTTCGTATCGGGCTTAACGCGGGAGAGCCGATAGCCGAGGATGAAGACCTGTTCGGGACGGCGGTGAATAGGGCCGCCCGTATCACAGCGACGGCCAAGGGCGGCGAGATACTGGTCGCCAACGTCGTTCGGGAGCTGGCCGAGGGCAAGGACTTCCTGTTCGCCGACCGTGGTGAGACTTCGCTCAAGGGTTTCGACGAGCCGGTGCGGCTCTTCGAGGTGAGGTGGAGGGAACAACAGTGATGGAACCCAGGATCAGCATCATCACCCTGGGCGTCTCCGACCTGGCTCGTTCCGTCCGCTTCTATCAGGACGGCCTTGGACTGCCACTTAGAGAGGGCAGCGATGTCATCGCCTTCTTCGAGACGAAGGGTACGTGGCTTGCGTTATTTCCACGAGGGGCGTTAGCTGCGGACGCCAACGTTTCCTCAGACGGCTCCGGCTTTCGCGGGTTCACCCTCGCTCACAACGTGCGGACTCGCCAAGACGTTGAGGCTACTTTGAAGCAAGCTGAGGCCAACGGCGGGAATATTACTAAACCTGCTCAGGAAACGAGCTGGGGCGGGTACTCTGGCTACTTCACTGACCCCGACGGAAACCTGTGGGAGGTCGCGTGGAACCCGCACTTCTGGATTGAGTGACTGGCGGTTCGTTCGAGCTATATCATCGCCATAGAGAGCGCCGACCGGTGCGGCTGTTCGAGCTGAGGCGGCGGGAAGCGGGCTAGCGTCCCGTTGACAGCCGCCCCGCCCAGGCGCACAATCTCGCCCCTAGCGTAGCCAACGCCTCCTGGCGTACCAGCCACCGCCTGCTGATGGCCAGTGACACCGAGACAGGGATAGTCCAGAGGCGTACAATATCCCCGCCATGGAGCCGCGCATCCAGTACGCGAAGACCGAGGACGGGGTGAGCATCGCCTACTGGACGTTGGGTGAAGGCACGCCGCTGGTGCACATGCCTTTTTAGCCAAACTGCGTGACAATCGATTTCGGGCAGGCTAAACTCCCCACGTCTACATTACATAAGGTTTAGCTCAACGGGGAGGTAGATATGAAGAAGGTGTTGCTAGCTCTAGCTGCGGCGATCTTCTCGCTGTCGCTGGCGGTTTACATCGCTCCGCTGGCAGGTGCGCCATGGGACACCCCGGTAGCTGTTGCTGGTCCTATTGGCGATGACGACCCCGGAGAGGCCATCGAAGAGGCGAAGGAGGCAGCGGACGCGCAGGCGGAGACGGACGAGAAAGGCGCGGACGAGGTGGCGGAGGAAGCCGAGGCAGAGGCGGAGGAAGCCGCGGAAGCCGCGGAGGGCTGCGGGCTTTTTTCTAGGTGTGACCCGCCGGGTGATAGCGGTGAAAACGGTCTTCCCCCAGGACCATGACCGCGAGCCCAATCATCACTAGAGCGAAAGTCGCTAAGGGAGGCTGACTCCGGGAGTGGTCTCGCCCGAGCGCTCACCATGCGGAGGGACGCACGGGCCTAAAGGCAAGCCCTCGGCGAGGTAGTTAGCTCACCGCCCTGACTACGACCCTACGCGGGTCTGCAAAGTCCTGGGGTCTAGGGCCCCTGACACTCGAAGTCCGTGTTGCACTGGTTGGGCCGTATCCTGTCCGTGTTGCTCTCGCAGGCGCCAATCCCGTTGCAGGAGTTCTTGCCCACGTCGCCCTTGTTGAAGTCACAGGCGCTCAAGCCGCCGCAGGAGTTCTTGCCCACGTCGCCCTTGTTGCCGTTGCAGGCGGTGTTCCCGTTGCAGGAGTTGTCGCCCACGTCGCCGCTGTTGTCGAGACAGGCGGCAATGCCGACACAGGAGTTGTCGCCCACGTCGCCCTTGTTGGAGGCACAGGCATCGAAGTCCCCGTTGCAGGAGTTCTTGCCCACGTCGCCCTTGTTGAAGGCACAGACGAAGTCCCCGTTGCAGGAGTTGTCGCCCACGTCGCCGCTGTTGCCGAAGCAGGCGTTGACTCCGTCGCAGGAGTTCTCACCGATAGTTGGCCCGTCTGCCGCCGCATCCGGCGGGTTCGACGGCCCCACGGCGAGAAGCGCGGCCACGACCACAACCAGAGCGATGACGGCCACGCTGAACAGCTTACGAACTAACATCTCGGTGACCCTCCCTTCTCGACTTGCCTTGTCGGCCCGCCGAATAGCAGACTGTAATCGGTCAAGTTGGCGCTGCACATAATACGCGGTGCGGCTCAGCCTGTCAATGAAAGTCGTTGACACCCGCCCAACCCAGGCGCACAATCGTGTCTACCCCAGCCAGCGCCTCCTGGCGTACCGGCCGCCCGCCGCGGCAGCGAGCGCCGCCGCAGCGGCTATACCGCCCACGATGACGGGGTACAGCTCCGACCTCAGCAGCCCAGGTTCGCGAGGAGCAGATCGATCAGCGCCCGGACCTCCAGCTGGGCGTCGCAGTCCACGATCCAGTCGCCTGAGTCTGGATCCGGAGGACATCCGTCCACGTGTTCGCGCAGATCCTGGAGTCCCTCCTTCGCGTCGTCGATGTTACCATTCTCGATGTCAACCTTGACCTCATCGAGTTGGGCGAGCATGGCTGTCTTGTGGCCCTTGCCGCCGGGGGCCGCCTTGAAGGCGCTGTCAGGAAGGCCGTCAACAACATCACGAATCAGGCCGGGGTCAGGTGCGGCGTCCAATGCGATGCCAACAGGAATGTCGAGCCCATCGTTCGGCCCATCGACCAGGATCGTCACCACAGGGTTGACGTCCATTGCGGCCCGCTTGATCGTGTGGTTGCCGGCGTCTGTCCAGTACATCTTGCGATCGAACACATCGAGAGCGATGAAGAGCGGCACGAAAAGGTCTGTGTCGACCAGGGTCGTTACCGCAGGCTTGACGGCCATGTCGGCCCGCTTGATCGTATTGTCACCGTTGTCCACCCAGTACATCTGGCGCTCGACGAGATCCAGCGCGATGCCACGGGGGTCGATGAGCCCGTCGGCGGCGGTGAGTAGGTCCGTCACGCCGTTGCCCGCCAGGGTGGCCCGCTGGATCTTGTCGACGCCAAACCTGAGCGTCCAGTACATCTCGTCCGCGCCCACGTCCAGCGCGATGTCAACTGGGCAACACTGCGTGTTGACCAGGAGCTCCTCGCTGCTGCCGTCAAGGTTGGCCCGCTTGATCTCGGTGCCTAAGAAGTCCGTCCAGTACATCTTTTGAGGGTCACTGACCAGATCCAGCGCGATGGCTACCCGGTCGCTGGGGGGGGGGCCCGTGACCACGGGGGGGCCCACCACGGGGTTGACGAGCATGTCGGCCCGCTCTATCGTCTGGAGCGGGTCGGCGCTGTTGCCGTCTACCCAGTACATCTTGCGCTCGGCACGATCGAGCGCGATCCCGAGTGGTGTGACGAGCCCGGTGGTGACCAGGTCCACCACGTCTGTATCCACCACGCCTGTACCGTCCAGGTTAGCCCGCTGGATCTTGTTCGTGTTCGTGCCGGCGTCTGTCCAGTACATCTTGTCGCCGAACACGTGTGGG
Source organism: uncultured Dehalococcoidia bacterium (assembly GCA_964649215.1). GTDB lineage: Bacteria > Chloroflexota > Dehalococcoidia > SM23-28-2 > RBG-16-64-32 > JADFNQ01. The sequence continues at coordinate 4,738 of CAZYOV010000044.1, forward strand.
GCTTCGCACGTTAACTCGAGTCGAGCAAAGGATACGATAGCATCATCTTGATACCCCATCGGGATCTTACCGCCGCTGGCCGTGTAGACTCCAAGGATGGCGGTACCGGCATAGGGAGTGGGGATCAACTCCAGCGGAACGGCGTTGCTGCTGCTGACGCCAAAGGGAAAGGTCTGAGGAAAGCCCGGAATCGGCCCCAGCCCTGAAATCCCAACAGTGTCGGTGCCAGGTAGAACGCCTAGTGGCGTGAGGGTTAAAGTGAGCTTCGCGGACGTCAACACACCCTCGAAGCACTCCTGAAAATTGTCCTCGTTCGTGAAATCCAACGTCCAGGCCGTGACTTCGTTGTTGCCGTCACCGCATGGAGGAACGTTGGCAGCAACCAGAGAAATCGTAAAATCTCCGTTTATGTAAGGGCAGTCCAGTGGCGGAACAAGGGGAGGGAGATCACCGTTGGCTTCAGCTGTGATGGTGACAGTATGGTCCGCTTGCACCTTCCCGCCTCCCTCACCCAGCACACCGAATACAAGGGCGATCACCGCCGCCAGGACTGCTCCAAAGATTAACCGTCTCATCGCCGTACTCCTTTTCTGCAAAAAGACTAAGGGCTGATCATCCGGTTAGGATAACCAGCCCTTGTTGTTACGCCGTGGGAATGGACAGAGCGCCTGCCACTGCGCTGCCTCCTCTCGCATTCAATGCGAGCGCCTATAGTTTACATATCGTTAGGAAATTGTCAAGTGGCTTGCGCGCTAATTTCGGATTGCGCCGCGCGCCCTACGGCCCGAACTCGTCCACTACCGCGATCGCGTAGGGGGCCTGCTCCCGGCAGGCGTCGCACTTGATGCACTTCCCCTGGTCGATGCGGTAGCTCCCATTCTCCCGCCCCACCCAGGCGCACAATCGCGGCGGCGGGGGCAATAGAGACGCAACCCCGGGCCCGCCGCGGCTCCTCCAGGCAGCTTTAGGGAGTGTAACAAAACGGCTGCCAGGGCCTTCTATGTATGAGAGAAACAGCTCTTTCTGTTAGCGGCACGACATGGAGGATGACAGCGGATGATTGACCAGGGAAAGCGCTCGCCGACGACCTACGTTGCGCCGGACTGGGATGGGGCGATGAGGGCTTTCCTGGCGGAGAAGCAGATGCGCTCAGGCTCCCACGGCACGGTTGAGAAGTACGGCAGTCTCCTGGGCCGCTTCTTCGGCGGCCTGGACGGCAAGACACCCGACCAGGTGACACCGGATGAAGTATTCTCATTCGCCTACGGCAAGGGGCCGTCGGGCCGCGAACCGTCGGCGGCGACCATCAACTTACGCTTGGCAGCCGTGTCCAGCCTATACGGATTCTTCTTGAGGATGGGACTGGTCGCCGTCAACCCTTGCGACCGCGTCCAGCGTACTCGTCAGGAGCCGCCCCCTGCCAGGGGCCTAGACCAGGGCGAGATACGGAGGCTGTTCGCCACCATCCCTGACAGCCCTGCTGGCAAGCGCGATAGAGCGATAGTTCTCACGTGCCTTCTGACGGGCCGCCGCCGGTCCGAGATTCTCAACCTCACGGTCGGCGACCTCTCGCGGAACGGGGCCGTCTACTACTCCTACAAGGGCAAAGGGGGCAGGCATCATCGCCGCGAGCTACCGGAGCCCTGTCTCTCGGCCATTGTGGAGGCGCTGGCGGAGCATGGGAAGAAGTTGGAAGAGATGGCCGACGACGAGCGGCTGTTCGACGTGTCCAGTCACGGCTTCTACATGAATCTGAGGCGCTACTTCCGGAAGGCGAAGCTCCCGCAAGGTGGTGTGCACGTACTGCGGCACAGTGCGGCGAAGCTCCGGCGGGATGTGGGAGAGAGCGTGGAGTCCGTAAGCAGGTTCTTGGACCACAGCAACCTCGCCGTCACCACTACGTATCTCCGGCGGCTGGAGGGCGAGAAAGACACCGGCTGGCGGAAGGTTGCGGCGCTTCTGACCTAGAAGTCCTTCTGTGGCCGCGCACCCGTCCTCAACTTCGCGCTGCTCGAACGGCCTCGAGGTGGTTAGCCGTTGGAGTCGCCCCCCAGGTTGCGCATCTCCTCAATGAACGAGTCATCTACTTCTATAGTGACGCTGCGACCCTGACCGACCAGCATGTCGAACAGGTTGAATGGGTTTGCTGGCGCAGACCCTTTGCAAAGTACGACGATACCCTGCGTAGCTAACAGACGGTGTATGGCGTCATAGGTATTGTTGGGCACAGCCATTCTCGTTGACTCCTATTCCCTCTTAATTCAGTTTACCCCCGCCGAATCCTGTCTCGGGCGGAGGAGGGGTTTAGATTGAGTAGCGATTCCGCCTCATCCCCGTTTGACACCCGCCCCGCCCAGGCGCACAATCGCGGCATGAGCCGAAGGAGCGTGAGAGGGTGGGCCGTCTGGGGCGCTTCCCTGGCGATTGTCCTGCTGCTTGACGGCATCGTGTGGACACTGGTGATCGCGTGGTAGGCCGCCCCAGCGCCCGTTGACACGCGCCCGGCCCAGGCGGTGTCCCGGCGCTACACGAGGCTAGGCGTGAGGGCCTTCTCCAGCAGCTGCCGGAGGTCACGCTTTGGCCGGAAGCCAACGATCTCTGCCACCCGCTCTCCGTTGCTGAACAGCACTAGCGTTGGTAGAGCACGGATGCCCTGACTCGCTGCCGTGTTGACGTTTTCGTCGGTGTTCAGCTTCACAAACTTCACCCTACCGTCGAACTCCTCAGCCAGCTCATCGACGATGGGTGCTACCATTTGGCAGGGACCGCACCATGTAGCCCAGAAATCCACGAGGACTGGCAACTCGGACTTGAGCACCTCCGTCTCAAAGTCGGTGTCTGTGACTTCTCGCGTCTTGCTCACTTGCTGACTCCTTCCAGAATGAGGTCGTCGATCGCAACATACCTCTAGGGGGTATACGCTTGGCAGCTGCCTTCAGATCGGGTCGCTTTGACGTCTTCCCCATTCGGCTCTATGCTTGCTGCGCTGGGAGGGTCATCTCAGAAGGGTAGCGGGTAGTGGAGCCGCGCATCCAGTACGCCAAGACCAAGGACGGGGTGAGCATCGCCTATGCCACTTCAGACAAAAGTAGAAAGGATGTCAGAACGTGAACGAGCAAGGAACGGCTGACGACGAGCCGGTGATCGTGCTCCCGGGCGAGGGACCCAGCCACGTCACGCCGTTCGGCGACACGCTGACGTGGCTGGCTGGCGCGGCGGAGACGGTCGGTGGATATTCGCTCCATGACCGAACCGCGCCGCCCGGTTCCGCTTCCACTCCGCACGTGCACCATAAGGTAAGCGAGGCGTTCTACGTGCTCGACGGTGAAATCGAGTTCGCAATCGCGGATCAGAAGTTAATGGGCGGCCCGGGCACATTCGTCTTAGCGCGTGTAGGCGAGCGACACGCTTGGCGGAACACCAGCGGACGCGAAGCACGCGTACTTGTGATCGTCTCGCCGCCCGTCGACTACGGATACTTTGAGGAACTGGACGCACTCACCCGGTCAGCGAGCGACGGCCGTCCGGACTCGGCATCACTCGCTGCCCTCGCCGATAAGTACGGAATGACATAGTCTGAAGCTGCCGCCTAGTCGGGCGCGGTGCGCGAGCCGGCCCCGATCCGGATCCATAGGATGACCCGGGGACGCGAGCGGCGCGGGTAGCGCCCCGTTGACACCCCGCCCAGCCCAGGCGCACAACCGCGCACCAGCCGGACAGTGAGGTCAGCTTGCAGGCAAAGGCCTACGTCAGATGGAGTCGGCTCCGACAGAGCGGGGCCACCTGACTATCGAACCCGCTTCGCCACGCGTTTCTCGACTGCCAGGCGGTTGACTTCAAGAACTTGCTCGCAGATTTCATCCAACATCACGCGCATGGCAGCTGAGTGGCTCTCGTCCAGGGGCCACTTGTTCTGGCCGAAGTTGACTGCGAGGGAAAGAACGTCTTGTGCCGTCATCTCGGCAGATACTTCACCGCGCCGTCTGGAAGTTGACTGACCGGCTGTACGCTTCTCACGACCAGGGCCACAGACGCTCATCCCGCCACCTACGTTCCGCATTATCTAAGAGTACGATAACTTCAGTTTCCATACTCATCGCGCCGCGACTGTGCGCCTGGGCTGGGCGGGTGTCAACGGGGTCTCAGCGGGAGCGGCGCCGAAACCCTGCCACTTTTCTCGTATTGACAAGCGGAACCGCACCGCGTATTATCGGCAGCGCCAGCTTGACCGGTTACAGTCTCCCGTTGAGGGCCGACAGGGGCAAGTTGGGAAGGGAGGGTCAACGAGATGTACGTTCGTCAACTGTTCAGAGGGGCCGTCATCGCTCTGGTGGTGGTCGTGGCCGCGCTGCTCGCGGTGGGGCTGTCGAACCCGCCGGAGGCGGCGGCAGACGAGCCAACTATTGGCGAAGGCTCCTGCGTCGGCGCTTTAGCCTGCACTGGCAACACGGGCAACGTGGGCGACAACTCCTGCAAGGGGTCTTTTGCCTGTTTCTTTAACAGCGGGAACGTGGGCAACAACTCCTGTGACGGGTCTTCGGCCTGTAACAACAACACGGGCGACGTGGGCGACAACTCCTGCAACGTGATTGGTGTTGGCTTGGCCTGTCCAAGCAACAGCGGCAACGTGGGCAACAACTCCTGTATCGACTTTCAGGCCTGTGACAACAACACGGGCGACGTGGGCGACAACTCCTGCAACGAGAGTTTCGCCTGTCTCAACAACACGGGCGACGTGGGCGACAACTCCTGCAACGGGATTAGGGCCTGTAACAACAACAGCGGCGACGTGGGCGACAACTCCTGCAACGTGTTTCTTGCGGCTGCCTGTCGAAGCAACAGCGGCAACGTGGGCAAGGACTCCTGCAACGGGGCTGTGGCCTGTCAAAGCAACAGCGGCAACGTGGGCAACAACTCCTGCAACGAGAGTTTCGCCTGTCTCAACAACGCGGGCGACGTGGGCAACAAGTCCTGCAACGCAGTCTCCGCCTGCGAGGACAACGCGGACACGATAGGGAACAAGCAGTGCAATACCGTCGCGGAGTGTCAGGGGCCGTAGACCCCAGGACTTTGCAGACCCGCGTAGGGTCGTAGTCAGCAGGGCCGCCGTGGCGCTAGGGGCGCGGTAAGGGGCGCGAGGCTGTCCAACAGAGAGGCGGACGGCGAGGCGCCGCGCCTCTGAGGTTACCGGCCACAGGGGGTCTGCGACTTCGCCTGCTCGGCCGCCGCGATTGTGCGCCTGGGCGGGGCGGGTGTCAACGGGGACGCGCTACGATGCCGCCGCGAGCGTCGTCCTTGGCACTGCTATCGACCCTGATTCGCCAGGCGTTTCTCGACTGCCAAGCGGTTGGATTCAAGAACTTGCTCGTGGATTTCATCCAACGCCAAGCGCATGGCCGATGAGTGGCTCTCGTCCAGGGGCCACTTGTTCTGGGCGACGTTCACAGCGAGGGACAGAATGTCTTGCGCCGTCATCTCGACGGACACTTCACCGCGCCGTCCGGCATCCACCTGACCGGCTGTGCCCTTATTTTTACCAGAGCCAGGGGCGCTCATCCCGCCACCTTCATGCCGCATTATCTAGAGTACGGGAATGTCTGTTTGCTTACTCCACGAGTCCACGTCCTAGTCCCCTTCCACACCGGCGGCGACGAGGGTGGCCAACTGGCCCTGGACATCCCTCTCGCGGTCACGGTAGACCAGCAGCACTTTCACGTCGCGGTGGCGGGAGAAGTCCAGCACCTCCTCCAGCCCCATCCCCCTGGCCTGGGCGAGCTTACAAGCCTCGGTGATTGCCGTATGGCGCAGGCCATGCGGGCGGACTTTGAGGCCGACCTGCTCCCCCAGGCGGCGGACAATGCGGTACAGGCTCGTCCCCGTCAAGCGGTATCCCTTCCCTGCCCTGTCGAGGTTGGTGAAGAGCGGCCCCATCTCCGTACCCCGTGCTTCCAGCCATTGCCGGATGGCCTCTTTCGTGGGGCCTGGCAGGGTCAGCTTGGTCTTCTGGGTGCGGCCCTTGCCCACGACAGAGATGGTGCCAGCATCCAAGTCCACGTCGTCTACGTCCAGGCCCACGACCTCACTTCGTCGGAGGCCGAGGTCATACAGGAGCCGGAGGGCGGCGCGGTCGCGGAGAGCCTTCTTGTCCCTGCGGCGCTCGATTTCGTCCAGGAGAAGACGGACGCCGTGACGGCCAGGCCCACGCGTGTCACGGTAAGATTCGGCTCTCACGTTACGCACTTCCAACGCCCAGGGGACGATACCTAGCGTCCTGGCTAGCTGCACGAGGGAGCGTAGGGCGGCCAGGCGGCGGTTGATTGTGGCGGCCTGGAGACGACGTTCTTGAAGATTCGCCTTCCACGCCAGGGCCAGGGCGTTCGCGTCCCCGTGGCCGCGCGAGAGGAGGAGATGGGCCGCCTCGGACACCTTGCCCACTCCCAGGAACCGGCGGAAGTCATCGAGGTCTTGGCTGTAGGCACGGCGTGTGCAATCGCTCCGACCAGACAGAAACGCTGCAAGAAGCTCGTGCCCAGGTTCAGCCTTTGCCAATGCGTCGGGCGTGCTCCTCGGCCTCGGCGCTAGCACCGTCATTAGACAGCCACTCCCTGCTCTCGGAGCCAATCCCTCAGCGCAGCGCACCATTGGTCGCGGGCTGCCTGATTCGCCAGAGCGGCTTCCTCTTGCATCTCCTCGACTCCGCGCTCTACCAGGTTAGCGAGGGTGGGGTCGGCGCGAGCCAGCAGGATACCGAATAAAAGCCCCTGAGCGGCATCCTCGCCAAGCTCCTCTACCCAGGTGTTCAGGAGCGCTGTAACCGCTTCCTCCCGCGTCACTCGTTCCGTCCTCGCTTCTCTTCAATCTGTGCAGCCAACGCGTCAATTAGCTCGCGGGTGGCCTCGTTGAGGGCCAAGTCTGCATACTGGTGCAGGAGGCTGCGCTGCTTGGCGGTCAAGTCGTCGAGGCTATCGACAGGTAGGCCCCGCTCTCGGAGACCGTGCACCACGTCGTCCTCGGTAATAGACGAGAGGAGCATCAGTGCGGCCCCTCCTGCTTAGCGCCGAGGAATGGTTGTGGGTAAGCGGTCTGGGAGATGGGGCCAGTTAGCGACGGCGGTTGAGCGCGGGATGTTATGAGGCGCGTGTGACCCTCGTAGAGTCCGCTGATGGATGGCGGTTCAGAGGGATGAGTAGGCTGCTGGGAAGGCTCTTGCTGGATGGCTAGCCGGACTGCACTCTCCTCACCGGCAGCCGCTCTGAGCCTGGCGGTTCGATGGTGATGGGCTACGTTCAGCTTCAGGGCAAACGGGATTCGGACTAATCGGCGCTGTAGCGGTCTCCCCGGAGACCGCCACCAGGTGCGATGTGCCGGTGGCGTTCATGTCCTCGGTCAGGTCGGCTGGGAGGCGGGCGCGCTTGCCCAGCAGGACGCCCGTGGCGAGGGACGCCTCGGGCTCCGGCAGGGCGTCGGCCAAGGCATCGGAGAGGCGGGCGCGGGTATCGATCAAGGCGGCGCGAAAGGCGCTCCCCTGATCGTGGGCGATCACCTGCGCGCTCGGATAGGCGATAAGAGAGCCTATTCCACGCTGCAACAGATACTCGCGGTAGTCGAAGTCGTCGAAGGTCGGGGGCGTCTCCAGCTCACCTTCCAGATCGAGGAGGTCACCGTACGCGTAGCGGGGGAACGGCGCCGTCCGAATCAGGATGCCTCCGCTCTCGGGTCGCCAGCGGTCGCCCCAATATACCTCGCGGACGGCGAGACGGTAGCGAACGCTGCCGCCGCGGTCGTCCGGCTCACTGACGACGAGGGCGCGGAAGCGGGCGGGGCCGCATTCGTCGCCGTCATCAGCAGGCTCTTCGCGCGGAGGACAGTTGAGGCGAGCGATGCCGGAGGGCGCGTCGGGCGGCACCGTCGATTCGTAGCGCCAGGAAGCGGCGAAGATGAGCGCCGCGCCGAGAGCGATGAGGGCCAGGGTCGATGCTCTGGGCCGCAGGGCGAAGGAGAGTGCACCGAGGCCGGCGGCCGCGGCCAACGCCGCCCAGGGATCGGCGCCAGTGAAGGCGGCGGCCGAGACGCCCAGGAGCCAGGCAAAGGCGAGGACGCCTAGGATCACTGGCCCGCCTGCCCGGAAGGCGGACCCACCGTCACCAGGTCGGCGATCTCCTCGAAGACCGACAGCGGGATCAGGTCGCGCTCCAGAAGCTCGTCAGCGCTGGCGAAGGGGCCGTCCCGCTCACGCGAGTCGATGATGCGCCCGGCGCGCACCTCGCCGATTCCGGGCAGGGTCGCGAGCTGTTCGGCGGAAGCGGTGTTGATGTCGACCAGCGACGCCTGCGAGGCGGAGGCGACTCCGGTGGCACTAAGGCTCGGCACCAGGATCGTGTCCTCGTCGCGGGCGCGGCGGGCGAGGTCCACGGCGGCGAGGTTGGCGTCCGATGTGGGGCCGCCGGCGGCCTCGAGGGCGTCGATCCAGCGGTCGCCGCCAGTGAGGGGGTAGACGCCGGGGCGCTGGACGGCGCCGGCGACGTAGACGCGGATCTCCTCGGCCGGGACGTCGGCGAGTTCGAGCTCAAGCGGCTGGGGGCCGCTGAGGCGATCGCTCAGGAGGAAGGCGATGGCGAGAAGCAGGGGCAGGGCGAAGAGGGCGACGATGAACCAGCGGTAGCGGTCGAGGAGGTCGGACACGGTGGCCTCCGGCGGGAACTGCGGGGCGGGCTGGCGCGAATGTTAGCGCCGGAGGGGGAAGGCGTCAAGCGGGGGTATGGTCGTTTTGGGGGTCTCAGGTAGGATGTATGGTCGTTTTCTCGCGGGAGGTGTCGAAATTGGGGGGCTGCGTATCCGGGAGCGGGGGGATTCTACGGTCGTTTTCGTAGCGGGCGGCGGCTTCGTCGAGGGCGCGCTCTCGGAGTCGGGATGCGAGGGCGATCAGCAAGCGGTTGGTGTCACGCTGGGCTTGCTTGCGGCGGCGGCGCTGGATGCGGGCGATGGCGGTAATGAGGTCGCGGGCTTCAGGGCTATCAGCGAGGAGCTGGAGGAGGCGCTGCTGCTGGCGGGAGGTGCGGCCGTGCTTGAGGGCGTTGAGGTTGCCGAGTGGGGGGCCGGAGTTGGGGCGGGGGCCGCCTCGGGGCATGGTGAGGCTCCTTTATTGGCCGCAGATTAGCGCAGATGGAACACAGATGGGTTGTGTTTAGTGTAGGGTGGGCGCGGGAGAGCTCGAAGGGGGATGTGACAGGAGGCATCGCTGGCCCCTACGCGTTAGGGGGGAGCTTCAGGTAGAATTGGGGGACGGAATCAACGACCACGAGGACGTAACCGTTACGGTGTAGGGTTGGCGAGCCAACGGGGGAGATGGGCGACTACGATGCTTGCCCACCCTCTCACGGTTACGCTCCTCCTTCGGCTCATGCCGGTGTGGCTGGGCCGGGCTAGCCATCCGCCAGCGGGGACTGGATGAACCCACGAAAGCGCTTGCCCCAGCCCGTAATGCGTGAGGCGAACATCCCCTCAGCAGTCATCGTCCCTCCAAGAGACTCTGTATTCGTCAGTCCAGCTGCGAAGAGGTCCTTCCAGAGCTGGTGAGTGAACTCGCGCTGATCCTTCAACTCCGGGAAGGTATGTTCTAGCACTGTGTCCACACCTCCCATATTCCAGTCGGGATAGGTAATCTCCCTCTTCTCACCGTAGCCCCTGGGATCGGCTGCGAATTCGAGAATTCTGAGGTGCCACGGTGTGAACCTATCCACCAGGTTCAGGAACACGGACAGAATGTCGTCGTCCGGCGCTCGGTCGAGTGCAGAATTCAGCACGGCGTTCCTGAGCGCGTCGAGCTTTTCGCGCTGGTGATTGCGGAGCGCCACCTGCGTCACGTTGGTAATGACCGTGACGAAGGCGTCATTGTCTGGGAGATCCTCGATCTTGAACCCCTCGACCTGATCTTGAAGCTGGCGCAACCCGTCAGCTATCGAATCCAACCATTCGTCTCTTCGTCTGGAGAGCGGCGGCCGGAAGAGAGCTTCAAAGAGCTCGGCTGCCGTTCCACCGAAAGGAATGGCGGTGAGTGCAATCTTCGTCGCCTGTATGGCCCGATCTTGAAATTCGGGCTCTGGCCTGTCTGAGATAGGGTCATTGTCCATTTCGCCTCCCGGCAGATTTGGCTACAAAGTTGGCCACAGTAGGGGGCCTCGGCGTGCCCGCCGCGATGTGCGCCTGGGCTGGGCGCGTGTCAACGGGGACGAGGGTCGGCGTGCGAGGTAGGCCAGCGGGCCGCTACGTTCGGCAGGAAGGCGACACTCCGGCTTGATACCAGAGGAAGCGATGCCTCAGCTACCGGCCGCCAGTGGTTATCATGATGACCGGCGATATAAAACTGTCGCCGGGGCCAATAACAATCACCGGACCGTAAATGTCAACTGTTACTATTGGGACTTCGTTCTCAACCGCCACCGTGATAATGGGGCCAGTTATGGCCGTCCGACTCGTAGTCGGCTGCGTGATGCAAATCTCCGTCTCCCCGGTGTTACAGGCGGATGCATTTGAAGGCCCCATAGCTAGCACGGCACCGGCGATAGCAGCTGTCACTACCACTGCCGCCAAAATCGGCGTTCGCATTGCTACCTCCCTTTATAAGAATGGGGGATGCTTATTTACGGATATTATTGTCAAGTCAAGTAAAAGTCAAGTGTCGAGCGGTGTGACAGCAGCCGTGACTGCGCTGAGGGCTGCCCCCGCCAGAATCGTCAGCAATACGTACAGCGTCACGGCCAGCGATGCCCGCCCGCGATTGTGAGCCTGGGCGGGGCCGGTGTCAACGGGAGCGAGCCCGCTTCCCGCCACCTCAGCTCGTACAGCCTCAACACTTGTCAGTAGAAATCCTGCTGGGCGATTAGCGTCCCGACCATCTCTTCTGGGTGCACCTGGCAGCGGAAGACGTACTCCCCTGGGGTCAGGTTCACGGACACCGTGACGGTACAGGGCGAGAAGCAAGCTTCAGTTCTAGCTAGAGGATCCACTAGGCCCGGTGCGTACTCCTCACCGGCGAAGATCGCAAAGCTGTGTAGGCCATCTGCGTTCTCTGCTACGATCGTTACTTCCGTATCGGCGGCGATAGTCAGTTCAGACCTATCGAACGACCTGACCCCGATCATCTTAATGTCTGGAGCTGCCCGGCCTTGGGCTGGAGTCTCGCTTACGGCCGGAGTCTCTCCTAAGGCTGGCGTCTCCTCAACGGTGGGGGATTGGTCTCCACCATCACCTCCGTTGCAGGACACCAGAAGGGGTAGCGCCGCAATGGTACTTCCAACTGCCAATAGCGAACCTTGCATCAGTCGTGTCCTGGCCCAGTACGCGATGCTCACAGCTATGGGGTAGAGGGCGCGACTGTGCGCCCGGGCTGGGCGCTGTCAGCCTATTCGACAGCCGATTTGGGCTCTTGGCCTGGCAGCACAACATCAACCACGTTGATGTTGACCTCCTTGGTGTGCAACCCAGTCATCGCCGACACCCTCTCCGTGATCCTCTGCCGGACGAGGTCAACAACATCTGGGATGTGGCACCCGTACTCGACCTTGAGCCACAGGTCGAAGGCTGCTTCCTTCTGTCCGACCGTCACCTTTACTCCTCGACGAACGTCATCGCCGCTGAATAGGTTTTCTCTCCAGCCCCCTCTTCCCATCGAGTGCACCCCTTCTACCTCCCTTGTCGCCAATCCAGCGATCTTGGCCACGACATGCTCACGCAGCGTCATCTCCCCGGAAGCAGCATGGACAGGCTGTTCTCGGCCCGCAGGTCCGCTAGGGGTCTGCGGCTCGCTGACCTTACGATCCTTTCCTTCTTGGGCCCAAGTTGCCTCGCCCGTCATCGGAACCCTCCTCATCTGTAATTGGCTGGCACCCTTACAGCGCTTGACCGGGGGGTGGGCCAAGCCGCCGAAGACTGAAACGCCAAGACGCGCTGGCTACGGTAGGCCCACTGCCCGCCCGCCGCGATTGTGCGCCTTGGCTGGGCGGCTGTCAACGGGCGGCCCGTTTCGACGGCGGCAGTTTCGTATCTTTCCCCATTGACAGGGCGGCGATTCGGAGTAGACTCAATCGTCGCAGAGGTGGTCCCACGCCGCTGACGAGAGGAGACATCATGAGTGCTGAGCAAGAGCGGGCAAAGGAAGATGCCGACATTGGAACCGACCTTGATCCTTACCCTCACACTCACCACCACGCCGATGCCAAGCCCTACTCCTACCGGCACAACCATGAGCACAAGCACCGCCGCGACGGCACCCACAACCATGAGCACCTTCACGAGAAGGCAACGGGATCCTAGTCATTGGTGTAGGGGGCGGCCGGGGCGCTGGACGGCGCCGGCGACGCCTGGTGCGCCTGGAGGCGCTGGCTGCGGTCGCCGCAGGAACCGTTGCCCTGGCGGCGGGCGGCTGGGGTAGAGTGGGGCGAGGGCGATGTGTCCAGGTGTCCATTAGGCGCACAGCGCGTTATTGACAGGTGAGCCGATCTGCGCGAAGCTTCAACAAAGTCCGAAAGCTGGTTGCGCGCCCCAGAAGGAGGGACAAATGTCGCACGAAGGAAAGACTCAGATTACCTTCATTTTCACCGTCTCCCCCAACCTGGTGGGGGAGGGAGACCGCATCTTCGCGAGCCACGCCGCGTGGATCGCTAAAACGCACCACCGCGAGGGAAATCTGGCCTTGCTGCGATACAACGTCGTGAAGGGACCCGAGCTGTCGAACCCTCTGGATCCCTCATCCCAACCCACGGATAACACCTGCTTCGTCATCACCGAAGTATACGAGACTCCAGCCGGTTTAGAGGATCACTGGAAGCAGGGCTCCGAGGGCTGGGAGGACTTCAGCGCCTTCGTCAATTGGGCGAGCAGCGTTAAGGTCGCCGTATTGCACGGGTCTCCGGTCGTCCATTCGCTCTGGTAGCGTCCTGGGAGCCTGCTCCACCTTCGAATCCGCCGTGATCGTGCGCCTGGGCGGACGATGCCGCGATTCAGCGTGTGAGCAGCGTGATAGTTAGCGCGCGAAGCTGGCGAGCGCTAACAGGAGCGGTGGCACGCTGGGCCGCTCAGGGTCTTCCAGAGGCGGCGCATTCCTCGTTGAGCCAGGTGCAATGGGCTGGGGATGCAGGTGACCGTCAGTGTAGCCAGCCGTTCCTCTCTCAGCTCGTGAAGCTTCGTGACGCCGTAGATGTAGGGGTCCATCAGTCCCTCCTACCTGCTTAGTACGCATGGGCAACAGCGACGGATCTCGGCGCCGTCGCTGTGCGCCGGGTGGGTTAGCGAGGCGGGACTAGAGGGCTGAAATCCGCGAGGTGAGTCTTGGCGTATACTGGCGATAGCGGGCTGTTTTTCGAATCGAAGCGCGGGGTGCAGCCTACGTTCTCGACTGGATAGGTTTACTATCGCGTCACGAGCATCGAGCTAGATTAACGTGAAAGGGGGTGGAAGCGAGGAGAAGGTAAGCAGATAGGGGACGTTGCCCACGTTATACAAAGACAGGTTCGTCAGACAGAAGGAGGACGATCAGTTGGCTGAGATCATCGACGGCGTAGACACGTCGAAGCTGGAGGGGTTCCGAAGCGCCATACAGAAGGAGCCGATAACGCTGGGGCTGAAGGCGAAGGCGCTATGGGATGGGGAGATGGGACGGGCGACCGTCCACATCGGCCCCTACAAGCTCGGCGATCAGAAGATCGAGCGCGACACGAGGCGGTACACGGTGTCATACGGGGCGTGGAAAGAGGTGGAGGATGCGTTGGGTATGGTGGGCCCGACAGACCGAGAGGAGCCTGTGGAGATGGCGCTGGGGGCGATGGCGGCGTGCATAGTGAACTCGATCACCTGGAACGTTCACCGCCACGGCATCAAGCTGGACGATCTAGTGGTGTCCGTGAGCACGGACGTGAACCCGGACGTGCTGCTTGAGGTGCGGGGGCCGGAGGAGCACACCGCCTGTATGCAGAACCTGCGGGCCGATATCAAGGTGAAGGGCGAGGGGCTGACGCCGGAGAAGCTGGAGATCATCAAGAAGCTGGCGACGCACTCACC
>CAZYOV010000045.1:0-18083 GCA_964649215.1 uncultured Dehalococcoidia bacterium
CCACCAGGAACATCGCGCTCTTCCCCTCCGCGTGGGGCGAGAAGAAGTCGGTCACCGCGTCATCGTAGAACGTTAGACCGGTGGCCCCCAATCCCAGGGCGTAGCTCGCCAGGTACAGCCTGCCGCCGTTGATGGCCGCCTCAAGCTGCGCTACTCGGTAGCCCCGGTTGCCGAACCGCTCCAGGATCGGCACCAGGTTCGCCAGGAAGAATACGTTCGCGCTGGCGTCGGCAGAGAGTGCTTGTTCTAAGCCTAAGTCCCCAGCCTCGTCCCGAAACTCCCCTTCTCTGAGCAACTCCAGAGCGCCCTCGTCCGGGTGATAAACGTAGGAACCGCAGGGCAGGCCTTCCACGGCGTTCACAATGATATAAGCGTCGTTCAGAAACCGGACCCCCGATTGCGTGAAGTCGGCCGCGATCCCACCTATGCTACTCAGGGCAGCGGAGAGCTGCTCCAGACTGATCGGCTGACGGGCGAAGCTGCGGCTGGAACCACGCCGCAAGATGACCTCCTCGATGGAGTCATGCGGCGCCTCCCTATCGTTCAGCGGTCGCAGCGGAAACAGCCGACCCGCGGGCGGGGCAAGCGGAGCCACAGCCGCGGCGCCTCGCCAGGCCGCTACCTCCGTCTCCTCAGCCAGGGACGAGGCTTCGTGCATCGCCCGAATCGCCTGGTAATCCACCTCTGACCTTGAGAGCGGCGTAGTCTCCGGCGCCAGCGGCTCCACCTTCGGGGCCTGACCGATGGGGCTGGAGCGACCCAATGGGATCAGCGCGAGGGCTACTTCCCGCTGCGGTTCCAGCCCCAGTAGCCGGTTCACCCAACCGTCTACGAAACCGCACACCACCCGCGCCGCCAGCCCGTGGGCCGCGGTCATTGCCAAGAGGTTGGCTAAAATGGTACCGCTGTCCCAGAAGCAATGCCGGTAGGCCCGCGCCTGATACTTCCAGGCGTTGCGCCAGAACGTGCTGCTGCATATGAGGGTAGCCGGCGCCGACGCCACCGCTGACTCGCCGGCCGTGGCCCGCACCAACTCACCCCTAAAGTCGCCCCGCCGCAGCCGGCGCAAGGCGAAATCGTGTACCCCAAAATGGTAGACTCCCGCCTCCAGGTACGGCAGATCCGCGCACACCAGATACAGGTCTATGTGGTAAAGCGCCCCGGTGCAGGAGGCAGCCCGGAACAGCATCTCGCCGTGCGGGTGGCGTATACGCTTGGTGATCCCCGCCGAATAATGCAGGAGCCTCCCAAACAACTTCAGGTCCGGGAGACGTTCGCCTTTCGGCTCGACGGCGCTGGCGTCTAGGGCGGGGATGCCAGAAGGTTCCAGCTCCCGTGGCAGGGGGATTGGCTCCAGACCCGGATAGATCTTGAAGGGGAGCGGCTTGTTTTCGAAGTCGAGGAAGTGCTGGCTGGAGTGTACGCTCTGGAGAGAGTGCTTGGTCCCTTCGTGGTACTCCCAGGTCGCTTCTACGTCGCGATTAGTCTCCAACGCTACTTCACCCCGCGCCACGCAACTTTAGGCTAGCGAGATGCCCCTCGGTGTCTGCGGCACCAGGCCCCTCCCTCCCGCAGTTTCGACCGGCATCTAGTCATTCCTTCTTCTTGATTTCCATGATGACGTTGAGGACCGCCTCGATGAGGACCTGGTCACCCGCTTGGGGGTCGGAGTAGATGTTGGTGTGGGCGATGCGAGACTGACGAAGCGTGTCAGGCTCGGTGGTGTACGAGTAGAAGATCTCGTAATACTGCTCGCCGTGCAGCAGGTAAGGGTTGACCCGGTTGATTACGGCCTCGCGGGCCACGGGCGACCTCCGTTCCAGTTAGAAGTATGGGCTAGGCTAGAAGCTCGGCCAGCCGGTGCTGGAATCGTACTTGGCCTTGGAACCGAACAGATTCTGTCCACAATACGCGCAACGGTAGATGCCCGTGTTTCGGCTGGCAAACGGCGCCTCTGTGGCCGCTTCACGTGTGACGTGGTGCTGTTGGTCTGTCAACTGCTCTCGCCACTCCGCTTCAGATTTTCGATCTTCTCTATCATGACGATTCGGCGTTCTGTCGGTTATCACGTTCACGCTGAACGTACCAGAGACCATTCTATCAGCAGTCAGGGGGTCGCGCCTAACCCGCCGTGAATCTCGTGTCGCACAATCCACGTCGGGCGACCCGTCAATAAGTGTGGTTAGTGTTAGTAGTGAAAGTTGATGTCTTTGGGTCGTCTACCGAGCGTGTGACAAATAAGGGCGCTTATTTTCTATGCTCCAATGCCGTTTAGGCTGGAGCCCCCGGCGGGTCCGCCTTGAGCCGTCCCGCCGCGGGCAGCCGGGGCAACCGGAGTCTGTCACGGACTGCAAATCACCTCGAAACGGCCGTATGAAGTCTCATACACATAGACGTCCGTGCTAGCCAGCAGATCGAGCTGCTGCCCACTGACTCTGGCTTTGGAGACGCCCGGCTGAATGACGCCAATCGTGAAGGCTGGCCTTAGGAACCTCGACTTATCTTCGAGTTCGTACAGGGCGCTGGCGTCACCCACCACAAATCCCGAACGTCCGTGCCGAGCGAACCGATGCCTCTCACGACGGATCAGATGCTGGAAGAAGAGCGGGACGTTTCGGCGCCACCGGACGGACTTCTGGGCCTGACCGCAGACCTCGTACAGATCGACAATTCGCGCGCCCGGCTCGTCGCGTGAGGAGTATTTGCAGTGAGCCAGGTACACGTCGAGATCCCGGCCATCCTGCCGTATCGCAACGACATCCGCGATCTCACCAGTGCCGTCATCGTCGATGACGACGTCCCAATCCGTCAGCGTGCGCAGGTGAGCTATAGTATGGGCTTGTATTGACGTGGGGTCCCGCTCAGCGCCCTGCGACTCCTTTCTGAGATTAATGCCTGACCAGTCGAGCGGGTTCAAACGCTCGACATCGAATGCTGGTATGTCACGTTCGGGCCGAAGTAGCATTCCAGGCGGAACAATCATGGCGTCTTGTTCAAAGAGAAACGTTAGCCCGTACTCAGCCAGGAACGCACTCAGCGGAACGCGTGTCCGGGTCGTGACGATGTCGATCTCATCACCTGTGGCCTTGAACGAAATCGAACCGCCACTGATTTCGGCGCTGTATCGGACCTGCCAGTCGCGCGTCACGACGTCGAATGGGATCGGACCCGTCGTTGAGAACTGGGCGATTTCGAGGTCAGTATCGACAAGTGGCCATAGCGACCCCTTATAATCGACTTCCAATCCCTCTGTGGTGCTTTGAAAGAGCTCCCACGGCCACTCGAGGCCCAGAGGAATGAGGCTTGGGCGGTTCTCCACGGCCTGCGGGCGGATGAAGTCCCTCATCACATCATCCACGCTGATGTTGCTGTCGGTCAGCTTCTTGCCGACGTTGTCACACCAGTCAACCCAGTGCTTGAGCGTCGGCGCCACTCGATAGCTCCACACGCGACCCTTCAATGAGGCTCCGACACTGATCCTAGTTCCATCCTCATAGCCGTTAGCGAAGATGTTCGTCTTAGTCTTCGTCTGAGCCTCAGCGACTGGAAAGCCTTCGCTTACGTCCGCCCCGACATGCATGGAGAAGCGGCGGCCGGCATTGCGGACATCCAGTACGCCTACCGTCGTCGGTACAAGACGCTTCACCCCAGCCATAATACGATAAACATTCTCGCCGGTGATGCGGGTGGTGTCGTCACCGCAGACTGCCTTCGCAAGGATTTCATGCACGCTCTCGTTATTAGAGCTGTTGATGTAGAGTAGCTGGTCCGTAGAGTTCCAATAGAGGACATACAGGTCGTATCCGACTTCCTCGATTGATCGGAGGTTTCCCCATCGAACGGGGTTTCTATTCTCGGTGACAAACCACGCGACGCGCTCTGCTTCGTTTACGGCAATCGTCTCAGTCAACAGTTGCTCCTTGGGATATAGCTTCAGCGAGCTGTGTGGATCCCATGAGTCACAGTTGGTCTGATAGACGACCGTACTCATCTTCGGAACGATGTTTCTGAGCGACACCTCCTCGGGAAGCGACGTAAATCCAGCCTCGAAGTCACCAATCGCTTCCTCTTCCTCGACGGCCGTTTCAGAAAGATCTCGAATAATTAGGTTCCAGTTCGCGTCCTCCGCGTACAGATCGCGGAGCCTTTCGTCATAGCTTGGGTCTGGACGTTGCAACACGACCGTGGCGTCGCCGATCGCAGCCTCGGTCCCGCGAGCGAACCGGCCGATGAACTGCAGCGTCACTCCCAAGCTCTTATGTGGATCGTGGATCGCAGCGACCTTCAGGGCTGGAAGGTCGAAACCTTCTCCCAGCATGTCGACACAGATGATGATACGGCTAGTGCGATCGCGGACGGATTGGAGGGCTGCCCGCCGATCCGTTGCAGAAAGGCTACTGTGTAGGATCACGGGGTTTAAGTCAGGCGCGAGTTCCTTATAAAGTTTGGCCACTTCTGGCACTCGTCCGATCCGCTTCACGCGGGCCATCAGAATGTGATCGAGTTCAGAGTGAAGATCTTTGTTGAGTCGCGCAAGGGCCTTCTCGGCGACGGCACGATCCGGGTCGGCGAAATCTACAACGGACAGGTAGTTGATTAAGGAGAAGTACCCCTGCGCCTGAGCCTCTCGCAATGGAAAATTGTATAGGATCCGACCGCCGAGAGGACGACCATCCTCGCGAAATGGAGTTGCTGTAAACTGCACAACCTGCTTCTGCGAGAAGTCATCCCGGATTTGCCGCCAGGTACTCGCGGCCACATGATGGGCCTCATCTACGAAGAGATGTGAGCATTTTCCAACCAGAGCAGCCCGGACCTCTGGCACTGATGCATTCAGCGCGCTCGGCGTGGCCACTATCACATTGCACTTCTCGGCGAACCCTTCTGCAGCCTTTGGCGACGAGAAGCGGTGCTCGATCCTGCCGACGATCGGACAACTAGCGTCCTCGGACACCACCCCCACCTCCTTGAGGACACCGAATGACTCGAACTTCGTCGCCAATTGACTGCGGAGCACGTGCGATGGGACCAAAACTAGCAGGCGTTCCGGCCTCGCAGCCGCGAACAGAGCAAGCATCGCCTCGGTCTTGCCAGTGCCAGTGGGCATTACGACCGTTATCGGTTCGCATGACGCCGTCGTCCAGTGACCAAGAACGGCGTGCACCGCACCGACCTGCGGGCGACGAAGACCCGGACGATTTTGACTTTCGTCCTCCTCGACCGGTGCGAAGGCACCCTCCAAGGAATCTAGAACGGCAGACGGACTGCCAACGGTCTTCGCCGCACCGGTGGCGAGATGCCTGGAATCCTGACGGATTGGGTTTCCTTCTACCGTCGCTCTTGTGACCTGATCTTCCGTCGACACAGAATTTTGGAGCTCAAGCGGGGATGCACGAGTGGTAGGTAGCGACTGCGTTGTCAGCTCCGGCGAAGGTACCGTCCTCGCGCTTGTGTGCCTTCAGCCGCGCTTCGAAATCATGGTTGCCTGTTAGATCGTAGGTCGTGAGATTATCCGGGTCTACGATCAGATCTTCGCATCCGGTGACTGGGATGCCATGGATGTTGCCACAGATGCGGTAAATGGTCAGTGTTGCCATTCTTGGCCCCCAAAAGTACGCGACGCAACCGTCAAACGCGGCGGACATCTTTTTCTGCGCCTCAAGGCGCTAACGACCTGTTAAGTGGCAGCATACATTATATCCGTTGTGGTAAGAGGCTACAAGACCGGCGATTGCCAGTACTGAATCCTAAGACTCAATGCCTGCGACACAGAGTCCCTAGACTCCCGGATTGCCAGTACTGAGCCCTAAGACTCCCGGCCTGCCGTACTGCCGTAATCCGATTTTCCCGTATCGCTCGATATCGCCATCGGCACCAAGTCATCCCTCCGCTCGCCCGTTGCTATACTACCGGCGAAAGGAGTACGCCCATGCAACCCGCGCTTATCTATGAGAAGAAGGGACACATAGCCCACATCACTCTCAACAGACCCGAGGTCCGCAACGCGATGAGCCCCGAGTTAATGGTTCGCCTAGCCGACGCCTGGCTCGACTACGCGGACGACAACAACCTCCGGGTCGCCATCATCACCGGCGCCGGCGACCGAGCGTTCAGCTCCGGCGCGGATCTGAGGCGTCTCATACCATTATTCACCGGTGCCCGGTCGCCTGAGGACGATTGGGATCGCAGACTGCTAGAGGACCGCGCTTTGCCGCGCACTGCCCTTCTCCGTGGCTACGAACTATACAAGCCCATCGTCAGCGCGATTAACGGCTTCTGTCTGGCTGCTGGCACTGAGCTCATCCAGGCCACCGATATCCGCATCGCAGCTGAGCACGCCACGTTCGGCCTTACCGAGGTTGTCCGCGCCATCATCCCGGCCGGAGGTGGCCTAGCCCGCCTCCCCCGCCAGATCCCCTACGCCAAGGCCATGGAGATCCTTCTGGTAGGAGACAGCGTCACGGCTCAGGAGGCGCACCGCATCGGGCTAGTTAACGAAGTGGTTCCTGCCTCCGAGCTCATAGCCACCGCAGAGAAATTTGCCGCCAAGATAGCAGCCAACGGGCCGCTCGCTGTGCGGAAGATCAAGGAGGCTGTCCTTCGTACCTCCGGGCTGCCTCTAGAGGACGCCTACCGCATAGAGGACGAGTGCGTGCTGGAGGTTATGCGCAGCGAAGATGCACGCGAGGGGCCGCGAGCTTTCATCGAGAAGCGCGAGCCCCAGTACAAAGGCCGCTGATTGCCAGGCAGATGCTCATGGGTCGCAGTCGGTTCGGCCACACTGCTTGCGACGGAGATGTTTCGCCGGGTGCAAACTTAGAAGTGAAATAAAGGCGCTTATTTTCGTACCCGAGCCCCGGCCTTGGCGCACCTACTGGTGTTGAAATGAGGCGAAGAGGTCGCCGTCGACCGCTACTCCTAGCGTGGAGTCTTCGCTACCCTGTATGGCTATGCCGAGGAGTTCGCCCTTATGATTGACCACGGGCCCGCCGCTACAGCCGGGCTCGGACGGGACAGTCGTGAACATATTCACGGCGCCCTCTACCCTCGTCACCGTATCGATGAAGAGGCCGCGGCGTATTTTCTCCCCCTGGGAGCAGACGAGGAAGACTGGATCACCTTCAGACGGAAGCTCAGATGCCAGAGGAGGAACAGTGACGGCTGGCAGCTCGCTGACTCCGATCGTCTGAAGGACGGCAATATCTCGGTCAGGGTCCTGGGTAAGCACCTCAACAACCACCCATTGGATCCTGCCTGGCCGGCGAACCTTCACTAGATCCGTCGCCAGGACGTGGCTGGCGGTCAGGATGAGCCAGCCGCCGTCGGCCTCCACGATTACTCCCGACCCGCTACCAACTGGCAAGTAGCCGAAAAGGCCCTCCGTTCGAACCTCTACGACGCTTTCGCTCAGGTTTACAACCGCTTGGGGGGACGGGCCCTGCGAGCGCGTCGGGGTCGAGTTCTCTAACACATCGCCCAGCCCAAGAGGCAGGTCGCCTGTGTTCGCGTAGAACCACACAGCGTAGCCGGCTAGGGAGATCAGGGCGAGAGAGGTGAGAGTCTCGAGCCAGCGCATCTGTCTACGGCGGTGCAGAGAAGTCCGGGATCGTCTCAGTCGGCGCAGTCTGGGCCGCGCCCGGACAGACTGGCACCGATGCGGCCACCGGAGTTCCGTGCGACCAGTCCGCCCTACACAGGCCCAGCAGGCGTGGGAATGAGTAAGTGCCGTCGGAAGCAAAGTCCATTGCGACCCGCGCCATGTAGCCTGTGACGCAGGCATGACAGCCGTTGACCAAGTAGAACTGAAGGATGAATCGTTGCCCTCCGTCAGCCGATGGGCCGAAGGCCTCAAAAACATTATCAGGGGGCCAGAGCAAGAGATCAGGAAATTCGGTGATCAGCGTGTCATAGGCTGGGTCGCGCTCAATGGCGACTTCGACGGGTCTCCCTTCCGCTTCTGCCAGCACGACCGAGGGCGTCCCATTCAGGAGGGCGAAGTCGCCATTGGAGTTGGCTCGCCAGGGGTCCACGATACTCCCGAGATCTACCTTCCCCATCTCCTGAAAGTCACTAAGGAACCAGCCGGTCGTTCTGAAAAACTGTAGTGCTTGGGGAGAGGCCCCTAGCTCTTCCATGGTTGCGATCGCGCACTCAGTCAGCCTGGGCATAGCACATTTCTGGATCCGCAAGAGCCTGGCTCCGTCGTCGACGGGGTCCCAAATCGCCTCGGGGCCGATCTCCGTGAAGCTCACCGGCGTTTGCAAAGCCTCCGGTGTGAGGGTGGCCAGTGGCGTTGGGGGGATGGTCTCCTCAGTAACAGTTGGACTTGGCGCTTGTACGGGCGCTTGGCCGTCTCCGCAGGCCACGACGAAAAGGCCGGCGAGCACGAGAAAGGGTCCCAGTACCGCTGAATTACGCTTTCGCGTCGCCATGTGCGATGTCAACCGCGCGTCGCCAGAATTCAGATGCGCCCGTGGTCTGTCCCGAGAAGAGCTCGCCTTTCGGGGAGGGCTGTGCTAGCGCACTAAGCGAACCCTATAGAGCTGGGCCTCGTCTAGCCTCCGTTGTCGCCGCCTCCGGCCACTTCGGCACACGTTCCTAACGCCCGTGCGCTATCTTCATGGCGACTGTACCCGATAGCGGGCTCACTGTCAACGTTTGGTCTTGTAGGGATCTCGACTTCTCTTCTCAACATCCCTTAGATACTCGGCGACGGCCTCTTTGCTCGTAACCCAGTTCCGGCCGATCTTCCTTGCCCGGAGGTACCCCCTCCGAGCAAGCCTTCGGAGATGGTCTGGGTGGAGCTTCGCAATGGCCGCCGCCTCGGAGAGTGGAATCAGCTCCTCCTCGTCCAACGGCCTCCTGGACCCTAAATGGGCCAGACCAACTATAAAGCCAGTCTAGCGTCTGAATCAACACAATAGGCGATGGGCGCGGCGAAACGTGAAATGGGCCCACTGGAGATCTCTGTCTGGAGTCCAGCTCGATGGCCCTCAACGAATAAGCGCCTTTATTTTCCTTGCAGGTGGGCGATAAGCCGTCTGTAACCGCTGACTATATAACGAATGTTGGCCGCACCCAGGGCCTGCGACCAGCCGCCTCAGAGGCGGCTGGTCGTTTTGAGATAGACGCTACGCCGCCTTGATAGGGTACGGGAAGACGCTGATTCGGCGCTGGTCGAACATCGCAGGATGACGACCGCAAAGGTTTAAGAAATCTGACCAGGCTAGGCCACAAGCCGTGTCACTGTTAGTGTTGTCGGAGGCTAGCACGGATGTCGGCGATGAGTTGGGCAAGAAGCGCAAGGCCATCCTGAGTACGCGGTATTTTCAGACCATCGTAATCCAATGCTTGTCGGATTCGCCTTTCCATGAAGGCGTCATCCGAGAGGCGGCGTTGTGATGTGATGCGGCGATTCCTTATCCATTCAACGGCTCGGTCCACTGCCAGCCCAAGCCGCTCGTCGAACATAGCCTCTCCCAGGCGGCCATTAGCAAGATGGCTGGCAAGCATTTCGACGAACTCGTTCAAGAAGTGCATCATGGCAATGGTCGTTCGCGGAGTCAGTTCGATACGCTCGCCCGTCTTGTAATAGCGGACATCAAACTTGTGCCTTCGCCAATAGCCGGCGGATTTAATTGACAATCCCCGCAGGTTATCCGAACTAGTCTTGAGCCTCCCGCTAGCCATGGCGCCATTGTGGACAAGAGAGTTGCGGATCTCACGAAAGTAAGACTGCAAGGCGACCAGGTGAGCAGTGTATGGGGGCGTAAACCGAGCAAGCTCTGTTGTCAGCTCACGCGCGAAGGCCTTGTGCATCATATGGGTGCCAGTCGCAGTCTGACTAAGTTCATTTAGAATCTGCTGGATCTGGGTTGCATCGAATAACTGCGTCTTTTGCCGTGCAGTGAAATAGGGATCGCGATGAATGCGCCTCCAGAATGCATCGATGAAGGGCTCGAACTCCGCTGCGATCGTGGTCACGATCGATCGGAGCAGCGCTGAGACGAATCTCTGATGACCCTCCTCACTCAATACCCTCCGTGGGTCGAATCGAAGGGGCTCATCACTTCCTGCATTGACATTTGTATCTATCAGAGGACGACCTGCCTGAATCCATCTGTCCCTGTAGTCGCGGAACGATACTAAGGCTGGCCACAGGAGTTCGTTTAGGTCGCGCCGTCTATGCGCGAACGCCAAATACTCCGGTGGCCCTAGACCACGCATTCCGCGGGCCATCAATGCCCCCTGTCTCTATCCGAACAGTTTCCACCGTGTCCTTGTCCCGACGGCACCCCGTATCGAGACCAAGAGGTCGCACTCATCCCCCTGCTGACGAGCGCTTGATCTCGCCTTGACGCGCGACCCTCGCGCCCAAATTCTGCTGTTACATCGGGCGATTACCAATCTTGTCCCTAGGCCCAGGTCAGGCGCGCCCGAATCGAGTTGAGGTTGGAACGCCAAGATATCAACTCTAGATGCTGGAGGCGACCGACTACGATTCCCGCATTGATGCCGATCTCATGTGCAAACGCGACGATGCTGTTGGCGTCAAAATCGGATTGCAGAATGAACTGTTCCCACGCGTCCGAGGGGATCAGCAGCTCTTCTGCGAGCCGGTTAGCTTCTGACTCTTGCGGGTCGCGACGGGGGTTACCCTCGATCTCAACGAAGACGCGTCGGGTTTCGTGCATTAGCACGTGAGCTGCCTCGTGGAAGAACGTAAACCAGAATATGTCCGCCCAGCGATAGCGCAGGTTGAGCTGAATCAGCGCCTTCTTCGGTGTGAGCCATCGAGCCACGCCGTTTGCCCCAATCTTTGCGAACTCCCGTACCACAACCGCTGCAACGCCGGCAGCCGCGCATACTTCTTGCAGCTCCGTCCAGGCGGATTCCGGAGCTTTTGTCGTCAGACCTCGGGCGAGATCGAGAGCCTGTCGAAATCGACCTTCGTCATAGTCTGCAGTGGCAAAGTTGGCACCCTCGAGTTCGCCCCTACGCACCCACGCAGCGAGGGCCCCGATGTCGAGCTTTGCCTTGCCGGTGATCCGGAAGCCGAGTGCCTGCTGGTACTCCTCCCAGCCAGAAAACGATGCCACTCCGAAGAATTGCAGGAGTGAGTGGACTTTTTCGCCGGGTCCACTCCCGGCGGGTATCCAGCCTCTGCGCTCCATCTCATGAACGGGAAAGTGATCGAGCCATTCCGCTTGGCTTTCAAGATTTCCTGATTCAACGTGTCGGGCGCGGGCAAGCTGATATTTCGCTTCCAAGTTCACCCACACCGAGGCCGGTGTATCGAGTACACGCTCCAGCTCCAGCGCTGTCTCCTGGGTCAGGATCTTCTTCCCGTTGACGATCTCATTAACTACTTGTACCGGTCGCCCCATGCGCCTCGCGAGATCCATCTGGCTCATGTGACGCGCGGCCAGTTCGTCACGGAGATACTCCCCCGGCGCGATTGGGCGATCTGGATCAAGCGTGTAATCGTGGCTGGTCATGAGTACACGACCTCCACGACCCCGATGGTATCCCCACCGTCGGCAAGCTCAAGGACGAGACGCCACTGATCCACAAGGCACACGGTCCACCGGTCACCGCGCGTGGTCTCCGCTGAGGCAACTGTGTCGAGGAACGCGAACCTGACCAGATCCGCCACGACATCGATGCAGGCGAGGAAGTTCACAACGTAAGCGTATCGGCTCGCAGGCGTCGCCCCCCAGAACTTGGCCGCGTAGGACTCATCGTGGACGCATCGCTCCAAGGTTGTGCTCGCAAATCGGATTTGCATTGATCTTCATCCCTAGGATGATAATAACTCAGGCGCAAGTGATCAGTCTAGAGGCGTTGTATGGTAAAATAGATGTCCGCTCCCCTGGGGCGACAACAGGTGCCCCTGAGTAGAGAGAAGGAGTTGCCCTTGTGCGAGCCGACGACTGTGTAACCCGAGTCATTCTGGCCCAGCATGCCGACCTCGCGGATCTGTGGCCCTCGATCATCACGGAGCCTGACGTGACTGACCGCCTCCTGCGCCATGCTGCCCTCGCTCTGGCGATGCGTGGCCGTCTGAGTTTCACGACCACGGCGCTGCACGGGCTCCTGCTGCTCTATGGTCCTCCAGGCACGGGGAAGACGACCCTCGCACGCGGGCTGGCACAGGAGCTCGCTGGCGTGCTCGATGGTCAGGTTCGGTTGATCGACGTGAACCCACATGGCCTCATGAGCGCCGACCACGGCCGATCCCAGCGCCTCGTGTCGGAGCTCATGTGCGAGGTCGTACCGGGCCACGCCAACGACGGTATGCCAACGGTTGTTGTTCTTGACGAGGTCGAGAGCATGGCGGTCGCGAGAAGCGAGGCGTCGCTTGCGGCCAATCCTGTGGACGTACACCGGGCCACCGGCGCGGTGCTCACCGCGCTCGACGAGCTGACCCTGCACCACCCCCATATCGTAACGGTCGCAACCTCGAACTTCACGGCTGGCCTCGATGTGGCGTTTGTATCACGGGCTGATGTTGCCATTGAAGTGCCGCTCCCTTCGCCTGCGGCGCTCACCTCTATCCTCCGTCACACGTTGGTGGGGTACTCCATTGCCTTTTCACCGCTGACCGCCCTCGCTAATGAGAGTGCTCTCAGCGAGGTAGGCAACGCCATGGTGGGCATGGACGGCCGATCGGCCCGGAAGCTCGTAGCCGACGCGGCTGTCCGTCGGCTAGAGACGGCGATGGACCCCGGGCAGTTGACGGTCGAGGACTTGCTCGCGGCGGCTACGGCCCGCGGTGCCGACTCCAGGCAGTTAAACCATGTCCCGGCATAGGGACCTCGCTGCGAGCCCAGTCCGGACGGCGGCGGAAACGTGGGAAGCTATTGCCGAGCTCGTAGCAGTCACGCTCGACCCTTCGACGACGATGGACGTAGAGGACGTTCGCCGCACCTTCGACGCCGTCGCGCCAGCCGGCCTCGCTCTCGTTGCGGCTGGCCAT
The DNA here is from genome assembly GCA_964649215.1 of uncultured Dehalococcoidia bacterium. Taxonomy (GTDB): domain Bacteria; phylum Chloroflexota; class Dehalococcoidia; order SM23-28-2; family RBG-16-64-32; genus JADFNQ01. The sequence goes on from CAZYOV010000045.1 coordinate 12,980, forward strand.
CTCGATCGCATGCCGCTCACCGTGATCGCGCCGCCCCTGCATCTCACCATCGGTACGGTTACCGGTGAGGCGGCTTTCCGCGCACTCGAAGACGAGAACTTGAACCCCGTTCCCGGCGCCGCGACGGCCGACTCCTGGATGCTCTATCTGCCCCGCCCTGCCGGACTGGCAGGGCTAGTCGACGAGGTCGCCAAGGGAGTCAGCGGTGTCTCGACCGCCGAGCCACCGGCGGCGTCGGCCATCGGTGCCCCGCGATCGGCAACAACCGTCGAACTGCGCCGGCTAGATCCAGAACAGAGGAGCTAGTGATATGACCATTGCTACCTCGACCTATACGATCACACGAGCACATACGGCTACGCACCTCAGCAACGCGATCGAAGGGGCGATCGCTGAGATCCTCACCCACCTGGGTATCTCCGCCCGGTCGTTGATGAGCCAGTGGGGCGTGAGCTATGACCCGGCCATCCGGGCTTGGATAGAGGAAGGATCGCTCTCGCAGGTCGTGGTCGAATGCCATCGCCCGAGCGGCCGCGTTGAGCCGATCTTCGAGTTCCCGATCGAGTACTTCAGTGACGGATCAGCCAGCCTATCGCACCGTCACCTTGCCTTGGCACGCCAGTGGGTCAAGCTCAAGGGGGTCCCCGCCGGCACGACCTGCAAGATCATTTGCCAGTTCCGCTACACGCCTCGTCACATCCCAGGATGGACCGATACGTACAGGGCCTCAACGGCTGGATTGAGAAGCGTCACGCTCGGCACCCTGGCCGCCGGCCCACACGCCGCTGCTTCCATCCGCGCCTACACGAGCTGATGTCATGAGCTATGTCAGCGACGCCTTCACTAACCTAAAGAGCGCCTTGGAGATCACACTCACCGAGCAACAGCTCGCCTCCAGTCGCCGTGAGGCGATCTACGACCACCTGTACGCACGCTGGGGGATAACCACCGCGTTCCTAACCGGCAGCTACGACCGACATACGAAGACAAAGAAGCTCAAGGACGTCGACATCTTCGCGGTCATCGACCCGGATGGCGATCAGGCCGGGCTTCGCCAACGGGCTCCGTCAGCGGTGCTGGGCGACCTCCGGACGGCGCTCGATCAGAAGTATCCAGGCCGAGTCACCATCGATGTCCTCGCATGCGTGATCTCCTTCGGCACTGAGGAGATCATGTCATTCGAGGTGGTCCCGGCCTTCGACCGCGCCGGTGGAGGCTACGAGATCCCGGACATCGCAACCGGCAACTGGATCTCGACCGACCCCTCCAAACACGCCGAGGCGACGAGTGCCAAGAACGCTGCCTGTGACGAGAAGTGGGTGCCGTTTGTCAAGATGATCAAGGGCATCAACCGTGAAGCTGGCGAGCCGATCGACCCGTCGTTCCTCATCGAAGTGATGGCTCTCGACCTCGTGCGTGAGCCGTTTGGCCGCTACCAAGACGAGGTCGCCACGTTCTGTGCGAGTGCCGCGGACCAAGTCGTGAACGATTGGCCTGACCCGGCCGGGTTGGGCCCGGCCGTCAATCGCTCCATGACAGCTTGGGACCGCCAGGAGGCCGCTCAGCGATTTCGCAGCTGGCAGCGCACGGCAGAGGCGGCGATTGACCTCGAGGATGCCGGCAGCGAACACGCCGCTGGGGAGAAGTGGCGCGAGCTGTTCGGGAACCGCATGCCTCGCCCACAGGGTTGATGAGGACCCACCTGTCGATCGACCAGCGCCAACGGGATGCTGAATCCGGTCGGTTGCTGCGTGCGTACGCCGCAGAGTACCGACGGGCCAAGTTCTACAAAGGGCTTCGTCTCACGGTGAGCGGAACACTGGCGATCGCCGGGCCGATTCTCGGCGCGTTGTCGATCCCTCCCGCCGGACTCGTCGGCGCCGCTGCTGGTCTCTGGGTCTTCATCAGCCGCCTCCTCCTGATTCCCGCCGAACGTAGCCGGGTTGGCTGTGCCGTACGCATTCAGGAGCGATTCGACACGCGTCTGTTCGACATCCCGTGGGCCGAGGCACTCGCGGGGCCCGAACCGAGCGAAGAGGATATTGTAGACGCAGCTCGGCGGCTTCATGGTGATAAGCGTCTAGCTCAGCAGCACGCCGAGGGCTGGTACCCATCAACCGAGGGCCTGCCCTGGCCCGTCGATGTCCTCGTCGCGCAGTGGTCCAGCGCAGTCTACGGGCGACGCCAGCACGACGCCTACTTCTGGTTCGTAGCAATCGGAATGAGCGCCGTCGTCGCCATTGCCATTGTCTTCGGCGTAGCGCTTGAGATGTCTCTCAGCGACTGGCTGGTCACGTTCCTGCTGCCAGGCTTGCCTGCATTGCTGGACTTTGGCGAGCTTGCCGCATCACATCGGCGAGTCGCCGCTGCGAAGGAAGCGATAGAAGCCCAGATCACTGTCCTATGGCGCACCGAGTTCGCGAAGCCCGGTACCCTCACCGCTGAAGACTGCCGTCGAGTGCAAGACGAGGCGTTCAAGTTGCGAGCTCAGGACGTGCAGGTCCCTGAGTGGTTCTACCGGGTTCATCGCGACCGCAACGAAGATAACATGCACGACGCTGCGTCTGCCCGTCGAACTCAATATCAGGATCGTTGGAACTAGTCGCTTGAAAGTAGTAGCTCGGCGAAATACGAGACTTCTCGACTCTTTTCCGTTGCAGAATCCACGTGGATGGCTTCCTCATAGGCGCCTTCGTCGAAGAGAGGTTAGCCGAAGGCCCGCCTCCACTAGCTTGAAATGGAGGTTGCGCTACCTGGCAGCAATTTCCAAAGTCGCAGAGGGGGGCGAACTAAATTGAAAATAAGCGCCCTTATTTTCTATCTGACTATCCTTGCGGCCGGGCCCCAGATCACGAGAAGACTACGCAGTGAAAGGCTCTGCTAACAAGGCAGTCCGTATCAGGCAGCGGGGACCCTACAATAACCACACTTAGTGCGCGTTCCGTCGGAGGCGGGCCGGTGGCCGGCCCCTCGTCGAATATGCACCCCTGTTTCTTACGCTCTCCAGCGGCGCCAGATAGCGATGCCGCTGCCTAGAAGGGCCGCGCCTAAAAACGCCCCAACAGCCAGCCAGAGCAGCATCGAGTCGCCACCGCCCCCGCCAGCGTCCGGTCCCGCCTCCTCCGTCACACCGAGGCTCCTGGCCACGTCTTTCTCGACTTGCTCCCCTTCGTTCACGGTAAGGGTACCCAGGACAACAAGACTATCCGCCAAGTTCTCCGTCAGCTCGGCGGCTGAGTCAGTCAAACCCGCGGCGATCCGAAACTCCACTATCCGCTCGGTCTGTTCTTTGGGCTCAGGTTCCTCCGCCACAGCCAGGGGCGTCGGCTCAACGGCGGCGCTCCCGTCGGCGAGAGACTGCAAGAAGGCTGCAGTGCTATGCTTGGTTTGAGGAATTTGACAGGCATCGCCTAGGCCGTTCAGATCACCGTCTGCCTGGTCGGGGTTGGGCACGGCGGGGCAGTTGTCCTCGTCGTCGGGGACGCCATCGCTATCCCGGTCGTTGGCCAGCGGCAACGGCGGGGCCCCTTCACACCCTGGCGGCGGCGCCAGCGACTCGATGCTGAAGAATACGCCCAGGTTGTTCTGCTGAAAGTCAGTGGTGTGAATAACGAGGATGGGAGGCGGTCGCATGGGCAGCCCTTGAGCAAAGGACACCGTTATGCGCATGTCCCGGCACTCGGACACTAGCCAGGGGTTACTGCCTGTAGAGTCCCCGCACTTCGCTATAATTCCTTCCGCGGTGACAACTTTCTCAGTTTGCCAGGACGCCACGTCCCCTTGGGCCGTGCACTCGACATCGAAGATGACCAACGGACAGCCGTCAGTCTCTACTGGCCCGGGTAGGGCTCCGCAGAGGTCGAGGTCGTCGGAGGTGCCGTCCCAATCGCTGTCAACCCCAGGGAATCGCGGGAAGGGACAGCCAGCAAACTCCTGCGGTCCGGGGACGGACGCGCAGCCGTCTTCTGAGTCGAGGATGCCATCGCAATCGAAGTCATCGGAACACAAGCCGGGGAACGAACCAGGTATGGGGGCGCTCTCCCAGTCGAAGATCTGGCCGTCCAGCGCCGAGTTGGACAGATGGCAGAGGACGGACAGGGTCACGGTGCCGATGCCATCAGACGTTCTGTCAGGAAACTCCCCGGCAGTGCCACTAGGCGCCACTTGATGCGTGCACTCAATGCCGGGAAGGAAGTCTTTTCCGGGAGGAGGCGGTGGGAGCGAGGGCGGAGGCGGCGGGGGCGGGTCACTGGTCCAGTGGAGCGGGTCAAGGGAATAGCCCCAGTCGCCATGGGACATCCCGGAGGCGGCGGCCTCACTTAACGGCACCTGGAATTCGACGATGACGTGGTCGGACTCACAGTTGGGGGAGACCCTGAAGCCCGCGGCCCCCCTCATGCCATCGAGCACCGCCGTCCGTCCCGGTTCTTGTAGCTCGTTATTCTTGAAGGCCATTATGGTGCCATCAGAGAAGATATGGATCGCCCAGTGCTCTATCATTTCCTTGCCGAACTCGTCGGGCTCCACTGTCATGAAGTGGACTAGGAAGTATTCATCCGAGCCAAACGGCGTGGTGAGCGCGCACTCGTCGTACATGAGCACGAAGGTGTCCAGGGGTGAAGTTGGGGTACCATGATCGGGGTCTAGGTCGGCCTGGTCGGCGTAGAGGTAGCTATTGCTTCCCTTGAAGAACTCCGGCGTAATGTCAGACCACTCCTGGATGCCGTCGGGGCAGGAGGTGAAAGCGCCATCGGTCACGTGGCAAAAGGCACTCGGAGCTGCGCCAACGTGGCCGACGGACGAGCGCTGGCCGTCCAGGAGTAGCAGCGCTAGTAGGGCAACCGCCATCGCCAGCATGAATCGCGTGGCTGGCAGGTCCACTAATCTCCTCATTTTTCTGCCTCTCCTTGGTTCTCCCCCCTTTCGGTGATTAGCCCCGGGGCGATTGTGCTCCTGGGCTGGGGAGATGTCAACGGGGACATCTACCACACTAAGCAGACTGGCAACTATCCCTTGACAGCACGTAAGATATCTGCTACTCTATCATCAAGGAGTATAGCAGATGGACAGATACACGATACGAAACTTCAACGAGGACTTCCCT